>NZ_JBEXRT010000001.1:0-287434 GCF_040613235.1 Streptomyces sp. NPDC006296 | reverse complement strand
GCTGCAAGCCGCAGCCGGAGAGCGCCGGATCGTGTACTGCGACAGGCAACTGGCCAGGGTGCTCCGGCCGCTCCGGCCGCGCCCTCCGGTGACGACGGCGCGTACGTCACGCCGCTGGTCCGCAAGCTCGCCGCCGAGAACGGCGTCGACCTGGGCTCGGTCAAGGGCACCGGCGTCGGCGGCCGTATCCGCAAGCAGGACGTGGTGGCCGCCGCGGAGGCCGCCAAGGCCGCCGCCGCTCCGGCTCCGGCCGCCGCCGCTCCCGCGGCCAAGGCCGCGCCGAAGCTCGAGGCGTCGCCGCTGCGCGGTCAGACGGTCAAGATGACCCGCATGCGCAAGGTCATCGGCGACAACATGATGAAGGCGCTGCACTCGCAGGCCCAGCTGACCTCGGTCCTCGAGGTCGACATCACCAAGCTGATGAAGCTGCGCAACCAGGCGAAGGAGTCCTTCGCCGCCCGTGAGGGCGTCAAGCTGTCCCCGATGCCGTTCTTCGTGAAGGCGGCGGCCCAGGCGCTGAAGGCCCACCCGGTCGTCAACGCCCGGATCAACGAGGACGAGGGCACCATCACGTACTTCGACTCGGAGAACATCGGCATCGCCGTGGACGCCGAGAAGGGTCTGATGACCCCGGTCATCAAGGGTGCGGGCGACCTGAACATCGCCGGTATCGCGAAGAAGACCGCGGAGCTGGCCGGCAAGGCGCGCGGTGGCGGGCTCACCCCGGACGACATGTCCGGTGCGACCTTCACCGTCAGCAACACCGGTTCGCGCGGTGCGCTGTTCGACACGGTCATCGTGCCGCCGAACCAGGCAGCCATCCTGGGCATCGGTGCCACGGTCAAGCGTCCGGCGGTCATCGAGACCGCCGAGGGCACCGTCATCGGCGTCCGCGACATGACCTACCTGTCGCTCTCCTACGACCACCGTCTGGTGGACGGCGCGGACGCCGCCCGCTACCTGACCACGGTCAAGGCGATCCTCGAAGCGGGCGAGTTCGAGGTCGAGCTCGGCCTCTGAGCCGTCCGGCTGTAACCAGCCTCACCAGCGGCGCCCCCGTCCGGAACCCCTCCGGGCGGGGGCGCCGCCGTATTGTCTAAGGGCTGTCCCGCCAGGGATGACGGGACAGCCCTTGGACACCGCCGGTCACCTCCGGCCGCCGTGTCGGCGCAGGCAGCACCGGTTCGCCCCGAAGGAGCCCCCATGACCCCGCCCGTCGTCCACTCGCTGCGCGAGCAGATCCGCGAGCACATCGTGGAGGGGATCGTCAGCGGGCGCTGGAAGCCGGGCGAGCGGATCGTGGAGCGCCGCATCGCCACCGAGCTGGAGGTCAGCCAGACACCCGTGCGCGAGGCGCTGCGGGAGCTGGAGACCCTGCGGCTGATCGAGTCGGCGCCCAACAAGGGCGTGCGGGTGCGCAGTCTCAGCGCGGCCGATCTGGAGGAGAGCTACCCGGTGCGGGCCGGGCTGGAGCAGATGGCGGCGGAGCTGGCGGCCCCGGCGCTCGCCGAGGACTGCTCGGCGCTCGCCCCGCACGTGGCGGCGCTGTACGAGGCGGACCGGCTGGCCGACGGCGAGGCGCAGGTGCGGCACACGGTGGCCTTCCACCGGGAGCTGGTGCGGGCCGCCGGGAACACCGTGCTGCTGCACACCTGGGAGGGTCTGGGCATCGAGGTGTTCACGGCCCTGTCGATCCGGTGGCTGGGCACGGTGCAGAAGTCGTACGCGGAGGAGCACGAGGCGCTCATCGAGGCGTTCCTGCGGCGGGATCCGCAGATCGCCGTCCTGGTGAAGGAGCACGTCCTCGGGTGCGCGCCGCGCGCCTGAGGACCGCCGGACCGCCGCGCCCATCTGCGGTGCGGGGCGCTCGACCGTGCAGGTCAGTGCCCGTTTCACCCCCCTTGGTCCCGTCACTGGGTGCCCTGTTCCGCGGCACCGCATGCCACTTTTCTTCATATCGAGAAGTTTTGCCCTTCACCCTTTGATCGATCATCGATCGGCGACTTACAGTTCACTCGCGGGCCCACCGGCCCGATCGCCCTGTCCTGCCAGTCAGGGCCTTCTCCACCCCCCTCCACTCCGGAAGGCGGCGATCATGACCGACCCCGTAGCAAAGCTTCCGAGCGAGCTCGACCAGCTCCCGGACCGCGACCCCGAGGAGACCGCCGAGTGGGCGGCCTCCCTGGACGCCGTCACCGAGGCCGCGGGCCCGCACCGCGCCGCGTACCTGATGCGGCGTTCGCTCCAGCACGCCGAGGGCGCCGGCATCGCGCTGCCCAAGCTGCTGGAGACCGATTACGTCAACACCGTCCCCACCTCCGCCGAGCCCGCGTTCGACGGCGACCTGGAGATGGAAACGAAGATCACCGCGTGGAACCGCTGGAACGCGGCCGCGATGGTGACCCGGGGAGCCCGGTACGGCGTCGGCGGTCACATCGCCACGTTCGCCTCGGCCGCCTGGCTGTACGAGACCGGCTTCAACCACTTCTTCCGCGGCAAGGAAGGTGACGGCTCCGGCGACCAGCTCTACATCCAGGGCCACGCCTCGCCCGGCATCTACGCCCGCGCCTTCCTCGACGGCCGCCTCTCCGAGCAGCAGCTCGACCGCTTCCGCCAGGAGTCGGGCGGCGACGGCCTGCCCTCCTACCCGCACCCGCGGCGGCTGCCCTGGCTGTGGGAGTTCCCCACGGTGTCGATGGGCCTCGGCCCCCTCTCGGCGATCTACCAGGCGCGCTTCAACCGCTATCTGACCAACCGCGGCATCAAGGACACGTCGAACTCGCACGTCTGGGCCTTCCTGGGCGACGGCGAGATGGACGAGCCCGAGTCGACCGCGGCCCTCGCCCTCGCGGCCCGTGAGCAGCTCGACAACCTGACCTTCGTCATCAACTGCAACCTGCAGCGCCTCGACGGCCCGGTGCGGGCCAACTTCCGTGTGGTGCAGGAGCTGGAGGGCGCGTTCCGCGGGGCCGGCTGGAACGTCGTCAAGACGCTCTGGGGCAACGCCTGGGACGAGCTGTTCCAGCTGGACACCACGGGCGCGCTGATCCGCCGCCTCCGCGAGGTCCCGGACGCGCAGTTCCAGACGTACGCGACGCGCGACGTGGCGTACATCCGCGAGCACTTCTTCGGCAGCGACCCCGCGCTCGTCGCGCTGGCGCAGCTCCTGAGCGACGCGAAGATCGCCGAGTGCTTCTACAGCTCCCGCGGCGGCCACGAGGCCCGCAAGGTGTACGCGGCCTACCGCGCCGCGCTGGCGCACAAGGGCGCGCCGACCGTGATCCTGGCCCAGACGGTCAAGGGCTACACGCTCGGCAAGGGCTTCGAGTCCAAGAACGCCAACCACCAGATGAAGAAGCTGTCGACCGACGAGTTCAAGGGCATGCGCGAGCTGCTCGGCCTCCCGATCCCGGACAGCGCCTTCGAGGACGGGCTGGTCCCCTACGGCCACCCCGGCGCCGACTCCCCCGAGGTCCGCTACCTCCAGGAGCGCCGCGCCGCCCTCGGCGGTCCCGCTCCGGCCCGCCGGATGCACGCCTCCGCTCCGCTGCCGCAACCCGAGGAGCGCGCCTTCAAGGCCCTGTACAAGGGGTCGGGCAAGCAGGAGATGGCGACCACCATGGCGTTCGTCCGCCTGGTGAAGGACCTGATGCGGGACAAGGAGACCGGCAGGCGCTGGGTCCCGATCGTCCCGGACGAGGCCCGTACCTTCGGTATGGAGTCGCTGTTCCCCTCGGCAGGCATCTACTCGCCGCTCGGCCAGACGTACGAGCCGGTCGACCGCGACCAGCTGATGTACTACAAGGAGGCCAAGGACGGCCAGATCCTCAACGAGGGGATCACCGAGGCCGGGGCCATGGCCGACTTCATCGCCGCCGCCTCGTCGTACGCGACACACGGCGAGACGATGATCCCCTTCTACATCTTCTACTCGATGTTCGGCTGGCAGCGGACCGGCGACCAGATGTGGCAGCTCGCCGACCAGCTCGGCAAGGGCTTCATCGTCGGCGCCACCGCCGGACGGACGACCCTGACGGGTGAGGGCCTCCAGCACGCGGACGGCCACTCCCACCTGATCGCGTCCACGAACCCCGCGTCGCTCAACTACGACCCGGCGTTCGCGTACGAGATCGCGGTGATCGTCAAGGACGGCCTGCGGCGGATGTACGGCCAGGCCGCCCCCGGCGAGGACTCGGACGTCTTCTACTACCTGACGGTCTACAACGAGCCGAAGCAGCAGCCCGCGATGCCGGAGGGCGTCGAGGAGGGCATCGTCAAGGGCCTGTACCGCTTCAAGGAGGGCACCCCCGCCGCGGCGGACGCCCCCCGGATCCAGCTGCTGGGCTCCGGCACGGCGATCCACTGGGTGCTGGAGGCACAGGAGCTGCTCGCCGCCGACTGGGGCGTCACGGCCGACGTGTGGTCCGCCACCTCGTGGGGCGAGCTGCGCCGCGACGCGCTGGAGTCGGACGAGGCGCTGCTGCGCGGCGAGGAGCGGGTGCCGTACGTGACCCAGGCGCTGTCGGGTGCGCCGGGCCCGGTCCTCGCGGTCAGCGACTGGATGCGCGCGGTCCCGGACCAGATCGGCCAGTGGGTGGAGCAGGACTGGTCCTCGCTCGGCACGGACGGCTTCGGCCTCTCCGACACCCGCGAGGGCGCCCGCCGCCACTTCGGTGTCGACCCGCAGTCCGTCACCGTCGCCGCGCTGGCCCAGCTGGCGCGCCGCGGCGAGATCCCGGTCTCGAAGGTCAAGGAGGCCCGGGAGAAGTACGGGATGTGAGTCCCGGCACGGGGGCGGGTACCGGGCGGCCCGGTACCCGCCCCCGTGGTGCGTGCGGGTCCGCCCCACAATGGGGTCCATGCGTGCTGCCCGGCTGATCAAGATGGTGCTGCTCCTGCAGTCCCGGCCCTCCATGACCGCCGCCGAACTGGCGCGGGAGCTGGAGGTGTCGGCGCGCACCGTGACCCGGGACGCCCAGGCGCTCTCCGAGGCCGGGGTCCCGGTGTACGCCGACCGCGGCCGGACCGGCGGCTACCGCCTCGTGGGCGGCTACCGGACGCGGCTCACCGGGCTGGCCCGCCACGAGGCCGAGGCGCTCTTCCTGTCCGGACTGCCGTCCGCGCTGCGCGAGATGGGCCTGGACGACGCGGCCTCGGCCGCCCGGCTGAAGGTCTCGGCGGCCCTGCTCCCCTCGCTCAGGGACGCCTCGCACACCGCCGCGCAGCGCTTCCACCTGGACGCCCCCGGCTGGTACCAGGACCCGGTCACCCCCGAGCTGCTGCCCGCCGTCGCGGAGGCCGTCTGGGACGACCGGCTGGTCCGCGCCCGGTACCGCCGGAGCCCTTCGGACGAGGTGGAGCGGGAGCTCGCCCCGTACGGGCTCGTCCTGAAGGCGGGCGTCTGGTACCTCTGCGCGCGGGCCGGGGACGACTTCCGGGTGTACCGGATCGACCGGTTCGCCGGCGTCGCCGTCTCGGAGAGCCGCTTCGCGCGGGACGAGGGCTTCGACCTGCCGGGCTTCTGGGCGGAGCGGGCCGCGCAGTTCGCCCGGTCGATCCTGCGCGCGGAGGTGACCGTACGGCTCTCGGAGCGGGGGGTGCGGCTGCTGCCGCACGTCGTGGACCGGGCCGCCGCCGACGAGGCGCTGGCCGGGACCGCGGAGCCGGACGCCGACGGGCTGCGGACGGTGGTGCTGCCGGTCGAGTCCGAGGAGGTCGCGTACAGCCAGCTGCTGGCCCTCGGGGCCGAAGCGGAGGTCCTGGCCCCCGCCACCCTGCGCGAACGCTTTGCCGACACGGCCGAACGGCTGCGCGAGCTCTACCGCTGAGGGACCCCGTACGTGAGGCCGAAGGCTTCATTTCGGTGTCTGGGCGTGCGTCGCCCGCCGCCGGGGCAGATGCTGGACCCGTGATGGACGAGACGGAGTTCTGGGAGATCGTCGACAGCACCCGCGCGGCCGCCGGAGGCGACCCCGAGGACCACGCCGACCTGCTCGTCGAGCGGCTGGTGCGGCTCGACCCGGACTCCGTGCTGGACTTCGCCCGGCACTTCGAGGCGCGGTACAACCGCGCGTACCGCTGGGACCTGTGGGGCGCGGCGGCCGTGCTGCTCGGCGGGGCGAGCGACGACGCGTTCGACTACTTCCGCTGCTGGCTGATCGCCCAGGGCCGGGAGGTCTTCGAGGGTGCGGTGCACGACCCGGACGCGCTCGCCGAGCTGCTGGAGGACTTCGACGAGGAGGCCGACGGGGACGGCGAGGACCTCGGTTACGCCGCCGACGAGGCCTACGAGCAGCTGACCGGCGTGGTCGCACCCGATCTGGGGCTGCCGCCCCAGGCCGCGGAGCCCGCGGGCACGCCCTTCGGCGTCGACGACGACACGGCGCTGGCGGAGCGCTTCCCGGCGCTCTGGGAACGCTTCGGGCCGGTCTGACTCCCGCGGCCCGGGACCGCCGGGTGCCCTCCGGCGCGCCCGGGGGGTCAGGCGGTCAGCGAACGGCCCATCAGGACGTCGTCGACGTACCGCCCGCCCAGGAAGAACTCGCCCGGCAGCACGCCCTCGACGGCGAAGCCCTCGGCCGCGTAGAGGGCCCGCGCGGCGGTGTTGTGGCCGAGTACGCGCAGGGTGAGCCGCCCGGCGCCCAGACGGCGCGCCTCGGCCACGGAGGCCCGCAGCAGGGTGCGGGCGACGCCCCGGCGCCGTGCCCAGTCCGCGACGGCGAGGCCCTGTATCTGGCGGACGTGGGCGTTGCAGGCGAGCGGGGTGGGGCGGGCGAGCCGCAGGTAGCCGGCCGGGCGCACCTCGCCGGTGCCGGTGACCGCGTCGGCGACCAGGAAGTCGCCGGGCGGGTGCCGGTCGTCGAAGAAGGGCTCGTACGGCGGCTGCGGTCTCGGCTGCACGGAGTGGAGGGTCGACCAGGCGGCCCGGTCGAGTTCCCCGAGCGCGGTCCCGTCGCCGGGAACGGCGTGGCGGACGGGGCGCAGGGAACGGAACCGGGGTGTGGACACCGGTGCCACTGTGCCATGCGTGTTCCGGGCCTCCCCCCCCGGCGCTCCTCTCCCGCGTGAGCGGGCACGCATGGGGCAGGATGGACCGCATGCTGCGTTCCCGAATCGCCGTCACCGGATCGACCGGCCTCATCGGAGCGGCGCTGGTGCGCTCGCTGCGTTCCGACGGGCACGAGGTGGTGCGCCTGGTGCGCCGCCCCGCCGCCGCGGGCGACGAGGTGGAGTGGGACCCGGGGCGCCAGTACGTCGACGTGGCGGGCCTGGTCGGCTGCGACGCGGTCGTCCACCTGGCGGGCGCCGGGGTGGGTGACCACCGGTGGACGGAGGCCTACAAGCGGGAGATCCGCGACAGCCGGGTGCTGGGCACGGCGGCCGTGGCCGAGGCGCTCGCCTCCCTCGACACGCCGCCGAAGGTCCTGCTGTCCGGCTCCGCGATCGGCTTCTACGGCGACACCGGCGACCGCGCGGTCGACGAGAGCGCTCCGCCCGGCGAGGGTTTCCTGCCGTCGGTGTGCGTGGAGTGGGAGGACGCGACGGCGCCCGCCGAGGAGGCGGGCGTGCGGACGGTCCACGTGCGGACCGGTCTGGTCGTGTCCCGGGAGGGCGGGGCCTGGGGGCGTCTGTTCCCGCTGTTCAAGGCGGGGCTCGGCGGACGGATGGGGAACGGCCGGCAGTACTGGAGCTTCATCGCGCTGCACGACCACGTCGCGGCCCTGCGGCACATCCTGGACACCGAGACGCTGTCCGGCCCGGTGAATCTGACGGGCCCCTCCCCCGTGACGAACAGCGAGGTGACGGCCGCCATGGGCCGGGTGCTGCGGCGCCCGACGCTGTTCACCGCCCCGGCGCCCGCGCTCCGGCTGGCGCTGGGCGACTTCGCCGGGGACGTCCTGTCCAGCCAGCGGGTGCTGCCCGGCCAACTTCTGGATTCGGGCTTCGTGTTCGCCTTTCCCGGCGTCGACGACGCCATCCGCGCCGCGCTGCGCTGATCACCTCCCGGCCTGCCCGGAGCCGTCCTCCGGGCCTCCGTGCGACCCCGTGCACCGGTGCCCGGGGTGCGCGCGTCTGCGCCGCTCCCGGCCACCCTCCTAGCCTCTACCCGAATCCGGGCGTTCCCGGGGCCTGTCGGGGGCAGTAGCCACCCAGCAGCCGCACCGACACGGGGAGGGGCACGTGCTGAGGGCACAGACATCGGACCACGCGGATGTGGTCATCATCGGAGCCGGGACGGCCGGCCTGTCCGCGGCCCACCAGCTGGTCCGCGCAGGAGTCCAGGTCACCGTCCTGGAGGCCGCCGACCGGGTGGGCGGCCGGATGGCCACCGACGAACTGGACGGCTTCCGGCTCGACCGGCTGGGACCGCTGCTCGGTTCCGGGTATCCGGGGCTGAGCAGGGCCCCGGGCCTCGACGGGCTGGCCCTGCGGGACTTCGCCCCCGGGGTGCTCGTCCACAGCGGGGGGCGGCGGTACCGCTCCGGAGACATACGGAGCACCCGGGGCGCACTTCGCGCGGCGCGCTCCCGACCGAGCGCCCCTGACGCGCCCCTCGGCGGGGCGATCGAACAGGCCAGGCTCGGGGCCTGGCTGGCGCGCCTGGCCGCCACGCCCGCGTCCCGGATCCTGGCCCGGCCCGACCGGGCCGCGCTGGACGCCCTGTCGACGCGCGGCCTCTCGCCCCGGGTCGTCGGCGGCTTCCTGCAACCCCTGCTGTCGGCGCTGCTCGGGGACCCCGGGCTCACGACGTCGAGCCGGATGGCCGACCTGGCCCTGCGGGACTACGCGCGGGGCCGGCTGTGCGTCCCCTCGGGGGGATCCGCGACGCTGCCCGGGCTGCTGGCCGCCGCCCTGCCGCCCGGGACCGTGCGCACCGGGGTGCACGTGACGGCCGCCGACACCACGTCCGTACGGACCGAGGAGCACGGCGAACTCAGCTGCAGGTCCCTCCTGCTGGCCACCGGGGCGGGAGCGGCGGCGGAGCTGCTGCCGGGGCTGCGGACACCCGCCTTCCACCCGGTGACGGTGCTGCACCACACCGCCGCCCAGGCACCGCCGACGGGAGCCCGGCTGCTGCTGGACGCGGACCGCTCGGGTCCGGTGGCCCACACGGCCGTGATGAGCGAGGTGGACCCCTCGCGCGCACCGCACGGCCGGGCCCTGATCACGTCGACGGTGCTCGGTCCCCCGCCGCCGGACCTCGACAGCACGGTGCGCACGCACCTCGCCGCGCTGTACGGCACCCCGACCGGCGACTGGGAGCTGCTGGCCGCCCACCACACCGCCGAGGCGGTGCCCGCCATGTCACCGCCGCACGATCCCGAGCGGCCGGTCCGGCTGCTCGCCGGGCTGTACGTGTGCGGCGACCACCGCGACACCAGCACCGTCCGGGGCGCGCTGCACTCGGGGAGGCGTGCCGCCTCGGCGATCATGGGCGACCTGGGAGTGCACCGGCCGCAGGAGGACGGTCCGGAGCTGCCCGCGGCCGCGTAGGCCCGCCGGCCCGCCGCCCCGGGACACGCCGGGCCGGCGGGTCCGCCGGGTCCGGGGTCCGGCGGGTCCGGCGTGCCCGGGGCGTACGGCACGCTCCGGCGGGTCCGGACGCTCCGGGCGCGGCCGGTCCCGCTCCCGGCCCCCGGGTCAGCCCAGGGCGGCGACCCGTTCGCGGTATCCGCGCACGGCGGCGGCGTCCCGGTAGGGCTCCAGGCGGCGCTCGAAGTCGCGTACGTACTCCGTCGCGCGCACCGACCGCATCTCGGCCGCCTGCTGGGCCGCCTCGGCGCCCAGCCGGCAGGCCTGGTCCAGCTCGCCGAGCCCGAGCCGGGCGGAGGCGAGCACCACCCGGCAGAACAGCCTGCTCCGGGCGTATGCGGGTGCGCGCAGCTGGAGGGAGCGTTCGGCGTGCTGGGCGGCGACCCGGTACTGCTGCAGATCGCGGTGGCAGTGGCCGAACTCGTCGGCGAGCTGGGCCTCGTCGAAGTAGCCGGCCCAGTGCGGGACGTCGTCCCCGGGCCGGGAGATCCCCAGGGCGCGTTCGGCGCGGACGAGCGCGGCGACGCAGGCCCTGCTCTCGCCGAGGACGCCGTGTCCGCGCGCCTCGGCCGAGTGCAGCAGCGCCAGGACGACGGGCGGTGCGGACGGTCCGATGCCCTGCTGGGCGACGCGCGCGAGCTGGACGGCCTCCCTGCCGTGCCCGAGGTACACCGCCTGCCGGCTCATCGTGACCAGGACGAAGGCGCCGTAGGCCCGGTCCCCCGCGGCCTGGGCGAGCCGCAGCGCCTGGACGAAGTAGCGCTGGGCGAGGCCGTGCGCCGCGATGTCGTACGAGGTCCAGCCCGCCAGCCGGGTCAGATCGGCCGCGGCGGAGAACAGCCTGCGGCCGATGGCCTCGCCGTAGCTGCCGCGGAGCATGGGCTCGGCCTCGTGTTCGAGGTAGCGGACGAGGGCCTGCCGGGCGTGGCCGCCGCCGTAGGCGTTGTCCAGCGTCCGGAAGAGCTCGCCCACCGACCGCAGGGCGGCGACGTCGCCGCTGCCGACCCGCTGGCCCGCGCCCCGCTCGGTCTGCCGCTGGCGCGGGACCGCCGGGGACGGCAGCGCCGGCGGCGCGGGAGCGGGCGGGCGGACGGAGCCGGGGCCGCGCTGCCCCGCGGCCCGCGGGGCATGCGCGGCCGGTCCGGGCGCCTGCAGGGTGCCGGTCCCGTGGGCGGCCGGGTGGGGTCCCTGCGGGGGCCGGGCCCCGTGGGCCTCGGCGGGTGTGCGCGGGGCGGGCAGGCCGACGGCGGCGCCCGCCCGGTCCGGCGGCTCGGCACGGCCGGACCACTCGTCGGCCCGCCCGATCAGCCAGTCCCGGCTGGGAACGACCAGCCCGGCGGGCGTGAAGGCGATCTTGCGCAGCTCCGCGTGGCTGCCCGTGTCCTTGCGCCACAGCCCGCTGACGATGTCGACGGCCTCGGTGGGCGTGGCCGCGAACTCCAGCCCGGCGTAGACGGGCGCGCACGCGTCCAGGCCGAGGTCCTGGGCGGAGAGCCGGCGCCCGAGCCGCCTGGTGAAGACCTCGGCGATCAGCGCGGGGGTGGTGCCCCGGGGCTGCTGGCCGCGCAGCCAGCGGGTGACCGAGGTCTTGTCGTACCGCAGATCCAGCCCGTGTTCGAGGCCGAGCTGGTCCACACGGCGGGCCAGGCCCGCATGCGAGAACCCGGCCTCCGCGATGAGGGCAGCGAGCCGCCGGTTCGGGGTGCGCTGCGGAGGTCGTTCCGACATCAGCTGTAAGGTCTCCTGCCTTCGGCGCCGGGCGGGCGGCCCTCACGGGCTCCCCCACGAGGGAGCGGGCGAGCCCGTTATGGAACGGCGCGAACTTAACGGCCGCGACAGGGGTCCCGAGGGGCTTCGCTCCGCGTTCATCCGATCGTGTGAGGATTGTCGGATCGCTGACGAAATCGGCCCGCGCACCACCTGCCGGACCCCGTACCCCCGAACGGTCGTACAGTGGCCGGGGGCGCACATCAGTGCATGGCGACGTGGCTCCGGGACTCCCCCGGCCTCCGCGGCGCCGCGAACAGGAAGGCACCCGAGTGAGTGAGCTGCGGTTCGTCCGTCTCGGTCTCGGCGAGGAAGCGGTCGACTACCAGGAGGCGTGGCAGAAGCAGCGCGAGGTGCACGCCGCCCGGTTCGAGGACACCGTCCCGGACACCTGCCTGCTGCTGGAGCACCCGCCCGTCTACACGGCGGGCCGGCGGACCACGCAGGCCGAGCGGCCGCTGGACGGCACCCCCGTCGTCGACGTCGACCGCGGCGGGAAGATCACCTGGCACGGCCCGGGACAGCTGGTCGGCTACCCGATCATGAAGCTGCCCCGCCCGGTCGACGTGGTCGCCCACGTCCGCCGTCTGGAGGACGCGCTGATCCGCACGGCCGCCGAGTTCGGCGTGGAGACCACCCGGGTCGAGGGCCGCAGCGGCGTCTGGGTCCTCGGCGACCCGGTCGCGGAGCGTCCCGCCCTCGGAGGGCTCGCGCTGGACTTCGATCCCCGGCTGCACGACGAGGAGTTCGACCCGCGGCTGAACGGCCCCGAGTACGCGCCGTCCAACGCGGGCCAGCGCCGCGAGGACCGCAAGCTGGCGGCGATCGGCATCCGGGTGGCCAAGGGCGTGACGATGCACGGCTTCGCCCTCAACGTGAATCCTGACAACACCTGGTTCGACAGGATCGTGCCGTGCGGCATCCGGGACGCCGGGGTGACCTCGCTGTCGTACGAGCGGGGCCGGGAGATCACGGTCGGGGAGGTCCTCCCGGTCGTCGAGAAGCACCTGCGGGACGTGCTGGAGCACGCCGACCTGGCACCGCGTGCCGTCGGCGCCCCGGAGCCCCCGCGGGCCGCCGCGACGGCCTGAGGCGCCCGCGCGGGCCCCGGAATAGGGCCCGCCTGCCACAGGTTGGGCATAGGTGAGACCGTTCTAACCACGGGCGTACCCTGGTGTTCGCCGAAGAATCCAATGCAGCGAAAGCAAAGGGGTGCCGGAGTGTCCGGTGTCGCACCCGACGGGCGCAAGATGCTGCGCCTGGAGGTCCGAAACAGCCAGACCCCCATCGAGCGCAAGCCCGAGTGGATCAAAACCCGGGCGAAGATGGGCCCCGAGTACACGAAGATGCAGGCGCTCGTGAAGAGCGAGGGGCTGCACACCGTGTGCCAGGAGGCCGGCTGCCCGAACATCTACGAGTGCTGGGAGGACCGCGAGGCGACGTTCCTCATCGGCGGCGACCAGTGCACCCGGCGCTGCGACTTCTGCCAGATCGACACGGGCAAGCCGCAGGCGCTGGACCGCGACGAGCCCCGCCGCGTCGGCGAGTCCGTCGTCACGATGGACCTGAACTACGCCACGATCACCGGCGTCGCGCGCGACGACCTGGACGACGGCGGCGCATGGCTGTACGCGGAGACCGTGCGGCAGATCCACGCCCAGACCGCGGAGCGGGAGAGCGGCGCCACGAAGGTGGAGCTGCTCATCCCCGACTTCAACGCGGAGCCCGCGCAGCTCGCCGAGGTGTTCTCCTCCCGCCCCCAGGTGCTCGCGCACAACGTCGAGACGGTCCCCAGGATCTTCAAGCGGATCCGGCCCGGCTTCCGTTACGAGCGCTCCCTGGAGGTCATCACCCGGGCCCGTGAGGCCGGTCTGGTGACGAAGTCCAACCTGATCCTCGGCATGGGCGAGACCCGCGAGGAGGTCAGCGAGGCGCTCCAGGACCTGTACGACGCGGGGTGCGAGCTCATCACGATCACGCAGTACCTCCGGCCCTCGCCGCGGCACCACCCGGTCGAGCGCTGGGTGAAGCCGCACGAGTTCGTGGAGCTGAAGGACGAGGCCGACGCGATCGGTTACTCCGGTGTCATGTCGGGGCCGCTGGTGCGTTCCTCGTACCGCGCCGGCCGCCTGTTCCAGCAGGCGATGGAGCGGCGCGGCGCGACCGCCGCGAGCGCGTCCGCCGTGTGAATCGGCACACAAGAGGTTACTGAACAGTAATAGCCGCAGCGACGCGGTCCGTACGCCCCTTCGCAGGTAGGGGGCCCGTATGGGCCGCGTCGGCGTGCGCGGCGCCGAAATCAGGGTTTCATTGGTGTTTGACCGACCGGTCATGCACTGGTAACACCGAGCAGTGACCCTAGGTACACACGCGGTGGCTCCCACGGCCACCGCCGTCACTGCTTCCCGCTACTCAGTGCGCGCCGGACGCGCGCATCCGCTCCGAGGGGGAACATCCACGATGCACGCCGCACCGGTACGAGCCACCACCATGCCCACCGTCACCACGGCACTCCGTGCCGTCGAGTCGCTGCTGATGGGCAGCGGCCAGCGCACCGCCCGCCGCAACGCCTGGACGGCGGTCCTGGAGGACCGCCGCAGGGCCCAGGACCGCGTCGAGGCGGAGCACGTACTGAGGGCCGTGGCCGACCACCGTTCCTAGGTCGCTCCCGCGCCACGTAAACTTCGCTCCATGGCGAGGAAGGCAAACACGGAAGGCGCGGACAGCGCCGAGAACGCGGGGCGGCTCAAGCAGATCGCCCTGACCTACAAGATGACCAGGCGGACGGACCCCAAGGTGGGTCTGGTCGTCGCGGGTGTGGGAATCATCACCTTCGGTGTCCTCCTCGCCATCGGTTTCCTGATCGGTCACCCTGTCTACGCGGGAATCCTGGGCTTCGTCCTGGCCTTCCTCGCGATGGCGATCATCTTCGGACGGCGTGCCGAGCGCGCGGCCTTCGGTCAGATGGAGGGGCAGCCCGGCGCGGCCGCGGCGGTGCTGGACCGGGTGGGCCGCGGGTGGACCACCACCCCGGCCGTCGCGATGAACCGCAGCCAGGACGTCGTCCACCGGGCGGTCGGCAAGGCGGGCATCGTGCTGGTGGCCGAGGGCAACCCGAACCGGGTGAAGGGCCTGCTGGCCGCCGAGAAGAGGCGGATGGCCCGCATCGTGGTGGACGTGCCGGTGCACGACATCATCGTCGGTGACGGCGAGGGCCAGGTGCCGCTGAAGAAGGTGCGCACCACCATGCTGAAGCTCCCGCGCGTCCTGACCGGCCCGCAGGTGACCGCGGCCAACGACCGGCTGCGCGCGATGGGCGACCTGATGAGCAACATGCCGCTGCCGAAGGGCCCCATGCCGAAGGGCATGCGGATGCCGCGCGGCGGAAAGATGCGCTGACCGAGCACCCGTGCGAGGAGCGGCCCCGGACGATCACGTCGTCCGGGGCCGCTCTCCTGTTCCGGGGCGCTGTCCAGGGGCCGTCGGGCCGTCCGTCAGGTGCGGACCTGGACGGCGCGGGCGAGCCGGTCGTGCAGGCCGCGGCTGTCCCGGTCCCAGACGACGGCTGGGATCACCAGGAGGAGGAGCACGGTCCGCAGGACGACCCGGACGACACCGAGGCGTCCGCCGTCCTCGGCGATGACCCGCAGCCCGAGGATCCGCTTGCCCGGGGTGGAACCCAGAGTTCCGACCGTCAGCAGGCTCATGACGAGGAAGACGCCGAGCGCCCAGTTCCCCGCGGCCTGCTGGTCACCGCGCGCGAGGAGCCCGTATGCGATCAGCATGCTCACGGCCCAGTCGATGAAGAGCGCCCCGAAACGCCGGCCGAGCGGGGCCACGGATCCCGGGCCCTCCGGGGGCAGACCGAGGCGCTCGCCCCGGTGGCCGAAGTCGGCGCCCATCTCCTCGGCCGCCGCGCGCGGCCCCGAGAGCCACGATCCGATTGCTTGCCTGTTGTCCACCCGTCCACGGTACTGCGCCCACGTTTGCACCCGGCCGGGCGGGGCACGGAACACGTCGCCGAGATGCCGCCCGGAACCGGGCTGGTTAACTTGTGCGAAACAAATGGGTCATGCTGGAGAAATCCCGTCTGCCTATGGTCGGGCCCAGCGTGTGCCACCGCACTGGCCGCACGGACGAGCTGCAACCCCGCCCTTTCCCGGGTCGGGAGTAGGAGGAGTTGGATGTTCCAGAACGCCGACGAAGTCCAGAAGTACATCGCCGACAACGACGTCAAGTTCGTCGACGTCCGGTTCTGCGACCTGCCGGGTGTGATGCAGCACTTCACGATCCCGGCGGCGTCCTTCGACCCGGCCGAGGAACTGGCATTCGACGGCTCGTCGATCCGCGGCTTCCAGGCGATCCACGAGTCGGACATGGCGCTGCGCGCCGACCTGTCGACGGCCCGTGTCGACCCGTTCCGCCGCGACAAGACCGTGAACATCAACTTCTTCATCCACGACCCGATCACCGGCGAGCAGTACAGCCGCGACCCGCGGAACGTGGCCAAGAAGGCCGAGGCCTACCTCGCCTCGACGGGCATCGCCGACACGGCGTTCTTCGGCCCCGAGGCGGAGTTCTACGTCTTCGACAACGTCCGCTTCCAGACGTCGGCGAACGAGAGCTTCTACCACATCGACTCCGAGGCCGGCGCCTGGAACACCGGTGCGGTCGAGAACAACCGCGGTTACAAGGTCCGCTACAAGGGCGGCTACTTCCCGACCCCGCCGGTCGACCACTTCGCCGACCTGCGGGCCGAGATCTCCATGGAGCTGGACAAGAACGGCCTCCAGGTCGAGCGCCAGCACCACGAGGTCGGCACCGCCGGCCAGGCCGAGATCAACTACAAGTTCAACACGCTGCTCGCCGCGGCCGACGACCTGATGCTCTTCAAGTACATCGTGAAGAACGTCGCCTGGCGCAACGGCAAGACCGCGACCTTCATGCCGAAGCCGATCTTCGGTGACAACGGCTCGGGCATGCACGTCCACCAGTCCCTGTGGTCCGGCGGCTCCCCGCTGTTCTACGACGAGCAGGGCTACGCGGGCCTCTCGGACGTGGCGCGCTACTACATCGGCGGCATCCTGAAGCACGCCCCGTCGCTGCTGGCGTTCACCAACCCGACGGTGAACTCCTACCACCGCCTGGTCCCGGGCTTCGAGGCGCCGGTCAACATGGTGTACTCGCAGCGCAACCGGTCCGCCGCGATGCGCATCCCGATCACGGGCTCCAACCCGAAGGCCAAGCGCGTCGAGTTCCGCGCCCCGGACCCGTCGTCCAACCCGTACCTCGCCTTCTCGGCGCTGCTGATGGCCGGCCTGGACGGCGTCAAGAACAAGATCGAGCCGCCGGAGCCGATCGACAAGGACCTCTACGAGCTGGCCCCCGAGGAGCACGCGGGCGTCCAGCAGGTCCCGACCTCCCTCCCGGCGGTCCTCGACGCGCTGGAGGCCGACCACGAGTACCTCCAGGCCGGCGGCGTCTTCACGCCCGACCTGATCGAGACGTGGATCGACTACAAGCGCACCAACGAGATCGCCCCGATCCAGCTGCGCCCGCACCCGCACGAGTTCGAGCTGTATTTCGACATCTAGGCCGCGGGCCCCGCACGAAGGCCGCCACCCCGTACCGTCCGGGGGTGGCGGCCTTCGCCGTGGGTGCCGGGTCAGTCGGTCAGCAGGGCACGCAGCTCGGCGACCGCCTCGCGCAGGTGCTGGGCGAAGGCGTGCATCGGGCCGGCCACCGCCCGCGGGGTGCTCAGGTAGAGGTTGAAGCGGTCGGGGAGCAGTACGTAGGCGATGCCGATGCAGGTGCTGCTCGTGGAGCCGAAGCCGAAGTACTGGATGTTCTCGGACGGCGCCGAGCTGGTGCTCAGGTAGTCGTCCCGCATGACGAGCCAGCCCGGGGAGCGGTAGAGGGCGGGCTGTTCGGTGACGCCGAGCTCCTCGCCGCGGCGGCGCTGGATGAGCTCCAGCTCCCAGAGGTGCTGCTCGGGGGCCTCGCCGGCCTGGCACTCCCTGGCCCGCGCCACGTGGGCCGCGGCGGCGGCCCGGAAGGCGGCGCGCCGGGTGTCGCGGTCGGCGCCCGGGTCCTCCATGGCGGCGACGAACGCGGGGGTCTCGGGGGTGACCACGCGCATGGCCTCGGTGCGGCCGTGGCGGTACTGGCGGGTCGCGATCGACTCGTAGGTGGCGCCCAGCCGGCCCTTGGCCCGCTGGTGGGCCAGCTGGTAGGCGGCCTGGACGAAGGCGTCCGGGGAGACGCCGAGCGCCTTGGCGGCCGTGCTGCCGAAGTCCTCGAACGACACGGTGCGGGTCGCGGTGTCGTCGCCGTACGCGGCGAACGCCCCGGCCGCCGCACGCACCTGCGCGCGCAGCGCGTCGTCCAGTGCGAAGGTCAGCGGGTGCGGCACCGGTTCGCCCTGGGGGCGTGCCCCGGATCCGCGGGAGTGCTCGTCCGGCGGGGTGCCGAGCAGCGCGTCGGTGAAGCTGAGGACGGTCGTCCCGTCCAGCTCGCAGTGCTCGACGTTGATGCCGGCCCGGCCGTCCGCGAAGACGACGAAGGAGACGGCCTTGTCGAACCAGCGGTTGCCGCGGTCGCCGTACAGCAGTTCGTCGCAGGCGGCCTGGGTGTCCTCGGGTGCGAGGTCCTCCAGGCAGACGCAGAAGAGGGCCGTCTCGATGTCGTCCAGGGTCCGGGCGTTGCCGGGGTGCCCCTCGGCGAGGGAGGCGCGGGTGGCCGCCCACTCGGCGCGCGCCAGGGTGGTGAGGTGGCCGGCCCGGTCCTCCTCGGGCGTGCGGACGTCCGCCTTGGTGACGGCGCGCAGCCCGGCCTCGATCTCGTCGAGGCTGTGCGGCACCCCGTCCGGTCCGATCACGTCCAGCCGGAACGCGGTGCCCCGGAAGAGGACGACGATGTGCCGCGCCGTGGAGGGGCCGGGGTCCTGTTCGCCGTAGGGGGCGCGCACGGTGTCCAGCGGCACCCCGGGGATGCGGGTCGTGGAGAAGAGGTACCGGTTCTGCACCATCGACTGGGGCACGCCGCGCTGTTCGACCGGGGCGATCAGCCCTTCGTCGAGCTGCCGCTTGTAGTGGAGCGCGCCCGCGACGAGCCCGGCGGCGCGGTCGAGCTGCTCCTCGCCGGTGTCCCGGAAGAGGAAGAAGAAGTTGGCGTTGAGGGCGATCCGGTCGCGGCGGCCGAGGTAGCGGTACGGCCAGAAGGTGTCGAGCCAGCTGTGCACGCCCGGGGTCGCGTCGTACTCCTCCAGTGCCGCGTGCAGGGTCCGGCCGGGGCCGCCGGGCCGCAGGAAGGCGGTGACCTCGGCCTCCGTCGCCGCCCTCTCCTCCTCGGTCAGCAACGGGGCGGACCAGGCGAGGAACCGCTCGCAGCTGGCCTCCAGCGTGGGCAGGGGCACGCGCGGGAGGCTTTCCTCCCGGGCGGAGGCCGCGCCTGCTGCTGCTTCCTGACGGTCGTTCAATGCGGCTCTCTTCTCGGTGAGTGCGGATGGGGATCCATGCGTGCCGGGGGCGGGACCCGCGCGGCACGCCTAGCCGTGCTGCGGCCTGGAGAGGTAGAGCTGAGCGTAGAGCCAGCCGGTCTCCTCCAGCCCGCGCGCGTCGATGCCGGCGGCGGCCATGCCGTCCAGGACGCCGCGCCGCTCCTGCGGGCTCGCGAACCGCCGCTGCCGGAACACCCCGTCGGCCCGGACCGTCCGGTAGCCCAGCTCCGCGAGTGCCTCCTCCACGGGGTCGAACGGGAACATCCGCAGGACGAAGTGCGCCATCCAGGGCAGGCGGCCGTCCTGGGCGCGGACGACTCGGGTGAGGGTGCGTCCGGTGATGTAGCCGATGCACCCGGTCGAGATCACCAGGTCGGTCCCGGCGAGCAGTTCCCGCTGGGCGGGGGTGGGGTCGTCCGCCTCCAGGTCGGCGTGCACGGCGGCGTCGAGGAATCCCGCCTCGCGGGCGTAGGCGAGGGCGGCGGTGGAGGCGTCGAGCCCGGTGAAGTGCAGCGGGTGCGCGGGAGGGCGGGAGCGTGCGAGGTCCCGGTCGCGCTCCAGCAGTGCGGCGCGGGTCGCCGGGCCGCCGCCGTCATAGCGCGCGTACAGCTCGTCCATGGTGGTGTCGTGCTTGAGCAGGGCGGCGTTGATCCCGTACGAGCAGCCGATGTCCAGCACATGGGGGACGGCCACCCGCTCCGTCTCGCGGTACTCCTCGATCAGCTCGGCGAAGCGGGGCTTGGCGAGCTGGGGGACGCGGTAGCCGAGCGGCCGGAGCACCTGGAAGTAGGTGCGGGGGTCGGGCGCGGTGTAGATGTGGTCCAGGGTGACTTTTCCGGACGCGTCGAGACGCAAGGGGCTTCTCCTCGGTGGGGCGCTTGGCGGTCCTGGAGCCGTGCCGGAGGAGTCCTAGTCCAGCAGCTCGTCACCCCGGACGGCCCGGCCCTCGGCGGCCAGGTGTGCGGGCAGGGCGCGGCCGAAGAGCTGGCGGGTGCGTGCCACGCTCCCGATGACGCCGGGGCGCTCGCTGTAGGCGAAGATCGCGCTGTGCCGCGCGAGGCCGCCCCGGACCGGGCTGACCCGGTGCAGCGAGTAGCGGCCCTTGAACAGCTGCAGGTCGCCCGGCCGCAGGGGCAGGCGCTCCGGCCGGGGTGTGCCGCGGCCGTCCAGGACGTTCCGGACGTCGTCGAAACGCTCGTCGTCGGCGGACCGGATGTTCGGGCAGTACTCGAAGGAGCCGCCGTCCTGCGCCTCCTGGGTCAGCATGCTGACCGTGTACTCGTTGGTGTCGAAGTGCCAGGGGTGTTCCATGCCCGGCCGGACGACGTTGAGCACGAGGCCGGAGAGCGGGTCGGCGAGCTCGTGCAGTGCGGGCAGTCCGAAGCAGTCCGCGACGAAGCGCCGGAACGGCGCGTGGGCGTAGAGCCTGCTGATGAGGGCGGTGTCCGGGACGCGGTCACGGGCGACGAACGCGTTGCCGCGCTCGAAGGTGCGCCGGCCGGGGTGGTCCTCGGGCAGCTCCCTGTCGACGTCGATGTTGTAGACGTTCACCGTCTCGACGTCGAAGTACGCGTGCGGGGCGAGGGCGGCGCACTCCTGACGCAGCACCTCGTGCAGTGCCGGGCGGACGAAGTCGGGCAGGACGGTGCAGCCGGCACCGGCCAGTTCACGGCGGGCCCGCGCCACCACGGCGCGGGATGCGGTGCTTCCGGGGTCCGACAGGGGGTAGCGGTCCGTGTCGACCACCTGGTCGAGCGTGATGGCTTGCAGAGTGCTCATTCGACCCTCTCCACGCGCACGTCGGTGACGCAGCCGATAACTCAACTGGTGAGTAACAGAGTTGAAGTTCCCACAGCACCGACGTGTTGTCTGTGACACGTCACACTTCTGGCCGGTTCGGGTCATGGCCGGAGGCCGCCCGTGCCCCCGGTGTCCCGTGGGCACGGGACACCGGGGGCACGGGGGCCGGGGTCAGCGGTCGAGACGGATCAGGGTACGGACCATGCGGCAGGTGGTGTCGGACGGCCGGTGGAGGGCGAGACGGTCTGCGGTCGCGCGTATCCGGGCGTTGTCGGCGGTGGACGGCTGGTACACGCCGGTGTCGAGCAGGGCGATGGCCAGGCGCATGGCCTTGAGGCGGCGGTTGTGGGAGACGTACCAGGCGCGGGGCCTGCCCGCGGGGAGCCGCTTCTTGCGCGGCGGCTCGGAGGACGGACGCCCGGGGTCCGGACGGTGGAGCGGACTGCTCGGCGAATGACGGAGCGACTCGGTCGTGACTGCGGCAACGGCCATCGGCAACCTCCCGGCACGGTGGTGGAACCCTCACGAACTCCCCCTATTCTACGTCCCCCCACTGACAATCGCCCCTGGCCAGAGGCCATTTCGAGGATCGTTCCCGTACTCTTGGCCGCATGGAGATCTGGATCAATCCCGCCTGTTCCAAGTGCCGCGCCGCGGTGAGTCTGCTGGACGCCGAGGGCGCCGACTACACCGTCCGCCGGTACCTGGAGGACGTGCCCTCGGCCGACGAGATCCGGACGGTGCTCGGGCGTCTCGGCCTGGAGCCGTGGGACATCACCCGGACCGGGGAGGCGGACGCGAAGGAGCTCGGGATCGAGGAGTGGCCGAAGGACGACGGCGCGCGTGAGCGGTGGATCGCGGCGCTGGCGGAGCACCCGAAGCTGATCCAGCGGCCGATCATCACCGCGCAGGACGGCACGGCGGTGGTGGCGCGGACGGACGAGGCGGTACGGGACGCACTCGGGCGCTGAGCGGGAACGCCCGCGCGGCAGCTGATCGGGGCAGGCCGGCTGGTGCGGGTGGGCCGGCTGGTGCAGGTGGGCCGGGGGCCGTCCACGGCACCATGCCGGTGACCGGTCGGACGGCCCGGTCGGACGGCCCGCGCGGGCTGCCCGGCCGGGCCGTGCCCAGGTCGTCCGGGGGCCTCTCCCGCCCGGCCCCGGCCGCTCCCCCGGGGCCGCCGTCAGCCGCGCTCCAGTCCCGCCTCGGCCTGGGCCAGGATCTCGGTGAGGCGCAGCCCGAACCGTACGTCGCAGGGGTGCGGCACCCCCGTGCGCACCGCCTCGGACAGTGCGTCCACGGCCGCCCGGAAGGCTCCGGGGCCGTCGCCGCCGCCGTCCGGCAGGGACGACACCCCGGCCTCGCCCCGGAACTCGACCTCGGTGCCGGTCGCGCCGGACGGCGCGTCCAGGGCCAGCGTCACCGTGCTGGACGCCCCGGAGGTGTGCCGGAGCAGCAGATGCACGGCGTCGGCGGGGCCGCGCGCGGCGACCGCCTCCGTCACGTCGCCCAGCACCGGGATGAGGACCGAGAGCGCGTGCGGGCCCACGTCCCACAGGCCGCCCTTCTCACGGCGCCAGGGCGAGGCACCGAACTCGCTGGGCGCGTCCGGGGCGAACAGGGCGCCGATCCAGGACGCGCGGGCCGTGAACCAGCCGCCCGCCGCCGCCTGTTCGGCGATCCAGCCCGCCGTGCCCGCGGCGAACCGGAGGGTGCAGAAGACCACCGAGGCGACCCCGGTGCGCCCGGCCGCCTCGGCGACCTCGCGCGCCCCGGCGACCGTGGTGGAGACCGGCTTGTCCAGCAGCAGGTGGCGTCCCGCGGCGGCGGCCCGGGCCGCCAGGGGCGCCTGGACGTCCGGCGGCACGGCGAAGGCCACCGCGTCGTTCGCGGCCAGGAGCGCGTCGAAGCCCGCGTCGCCGGTGTGCGCCTCGGTGCCGTGGGCGGCGGCCAGCTCCCGGGCCGCCTCGGGGCGGCGGGCCCACACGCCGCCGAGCACGGCTCCGGGGTGCGCGGCGAGGGCGGGGGCGTGGGTCATACGGGCCCAGGGGCCCGCCCCGACGAGGCCGATCCGCAGCGGCGGTGCGGAGGAAGCGTGTGTGGTCATGCCGCCAGTCTGCCGGGCTCCGGGGACGGCCCGGCCGCGGGGTGCGCACCCGTGCGGGCGGGGCCGGGCGCCCGGAACGTATCCAGTGCACCGCGGGGCGGGACGGCCCGGTGCGGGGCGCACCAGGCGTCCGACACCCCGGGGAAACCTCGGTAACGCGGGGTTCACACTCGGGCAACGGCCGGGAAATCGCGTATTGCGAAGCTGCGCAGCATCGACCGCAGCACCCGCAAAGGATGGCGTCCGTGACGTTCAAGGCTGAGTACATCTGGATCGACGGCACCGAGCCGACCGCGAAGCTTCGCTCCAAGACGAAGATCATGGCCGGCGGTCCCACGCAGGGTGTGGCGGATCTGCCCGTATGGGGCTTCGACGGGTCGAGCACCAACCAGGCCGAGGGGCACGCCTCCGACCGGGTGCTGAAGCCGGTGTTCTCGTGTCCGGACCCGATCCGCGGCGGCGACGACATCCTGGTCCTGTGCGAGGTCTTCCACATCGACATGACGCCGCACGAGTCCAACACCCGGGCCTCGCTGCGTCCGGTCGCCGAGCAGTTCGCGGGCCAGGAGCCGGTCTTCGGCATCGAGCAGGAGTACACCTTCTTCGACGGGCACCGTCCGCTCGGCTTCCCCGAGGGCGGTTTCCCCGCCGCGCAGGGCGGCTACTACTGCGGCGTGGGCTCCGACGAGATCTTCGGCCGCGACATCGTCGAGAAGCACCTGGAGAACTGCCTGAAGGCGGGCCTCGGCATCTCCGGCATCAACGCCGAGGTCATGCCCGGCCAGTGGGAGTTCCAGGTCGGTCCGCTGTCCCCGCTGGAGGTCTCCGACCAGCTGTGGGTCGCCCGCTGGCTGCTCTACCGCACCGCCGAGGACTTCGGCGTCTCCGCGACGCTGGACCCGAAGCCGGTCAAGGGCGACTGGAACGGCGCGGGCGCGCACACCAACTTCTCCACCCGGGCGATGCGCGAGGGCTACGACGCGATCATCACCGCGTGCGAGTCGCTGGGTGAGGGGTCCAAGCCGATGGACCACGTCAAGCACTACGGCGCGGGCATCGACGACCGGCTGACCGGTCTGCACGAGACCGCCCCGTGGAACGAGTACAGCTACGGCGTCTCCGACCGCGGCGCCTCGGTCCGGATCCCGTGGCAGGTCGAGCAGGACCGGAAGGGCTACATCGAGGACCGCCGGCCGAACGCCAACGTCGACCCGTACGTGGTCACCCGGCTGATCGTCGACACCTGCTGCACCGCGCTGGAGAAGGCCGACCAGGTCTGATCCGCGGCCGGTCCGCACCGGCCCGCACGGAGGGGCGTCCGCTCGCGGGCGCCCCTCCGGCGTGCCCGGCCGGCGCCGCGCCGGAGGGCAGCGGGCCGGAGCCGTCGGGTCCCCGCCCGGGGACGGCGGGAGCCGGCTGGACGCACCCGGAACGGAGGCCACGGGAGAGGGACGTGAGGAACCTGACACAGGGGTCCGTTCCGACGGGTGAGAGGACCCTGCTGCGCGGCGCCGATCTCTGCTTCAATGGGGACATGGCCAGCCTCCAGTGCACCGCGTCGGGTCGCAGCGACCTCGAACCGTTCTGGCCTTCCCGTCAGCACCACGACTTCGACCGGGTGTGTTGCCGCGCGTGGAGCGCGCAGGCCCTCTAAAGCCGCCTCACCCCGGCCTTCGGCCCGCGCGCACGACGTACGTCCTCGACGACTCCTCGCGCGAAAGAGCTGACCCCTCATGGCGAACACCCGTACCTTCTCCACCGCGTCCGCCGCCACCGCGGCGACCGCGGTGTCCGCTGCGGCCACCACCACCGCCCGCACCGCCCTCTCCCCCAACCGCCACCGGCTGCGTGCCGTCGACCGCGACGAGGTCGTCGAGGTCCCGGACGTGGCCGGCTTCCTCCCGCCGGGAGCCACCTGGCTGCCCGCACCGCAGCACACGCTGCCCGCCCTGCCCGGCCGGCCGCCGATGGTCGGCTACCTGGTGCTGGTGCCCGCCGACCAGCAGCCGGCCCTGGCCGGTGCGGTGGCGTCCGCCCAGCAGCACGCGTCCGTGCCGGAGCCCGCGGCCGGTCCCGCGCCGGGCGGTCCGGTGCGGATCGACTCCACCCGGCGCACCGCCGCCGTGGACGGCGTCCCCCTGGACCTGACCTACCTGGAGTTCGAGCTGCTCGCCCACCTGGTGGCGCACCCGCACCGGGTGCACACCCGCGACCAGCTGGTGACGACGGTCTGGGGGTACGGGCACGTGGGCGACGGGCGCACCGTCGACGTCCATGTGGCCCGGCTCCGCCGCAAGCTGGGCGCCGAGCACCGCCGGTCGATCCAGACCGTGCGGCGGGTGGGGTACAAGTACGCGCCCTGAGCGCCCGCCGATGCGCGGTGCGGGCCCCGGGTCACGGCCCGGGGCCCGCACCGCGCCGGGAGCGGCCGCGCCGGGGTGACCATCGCACCATTCGCTCGTTCAGCTGAACATGCCCCCTCTGCGCGCAGTCCCGCCGTCCACCGGCCGCCCGTACGCGGAGCGGAGCGGCGGGGAACGGGCCGGGGCCGGGCCCGCCGAGCACTACGCCCGGCTGGTGCGGATCGCCTATCTCGTGCTGGCGCCCTCGCTCGGCCGCAACCGCCGGGTGCTGTCGGCGCACCGGCTGGCCCAGCGTGCCCTGGCCGCGGGGCGGGGCACGGATCCGGGGCGGGCCTACGCGCACGTGCGGCTCCGGGTGCTGCGGCTCTCGCTGGAGGCGGGGCAGCCGTTGCTCCGCCTCGCCCGGCCGCGCCGGGCGCAGTTCCCTCCGCTGGTGCCGCAGGTGTGGGGGCTGCGGCTCCTCACGCAGTCCTGCGGGGCGGACGAACTGGCCCTGGAACAGGCCCTCGCCGGGGTGTCGGCCCCGTGCAGGGCGGCGCACGTGCTGCGGGGGCTCGAAGGGCTGGACGACGCCGAGGTGTGCCGGGTGCTCGACGCGGCGGGCGTCGGGGACCCCCGGGCGTCGCTGCTGGAGGCCGACGGGCTGACGGCACCTCACGCACTGCTGATGTCACCGGAGTTCGACGCGTGCTCGCTCCAGGTCAGACCGGCCGATCCGGCCCGCCGCCGACGGCGCGGGCGCACGGTCCTGGCCGGGGCCGGCGCGCTGCTGGTCTGCGGGACGCTGCTGCTGACGCCGGGGGACGGCCTGGGCGGTCCGAGCGCCGCCTCGGCGCCGCTCTACGCGCGCCATCCCACCGCCGAGCAGGCGCTGGACCCGGCCGCGCTGCGCCGGGTGCCCGACGGTCTCTGGCGGGAGTCCGCACGGCGGGACTTCGGCGTCTGGCCCACCCGGGGCGACCGGACCGGGGACACCCGTCTGCTGCGCCGCGCCCTGGCCGTGTGGGCCAGGCCCGGGTCCGGGGTGGTCACGTCGGCGACGCCCGGGACCCCCGACGGCCCGCCGATGGGGCCGCCGCAGCTGCTCTACGCGGGCGAGGTCGGCCGGGCGGCCGTGGTGCTCTTCCACGACGGCCTGCGGGTGGTGCGCTACGCCGAGCCGCGCAACGCCGATCCGTCGAAGGGCGCCGTGCTGGACTTCGCCCGGGTGGACGGTGCGGACGCGGTGGCGGCGGGCGCCCTGGTGGCGCAGCGGCGTGCCGACGGGATCCGCTATCTGACCGCGCCGTGGGTGCGGGAGGCGGGTGTGCGCGACCTGCTCGAACCCCTCGGGCGGGCCCGGCCGCTGCCCCGCGACCGGTACGGGGTGACGGACCCGCTGCCGGGGCCGGACACGGGTGCCCGGGGGGACTGCCGCACCCGGCGGGTCCTGGAGCTGCGGGACGGCGCGGCGGCGCGGCTGATGGCGGATCTGGGTGAACTCACCCCCGTCCGCCTGACCTCGGGTGCTCCGGCCGCCCCGCACGACGTGTCGGGCCGGGCCGAGCGGGAGGGCTGGGCGCGCACGGCGTGCCTGCTGCCCGCGCTGCGGTCCGGCGGTGTGCGCTCGGTGAACTCCTGGGCGTACGCGGAGCAGCGGCTGCCGGAGGGCGCGGGGGACGCGCGGTGGTACTGCACCCGGGCGGAGACCTGGCGGGGCACGGGCAGCAGGGTCCTGGCGCAGTTCCAGGCGCCGCCCGAGCTGTCGGGCGGTGCGGGGGCCCCGGGGGCGGTGGCGGCGCGTGCGGAGGACTCGCCGGACTGCGGGGTCCGCAGACCGCGGGTGCTGGCGGGTGTGCTGTGGAGGTCGGACGGCGGCCGGTGGTACGTACTGGCGGCGGGTTCGGGGCAGTTCGCGTCCCTGGCCGCGTCCGGGGGTGTGGAGGGCCGGGCGGAGGGGCGGTTGCTGACGCTGCCGGCCGCCGAGGGGGCCCGGCCGCGGCTCGCCGGGGTGCTGGCGGACGGGACCCGGGTGGGTGCGCTGCGTTAGCCGCGGGGCGGTGCGGGCGGCCGGGCCGCGGGGTGGGACGCCCGGGGAAAAGGGCCGGTGGGAGTGCGGATGAGGGTCGTCCGACCGGCCCCGTTAGGCTGTTCGGCATGACGACCCGGGTACGGCGCAGGATGGGTGTCGAGGAGCGCAGGGCCCAGTTGATCGGCGTCGCCCTGGAGTTGTTCAGCCGCCGCTCGCCCGACGACGTGTCGATCGACGAGATCGCGGCGGCGGCGGGCATCTCGCGTCCGCTCGTCTACCACTACTTCCCGGGGAAGCGCAGCCTCTACGAGGCGGCGCTGAAGCGGGCGGCCGACGAGTTGTCAGGCCGCTTCCTGGAGGCCCGTGAAGGGCCCCTGAGTGCCCGGCTGATCCGGGTGATGGGCCGGTTCTTCGATTTCGTCGAGGAGCACGGCCCGGGCTTCGCCGCGCTGATGCGGGGCGGTCCGGCCGGTGGTTCGTCGACGGCGGACGCCCTGGTCGACGGGGTGCGGCAGGCCGCGTACGAGCAGATCCTCGCGCATCTCGGCGTGTCGTCCCCGCCGGCCCGGCTGGAGCTCGTCGTGCGGTCCTGGGTGTCGCTGGCGGAGTCGACGGCGCTGCTCTGGCTCGACGGGAAGCGCGTGCCGCGTGCCGAGCTGGAGGTGCAGCTGGTGCACGACTTCGCGGCGCTGGGGGCGGTGAGCGCGGCGTACGACCAGGAGATGGCCGGCATCATGCTGCGGGTCTTCTCGCAGGAGCCGGCGGACGGCCCGTTCGGTGAACTCCTCGCCAGGCTCTCGGTCCTGGCGCCCGCCGCCCCAGCCGTCCCCGCGCAGCGGCTGCCTCAGTCCTTGCGGTAGGACGCGTCGAGGTCCCGGACCTCGGCCGAGGCGTGCACGGTGAGCCCGTCGACGGGTCCGAGGTGCCGCGCCAGCAGTTCCAGGACGGCTTCGGTCAGCTGCGCCTTGGTCTCGGGGGCGCGGCCGGGCAGCATCGCGATCGCGACGTTGACGACGGCGTCGCCGGTGGCCGCGTCACCGGCGACGAAGTCCTCGGTCCGGCGGAAGCGGGTCTTGCAGGCGGGGATCCCGGTGGACACGGTCTCGGCGACGAGCGGGTGCAGGGCCAGCGCGAAGCCGCGGCGGTCGAAACCGTCGTCGAGCCCGGCGGAGTAGTCGACGGTGATCTGCGGCATCACGTGCTCCTGGGTGCGGTGCGGGTGCGTGTACGCGTACGTCGTGCGGGCACGGGTACGCGCCCCAGCTTCGCGTGATCACGCCGCCCGCACAAGCCGCTCCCCCGGGACACGCACCGGCCGGCCCCCGGCTCCGGGCCGCGGGGCCGGGAGCCGGGGACCGGCCGGCGGGAGGGGTGCGCCTCAGCGCTGTGCGAAGACGGCGACGGTGCGGCCCGGCACGGTGAAGCGGCCGGTGCCCGCCGCGTAGGAGGACTTCTTGACCACGGGGTCCGCGCCCGCCGCCTGGACGGGGTGCAGCGCGTACGCCGTCCCTGCCGGGTCGGTGAGGGTCTGGACCTGGGTGTCCGGGGTGGCGTTCATGACGACGACCAGCCCGCCGAGCCGCATCGTGATCACCCCCGGGGTCTCCTCGGTGCCGGAGAGCGGGAAGGACAGGGTGTCCTGGACCTGTCCGGCGGTGGCGAGACCGAAGTCCTTCTCGGTGGTGCGGATCGTGAGCAGGTCCCGGTAGGCGGCGGAGGCGCCGGTGATCTGCGCGCATCCGGGGCGGAGCGCGGCGGAGGCGAGCAGCGGCCTGGCGTAGGACCACTTGTCCTGGTTGTCGGCGGCCGGCGGCAGTCCCCGGCCGAAGCCGTTGCCCTTGCGGCAGTCCCAGTGCAGGGCGTTGAACCAGTCCCCGCTGTCGTAGGAGTTGCGGTCCAGCGACTTGGACCGCAGCAGGTCGGTACCGGCCTGGGAGAGCGCCGGGCCCTGGGAGAGCACGGCGGTCGCCATCGCCACGACCTGCATGCGGGCCCGTTCGGCCGCCGTGGTGTCCGCCGGGAGCTTGAAGGCGAGGGCGTCGTAGAGGGTCTCGTTGTCGTGGGCGTCGGCGTAGGCCAGCGCGTCGCCGGGGGCCGCCGCGTATCCGGCGGGGGCTCCGTTGTAGTCGACGGCCGAGCCCGTGACCGTGCGGCCCCGGGTGTCGGTGAAGGTGTAGTCGGCGAGGTTGCCGGAGAGGCCGACCTTGATCAGGTCCTGGTAGTGCAGCAGCCGGGCCCGCTGTTCGGCCGGGGTGCCGTTGGCGGCCGAGGTGTTGGGGTCGGTGTAGAGGCCGGAGGCGAAGCCCTGGACGCCGGGGTCCTCGTCGAAGGGGCCGCCGCCGCGCACGGCGTCGCGGGCCCGGTCGGAGAAGGTGGCGATGCCGGTGCCGGCCATGTTCTTCTGGGTGGCCTGGACGAAGCGGGCGTCGTCGGCGATCTCACCGAAGTTCCAGCCCTCGCCGTACAGGATGATCTTCTTGCCGTCGACGCCGTCCTTCGCGACGGTCAGCCCGTCGAGGGCCTTGCGGACCGCGAGGATGTTGGCCTTGGGGTGGTGGCCCATGAGGTCGAAGCGGAAGCCGTCGACCTTGTACTCCCGGGCCCAGGTGACGACGGAGTCCACGACGAGCTTGCCCATCATGGTGTTCTCGGTCGCGGTGCCGGCGCAGCAGGTCGAGGTGGCGACGCTGCCGTCCTCCAGGAGCCGCTGGTAGTAGCCGGGGACGATCCGGTCGAGGACGGACTTGTCGTCCTGGCCGGAGGCGACGGTGTGGTTGTAGACGACGTCCATGACGGTCCGCAGCCCGGCGCCGTTGAGTCCCTGGACCATCTGCCGGAACTCGGTGGTGCGCTTGGTGCCGTCGGGGTCGGAGGCGTAGGAGCCTTCGGGGACGGTGTAGTGCAGGGGGTCGTAGCCCCAGTTGAAGCCGTCCTTCGCGGCGGCCTTCGTGACGCAGGCCTGCTGCTCCTCGGAGTCGGGGGCGTAGACGGACAGGTCGCAGGCGGGCTGCTGCCGGTCGGACTTCTTCTCGGGGACGGTCCCGATGTCGAAGACGGGCAGCAGGTGCACGTAGCCGGTGCCGGAGTCCGCGAGTTCCGCGAGGTGCTTCATGCCGTCGGAGCGGGTGTCGGTGAAGGCGAGGTACTCGCCGGGGTGCTTCGACGTGGGGTCCGTGATCGAGAAGTCGCGGACGTGCAGCTCCTGGATCTGGGCGTCGCGGAGGGGGACGGCGGCGGGCTTCTTCAGCGCGGACCAGCCGCGCGGCGCGAGGCGCGGGTCGGCGAGGTCGACGACGAGGCTGCGGGCGGAGTCGGCGGTCAGGGCGGTGGAGTAGGGGTCGGTGACCTGGTTGGTGACCATCTTCCGGACGGTGGGGGCCCAGACCCGGACGGTGTAGCGGTAGGGCTTGCCCGTCCAGGACTTGTTGCCGGTGACCGACCAGACGCCGGTGCGGTCGTCGCGCCGCATCGGGACGGTGCGCCCGTCGAGTTCGAGCGAGACGGTGCGGGCCGTGGGGGCCCAGACGGAGAGGGTCGGGCTGTCCTTGCGGAAGACCGGTCCGAGCGCGGCACCGCTCGCCGCCTTGCCGTACAGGTCGTCCAGGACGCCCGCGGTCTGTACGCCGGTGGCGGCGAGCAGGGCCCCGTTGGCGGCGCGCTGGGTGGCGATCAGCTGGCCGCGCAGGGACTCGCGGACGCGGTCCCGGTCGCGGGGGTCGACGGTGAACGCCGGGTAGTCCTCCAGGTGCGGGTACCTGGCCTTCTGTGCGGTGGTGAGTGCGGTGGCGCCGAGCCGCAGCCACTGCCCCTCGTCGGACAGGGCACCGTCGACGACGGAGATGCCGCCGTTCTTCGCGTACACGAGCTGCTGGCTGGTGGCAGCGGTGGCCTTCACCTTCCAGACGACGGTGTCCGCGTCGATCCACTGGGCCTCGGCCTTGCCGAGGTCGGGGGTGGGCACCGCGCCGGTCTGCGGGAGGACGTGGCCGGGCTTGCCGCCGAGCATCCAGACCTCGTGCCCGTACGTGGCGAGGTCGAGGGACTGGTCGCCCGGGAGGTCCTTCTCGTCGCCCTTGTGGAGGATGTAGCTCAGCGCGGTGGCGCCGTCGGTGAGCGGGACCTCGAAGGTGACTCCGTAGGCGTCGCTGCTCACGGGCTTCAGCGGCTCGGCCCAGTCCGTGGGGGCGGCGGCGCCGGTCCAGGTGTGCAGGCCCCAGCCGTCGTAGTCGCCGTCGGCCCGGTGGTAGTGCAGGACGGCCTTGGAGGTGTCCTGCGGCGGGGCCTCGGGTGCCTCGGTGGTCTGGCCGTCCTCGCCCTGCCGGATCCAGACCTGGCCGGTCCTCGCGAGGTCGACGGTCCGCTCGGGTCCGTCGGCGGTGCCGTCCTTCTCGACGGTGTAGGAGACCGAGGAGGCGCCCTCGTCGAGGTCGATCCAGGCGAAGGCGCCGTAGGCGTCCCGGCCGATGAAGTCGGCGGTCCTGTCGCCGGACTTCAGCTGCCAGCCCTGGTAGTCGCCGTCCGCGCGCCGGTAGTGGACGACGGCCCGGTCGCGGTCGACGGCGACGGGCTTCGGGGCGGGCGGCGTCCGGCCGGCGGTCGTGGCGGCGAGGGCGCTCGCGGTGCGTCCGGCCCGGTCGACGGCGACGGCCTTGTAGCGCAGCGCGGTCCCGGCCTTCACCGAGGCGTCGAGGTGCTGGGTGACCGTGTACGGGGCGTGGTCGGCGGAGCCGAGCGTGGTCCACTTCCCGTCACCGGTCTGCGCGGCGAACACGACGCGGTTCAGGCCTCCGCCGTCGACGTCGGCGGTGAGCTCGACGGTGCCGGTGGCTCCGGCGGCCGGGGCCTTCAGGGTGACCGAGGGCTCGGTGGCCGGGGTGCCGAGCTGCTTGTCGGCGCGGAGCACGAGGCTGGACAGCGCGGGCACCGTGACCGTGACGGTCTTGTCGGAGGCGCTGCGCACCGTGCCGGAACCGCCGTACAGGGTACGGAAGTTCATGCCGGCGGACTCGGTGGGGAGCTTCACGGTCCGCGCCTCGGCGCCGTTGTTGGAGGCGACGAGGTATTCGTAGGGGCGCTCGCTGTCCGTCCGCGAGAAGGCGTGGACGGGGCCCTCGGCGTAGCGCTCGGTCTGGCTGCCGTCGCGCAGGGCCGGGTGCTCCCGGGTGAGCTTCGACAGGGCCGCTACGGAGCGGTAGAGCGGGTGCTCCGTGTCGTACGCGTCGGAGGCGTGCGTGCGGTCGGTGCCCAGCTGGTCGTCGTCGAGGTAGTCGGCGGTCTTCGAGGCGAACATGGTCTGGCGGGCGTCCTTGTCGCCGCCCGCACCGGTGTAGCCCTGCTCGTCGCCGTAGTAGACCACCGGGTTGCCGCGGCCGAGGAACATCAGCTCGTGGGCGAGGCGGGCGCGCTTCAGCAGCTCGGCGTCGCCGGCCTCCGGGTTGTCCTGCTTCAGGAAGGTCCCGATGCGGCCCATGTCGTGGTTGCCGAGGAAGGTGACCTGCTCGTAGGCGTTGGCCCGGTCGCTGGTGTAGCGGTAGTCGTCGGCGTAGACGGCGGCGAGCTTCGCGGCGGGGGCGCCCTGGGAGGCGTACTGCCGGGCGGCCTCCTGGAAGGGGAAGTCGAGGGTCGCGTCGAGCCGGCCCCGGGTCACGTACGGCGAGGTGACCGCGGCGTCGGAGGAGTAGACCTCGCCGAACATGAAGAAGTCGTCGCGGCCGCGCTTCGCCGCGTAGGCGTCGAGGGCGGTGGCCCACTGGGTCCAGAAGTCCATGTCGACGTGCTTGACGGTGTCGATGCGGAAGCCGTCGATGTCGAAGTCGCGGACCCACTTCTCGTAGATCTTCTCCATGCCGGAGACGACCTCGGGGCGCTCGGTCCAGAGGTCGTCGAGGCCGGAGAAGTCGCCGTACCCGGTGGACTCGCCCACATAGGTCGAGTCGCCCCTGTTGTGGTACATCGTGGGGTCGTTGAGCCAGGACGGGACCTTCCTGCCGGTGTTCACCGGGGTGTACGGGAAGGAGTCGGCGTCCACGTCCGCCATGCCCTCGGCGTCGTCGAAGGGCCGGCCGTCCTCGTCGAGGTACGGGAAGGCGCCCTTGGGCTTGTAGCCGTAGGTCTTCTCGGCGTAGTCGACGGTGTCGGCGGTGTGGTTGGTGATGACGTCGAAGAAGACCTTCATGCCCTTGCCGTGGGCCTTGTCGATCAGCTTCGTGAGGTCGGCGTTGGTCCCGAAGTGCGGGTCGACCCGGGTGAAGTCGGTGATCCAGTAGCCGTGGTAGCCGGCCGAGGCGTTGTCGCCCGTGCCCTGCACGGGCCGGTTCTCGAAGATCGGCGCGAGCCAGATCGCGGTGGTGCCGAGCCCCTTGATGTAGTCGAGCCGCCGGGTGAGGCCCTTGAGGTCGCCGCCCTGGTAGAAGCCCTTGTCCGTGGGGTCGTACCCGGTCTCCAGGCGCGAGCCGGTGAGCCCGCCGCGGTTGTTGGAGGGATCCCCGTCGGCGAACCGGTCGGGCAGCACGAAGTAGAACTGCTCGCGGGTCAGGTCGTGCCGGGCCGGCTCCTTCGCGAGGCGCGCGTCCGAGGGCGGCGCGGGGGGCCTGGGCGCGGCGGACGCGGTGGCCGCCGGGACGACGGGCAGCAGCGCCGCGCACAGTGCGGCGACGGCTCCCCGCCGGAGGGTGGTTCGGGACACGGGCGGGTACTCCTCGGCGTTCGGGGATCGTGCGGCAGGGGCGGCCGGGCAGCTGTCAGGGCCGGGCGGCACGCGGGCGGGAAGGGGCGGTGCGGGCCGCCGGGGAGCGGTGCGGGCCGGGCGGAGAGGGGGCCGGGGACGCCTGACGCGCGCGTCCCCGGCCCGCCGGGGCGGGGTCAGCCGCGCCAGACGTCGGCGGTCAGCGCGACCTTCCCGGAGGCCGGCACGGTGGCGGTGCGGTCGGCGCCGCTCTCCCAGGTGACGTTGCCGCTCGCGTCCTTGCGGAGGTACTTGTACGCGAAGGTGGTCCCGGCGGGCAGCGCCACGTCGAGCTTCCACACGGGGTAGGCGGCCGGGTCGAGCTTCAGCGCGGCGGCGGGCGCCCAGTTGCCGAGGGCGGCCTGGTTCCCGGTGACGTAGATGTTCTGCCCGGTCTGGGTGGTGGCGTTGACGCCGAAGGAGGCCCCGGACTGGCCGGTGCCGGGCGTGCTGCCGCCACCGGTGCAGGTGCGGGCGTTGACGTGCAGGGCCACGGCGGTGTTGGCGCCGAGGGTGGCGGTGAACTGTCCGGAGCCGTTGACGGTGACGCCCTTGCCGGACTGGACGTCGCAGTAGTCACCGGCGGGCAGCGAGGTCTGGAACGTGCGGCTCAGCGAGGTGCCCTCGTGGTTGATGGCGACGTACGCCTTGGAGCCCCGGCCGAACGCGATCTGGTCGCCGCCGTTGTCCCACCAGTTCGAGACGGCCTGGCCGCGGGCGGCGTTGCGGAACGCGACCATGGACGAGATCTCGCGCCAGGCGTGCTGGCACTTCCAGCCGTCGCTGTAGCAGGCGTTCACCTGGCCGCCGTTGGGCGGGCCCGCGTCCTTGTCGGTCCACTCGTATCCGGAGTGGACGTCCGGGGAGCCGTAGGGGTAGGCCAGCATGAAGACGTTCGCCAGCGTGTAGTTGGCGCCGTCCTTGTAGTTCAGGGTGTCGCCGCCGCGCTCGGTGTCGTGGTTGTCGACGAAGACGGCGGACCTGCCCGACTCCATGAAGCCCCAGCCCTCGCCGAAGTTCTTCAGGTAGGCGAGGTTCTCGTTGTTGAAGACCTGCTTGAGGCTGCGGCCGTAGCGGAACTCCTGGACGTCGCCGGTGCCGAGGTACTCGGAGGGCGAGACGGCCTCGCCCGCCCCGTAGATCGCCTCCTGCTTCCAGTACGCCCCGGGGTTGCTCAGCCGGGACTTGATGTTCGCGAGGTCGGCGGCCGGCATGTGCTTGGCCGCGTCGATGCGGAAGCCGTCGACGCCGAGGGACAGCAGGTCGTTGAGGTAGCCGGCGATCCGTCCGCGGACGTACTCCTCGCCGGTGTCCAGGTCGGCGAGGCCGACGAGTTCGCAGTTCTGGACGTTGGCACGGTCGCCGTAGTTGCTGATCTGCGCCTGGCAGTCGTTCATGTCGTTGACCGAGTAGGTGCCCGGGTAGTCGTACTTTGTGTACGAGGAGCCGCCCGTGCCGGTGCCGGACCCGGCCGACATGTGGTTGATGACCGTGTCGGCCACGACCTTGACGCCGGCGGCGTGACACCTGCTGACCATGTTCGCGAAGGCCGTACGGTCACCGAGGCGGCCTGCGATCTTGTAGCTGACCGGCTGGTACGAGGTCCACCACTGGGCGCCCTGGATGTGCTCCTGGGGCGGCGAGACCTGGACGTATCCGTATCCGGCGGGGCCGAGGCTGTCCGTGCACGCCTGGGCCACGGAGCTGAACTTCCACTCGAACATCACCGCGGTGACGTCCTTCTCGCCGGGCGGCGCGGCCTGCGCCGTGCCGGCGGCGCCGAGGCCGGTGGGGATGGCGAGCACGGCGGCGCCCAGGGTGAGGGCGAGCGCGCCGGACAAGGGCCTGCGTGCCATGACGTTCCTCCTGCGGTGGGGGAAGTGCGGGGATGGCGGAGCAGCCTCACATGGCAACGCGCCGTGCCCTCAAGGCTCATGAAGGTTCTTGCAGCAAGGATGCAAAACCCTGTGTGCCGCAGACCGTACGAGTCTGACCTGCCCTGGTCAACCCCCTGGACATGACCTGATCACATGCCGCTCACATCCAGGAAATCCCGGAGATTTCTTTCTGCAAGCCCTTACGCAAAATATTGCGTGGCTGTTAAGTTCATCCCGACTCCGGCCCGGTCGGCCGGGGGTCCGGTCCGCCGGGTCCCACGCGCCCGGCCGACCGGACCGGTCACGCTCCGGAGAGGCCCGGACGCCCTTCCCCGCAGGCCCAATCCCGGGCCGGCGCCCGGCCCTCTCCTGTGCGTGGCGAGAGATCGGCCCGCCTGCAGGGGCACGGCCCCGGCGCGTCCGCCCCCGCCCTCTTCGCGCAGGCAGTCGCCCACCCGCTCCTCGTCAACCGCGGGGCGAGGGGCTCGTGATGCTGATCCCGGGCTGCGGAAACAGCATCACCCCGGCCCGACCCGGACGCGTGCGTCCGCCGAGACCGCTGCGGTGCTCCCGGCGGACGGCCGAGAGTCAGCGGCCCGGACGTTCCTCCGTGCCGAAGATCTCTTCGGCGGTGGTCGCGGTGACGGCGCGGACCAGCCACCGGCGGGACCGTTCCGAGTCGGTGCAGGCGATGACCTGCTCGCGGATGCGGTCGGTGACGCCGATGCCACGCGCGCCGAGGACGAGCAGGATGTTCTCGGCGCGGGCCTCGGCGCGGCCTTGGGCGCGGCCTTGGGCGCGGCCCTGGGCGCGGCCCTGGGCGCGGCCCTGGTCGCGGATCTCCTCGGAGAGGGGAGAGATGTAGAAGGACAGATCGGCCACCAGATTCCTCCCTTGCCGTACGGGCGGACCGATGCCGGTACACCCCACGCAGGGCAACCGGCATCGGAGCGACGTCAGCGGTCGGCGGAGCTCGCCTCGTCGAAGATCTCGTCAGAGGCAGCGACGATCGCAGCGCGCAGCAGCCACCGACGGAGGAGCTCAGGGTCGCCGCAGCCGGTGACCTTGTCGCGGGTGGCCTCGGTGATATCGATGCCACGCGCACCGAGGATGAGCAGGACGTCCTCGGCGCGGCTTTCGACGCGGCCCTCGACACGGCCTTCGACGCGGCCCTCGACGCGGCCTTCGTCCCTGATTTCTTCGGAGAGCGGCGAGGTGTAGAAGGAGAGATCCACAGCCACCAGGTTCCTCCACTGTTGTGCGGCGGGGCGGGTGCCCAGGCCTTGTGCGATGAGTTCGACGAACGGTTCGGCGATCGATTCCGGTGTGTCGCGCAGGGCGACCGACATCGTCTTCAGTATGGCATCGACGTCCGGATTGTCTGCGTGTGTGATCGCGGAGAGTGTGGCGAGCGCGAGGTCTTTCCGGGCTTCGGCCACGTTCGTGATGACGGGCATGTTGTGGGGGCCCGCCACCAGGGGAAGGGTGGTGACGGTCGGCCACTGGGGCAGGCCGATCCGGAGCGGCCTGGCCGCCCATGCGGCGGTCGCGTGGTCCTGGCAGATCACGAGGAGCAGCACGGGCAGCCGGTACTTGTTGTTGAGGTACGTGACGTAGTAGGGCCAGCTGGCCGTTTTACCGGGGTCTTTCTTTCCCTGGGCTTCGACGATGAGAAGGAACGGCCCGTCGTTCTGCGTCTCGATCCGCAGGAGGGTGTCGACGCGTCGTTCGAGCGGTTCGTTCTCGGTGAGGTCGACCGTCAGAGGCTTTGCCGACGTGAGGCGCGGAAGTTCGAGCCCGAGGACTTCGGGAAGCCGGGAAAACAGACCCGGCTCTTTCTGAAAGATGCGGTGCATCGCTTCGTGCGGTGCGCTGACCATGGAGTTCCGTTCGGGATCAGGCGGTGTGGACAGGTCGGTCTGCCGGGTACCCATCGGGAAGCCTCTGCTTCCTCGTCGGTCCAGGCCCTCGATCGGGGCGAGCATATGCCCGGTAATACGTAATAAATCCATCTCAGTTGCGTCATGTCACCCACGTGAGTGACAGGCGGGTCGAGCCGGGCACCTCGTGGCTCCGCGCCCCGGAGGCGGTGATCACCGGACCAGGTCGAGTTCGGCCCAGACCGTCTTGCGCAGGGCAGGTTCGGCGTCGATGCCCCAGCGGTCCGCGAGCGCCTCGACGATCAGCAGACCGCGCCCCGACTCTGCCTCCCGGTCGGCCTCCACAGCAGCTCCGGGCGCGGGGGGCAGCCGTTCACCCCGGGCGTCGGTCACCTCGATGCGGAGGACCGCGTCGCGGTGAACCGTGAGGCGCAGCCGGAAGTCCCGGCCCTCTACGCGGCCGTGCAGGACTGCGTTCGCGGCCAGCTCGGCCACGATGTGCGCGGCCGGATCCATGGGGAGCCCCCAGTGGCTCAGATGCGCCGTGGTGAGCAGTCGGGCGAGTCTGGCGCCCCGGCGGGTGGGAGAGAGCAGCACGGTGAACTGCCGGGTCGGAGCGGAATGTTCGGTTCGGGTGATTTCTTGAGTCACGTCACTCAGCGTGGCCGCCCCCGCCTACCGTGAGAACCGGAAAGACGGTTACGTACGGTGATTGTCCCGTCGCTGTCCAGTCTTGTCCCGGCTGTCCGGGGTGACTCGCGGGGGACGACCGAGGTTGGCGCAGGAACGGCAGGCGCATCGGAAGTGGGGTACGGATGAGCGTGGATGAGACCGTCACGGAGCGCGGCGACGACGGGGTGGACGAGCCCGACTGGGACGTGGATCCCGATGACGAGTCGGGAGCCGCCATGGCGGCGACGGTGGGTCGCCAGATCAAGGCCTGGCGGGAATCGGTAGGCATGCGGGCCGGTGAGTTCGGAGCCGCGATCGGATACGGGGAGGACCTGGTCTACAAGGTCGAGGGCGGCCGGCGCATTCCCCGACCGGAGTTTCTGGACAAGGCGGACGAGGTACTGGGCGCGGGCGGGAAGCTGGCCCTGATGAAGCGTGAGTTGGCGGAGGTCCGGTACCCGAAGAAGGTGAGGGATCTTGCGAGACTGGAAGCACGGGCTGTCGAGCTGATGGCGTACGGAGACCACAACCTTCACGGGCTGCTTCAGACCGCTGAGTACGCACGGGCGCTTTTCGAAATGCGACTTCCCGCCTATAAGCCGGATGCGATCGAGCAGGCTGTCGCCGCACGAGCAGCCAGACAGACGATCTTTGAGCGAGCCCCTGCTCCCGCCCTCAGTTTCGTGCAGGAGGAAGCAACCCTCAGGCGCCCGCTCGGGGGCACAATGGTCCTACGCCGCCAACTCGAACATCTCTTGCACCTCGGCCAGTTGCGGCAGGTTTCCATTCAGGTCATGCCGATCGCACGCGAAGAACACGCAGGAATGCAGGGAGAGACACAGGTGCTGAAGTTCAAGGACGGGACAGCCTGGGGGCGCTCCGAGGGGGCGTTCAACGGCCGGGTGGTCTCCGATCCGAAGCAGCTTCGGATCCTTGAGCTGCGGTATGGAATGATCCGGGCGCAAGCGCTCCCCCCTGGGGAGTCCTTGGCTTTCATCGAGCAACTTCTGGGAGAAACATGATCAGCGAGCTGCCCGCCGAGGGCGTTCACGAACTGAAGTGGTCCAAGAGCAGCTACAGCAGCAACAGCAGTGAGGCCGACTGCGTCGAGGTCGCAACCGCGCCCGGCACGGTGCACGTGCGCGACTCGAAGAACACCCAGGGACCCCTGCTCGGCTTCTCCCCCACCACCTGGACGGCCTTCCTGGCCCACGCCTCCGAGCAGTGACGCACGGGCGGCCGTCCGCGGGTGCCGAACCGGGGCTCGGCCGCGGCCGGCACCCGCGGACCGGGCCGTGCGGGCGGCACGCGCGTCGCAGGTGACGTGCGGCCGGTCAGCCGCGGTCGTGGAGGGTGACGTGGTAGCCGTCGGGGTCGGCGAAGGTGAAGGTCCGGCCGAAGGGGCCGTCCACCGGGGCGGAGACGATGGCGTGGCCGTCGGCGACGAGGGCGTCGTGGATGGCCTGGACCCCGGTGGCGTGGAGCCAGATCGCGGCACCGATCCCGGGCTGGGCGACGGATGCGAGGTCGGTGCCGGGAACGATGTCACGGAGGGCGAACGCGATCGGCTTCGTCTCGAAGACCACGGCGTGCGGAGGACCGGCCTGGGAGCGTACGAGGCCGAGGTACTGCTCGTAGAACGCCTGCGAGGCGTCGAGGTCGCGCACCTGGAGCGAGATGAAGTCGGGGCCGGTGACGGGCATGGTGGTGCTCCTTCTCTTCGTGTCAGCTTCCTGACACGAACCACGGTATGTCAGAATGCTGACATGAGTCAAAACGGTGCCGTCGTCGACCTGGACACATCACTGGGCTACCTGCTGAAAGAGGCGTCGAGCGCTCTGCGCACAGCCATGGAGGAGGTGCTGCGCCCCCTCGGGATGAACGTGACGCACTACTCCTGCCTGGAGCTGCTGGCCCAGCGGCCGGGCCTGTCCAACTCCGAGCTCGCACGCGGCGCGTTCGTGACGCGGCAGTCGATGAACGTGCTGCTCCAGAACCTGGAACGCGAGGGCTACGTCAGCAGGCCCGCGGCGGCGCCCGTCGGGAAGGCCCTTCCCGCGCGGCTCACACCTCGCGGCCGGCGGAGCCTGGAGAAGGCGACCGTGGCGGTCCGGTCCGTCGAGGTCAGGATGCTGGCCGGCATGACCGAGACCGAGCAGGCGGGCGCGTTCCGGATCATGCGGAGCATGATCCACTCCCTGCGCGAGGGCCAGGACGGCGCCTAGCCCCGCTGCCGGCTCCGGAGAAGCGGGCACCGGGATGACAGGCCCGGTGGTGCCGGAGGCCGGCGGACGGTGGGCCGCCCGGTGCCGTCCCCGCAGGACGGCACCGGCGTCCGGAGGAAGGGACGGGACCGATGAGACACCTGGGAGTGGCCGGAAGCGCCCTGCTGCTCATGGCCCTCCGGCTCACCTTGATGTACCCCTGGCAGGCGGGCTGGAGCGCCGCGCACGCACGGTTCTGGATGCTCGGTGTCGCCGTGGTCGTGGTCACCTCGACCACGCTCGGCCGGATCAGGAAGCGGCGGTCCGCACGCCGCTCGGCGCCTCAGGACCGACCGGCGGGGGGACGCGCCGGCGGGCCCGTCCCACGGCGTGCCCCGAACCACTGCTCGGCGCCGTACTCCTCGAACCGCTCGACCTCGGTGAAGCCGAGCCTGGCCGCGAGGCGCATCGAGCGGACGTTGGCTGTCCGGGTGCAGAGGACCACCGGCTCGCCGGGGAGCGCGTCGGCGCACCAGGCGAGTGCCGCCGCGCAGGCCTCGGCGGCGTAACCGTGCCCCCAGGCCTCCGGCAGGAAGGTGTACCCCAGCTCGGCCTCCCCTCCGCCCGGGCGGACGCGTCCCGGGCGTTCCGCGTCGCGCCGGTCGAGGGAGACCATGCCGATCATCGCTCCGGCGAGATCGGCCACGAACAGGCCGGGGCGTCGTCCGGGCACCTCGGGGACCGCGCGTTCGAGTTCCTCGCGCGGTCGCGGACCACCGAGGTGGGCACGGACCTCCGGCGAGGCGAACAACTCGATGAACGCGGGCCGGTCCCGGGCCTCGGACGCGCGGAGCAGGAGGCGTTCGGTGCGCAGGGGGGGCCGGCGGCCAGGTGACGGGTCCGAGTCCGGTCATGCGGGCACCGTAGCGCGGTTCCGGTCCCGTGCGGGCCGGTTGCCGCGACCCGGTGGCGGCCCGGGCGCAGCGCCGCGCGGGGCCGGGTCCCCCCTCCGGACCCGGCCCCGCACATCCCCCTCCGTTCCCGCGCCCGTTCAGGCGCCCCGTACCGCCGCGGTGGATCCCCGTACCACCAGCTCGGGCTGGAACACGTACTCGGTGCGCTGGACGGGGCTGCCGGCGATCTCCTCCAGCAGCGCCCCCACGGCCGCCGCCGCCATCGCCTGGACCGGCTGGCGCACGGTGGTCAGGGGCGGGTCGGTGAAGGCGATGAGCTGGGAGTCGTCGAAGCCGACGACGGAGACGTCCCGGGGGACGCCGAGGCCCCTGTCCCGGGCGGCCCTGACCACGCCGAGCGCCATCATGTCGCTGCCGCAGACGATGCCCGTGCAGCCCCGGTCGAGCAGTGCGCCTGCCGCGACCTGGCCGCCCTCCACGCTGAACAGGGTGGAGCAGACGAGGAGTCCGGCCTCGTCCCGGTCCATGCCGAGCACGGACACGGCCGCGTCGACGAAGCCGTCGCGCTTGCGCCGGGACGGCACGTAGCGCTGCGGGCCGATCGCCAGGCCGATCCGCCGGTGTCCGAGCTCGGCGAGGTGGCCGACGGCCATCCGGACGGCGGCCTGGTCGTCCGGCGAGACGGACGGGGCGCTGATGCGCTCGTTGTAGCCGTTGATCAGGACGAACGGCACACCCCGGTCGGTGAGCGCGGCGTAGCGCGCCGGGTCGGCCGAGGTGTCGGCGTGCAGCCCGGACAGGAAGACGATGCCGCCCACCCCGCGCTCGACGAGCTGCTCGACGAGCTCGTCCTCGGTGGCGCCGCCGGGCAGCTGGGTGCAGAGCACGGGGGTGTAGCCGTGCCCCGCGAGGACCTGTTCCACGGACTGCGCGAACGCCGGGAAGATCGGGTTGACGAGCTCGGGGGTCACCAGCCCGATGAGGCCCGCGCTGCGCTGCCGCAGCCGTACGGGGCGTTCGTAGCCGAGGATGTCGAGCGCCGCGAGCACCCGCTGGCGCGTGGTGTCCGCGACGCCCGGCTTCCCGTTCAGGACGCGGCTGACGGTGGCCTCGCTGACCGCGGCCTGACCGGCGATGTCGGAGAGCCGCAGCGCCGGTCCGGTCCTGGGTGCGGGGACGGTCACACCGTCCACCACACCGTGGTGTCGGCGGGCAGCTCGACGGTGGTGCCGTCGACGGCGACCGGGCCGCTGGCGAGCAGCAGCGCACCGGGGGCGGCGATCCGTACGGGGGCACCGGTGGTGTTGACGGTGCAGACGAAGCCGGGGCGGGCGAGGGCGAGCACCCCGTCGGGGGCGTCCAGCCACTCCACGTCCGTGCCGGCGCCGAGGCCCGGGTGTGCGCGCCGCGCGGCGATCGCGGCCCGGTACAGCTCCAGTGTGGAGCCCTCCGCGCCGGTCTGCGCCTCGACGGAGAGCGCGCCCCAGCCGTCGGGCTGCGGCAGCCAGCTGCCGCCGGTTCCGAAGCCGTACGAGCTGCCGTCGCGGGTCCACGGGATCGGCACCCGGCAGCCGTCGCGGAAGCCGTCCTGGCCCTCGGCGCGGAAGAACGACGGGTCCTGGCGGACCTCGTCGGACAGGTCGGTGACGTCCGGCAGGCCCAGCTCCTCGCCCTGGTAGACGTAGGCGGAGCCGGGCAGGGCCAGCATCAGCAGGGTGGCCGCGCGGGCCCGGCGCAGGCCGAGTCCGCGGTCGCCGGGGGTGCGGATCTGGGTGCCGAGGCCCGGCGCGTTGGCGAAGCGCGTGGTGTGCCGGGTGACGTCGTGGTTGGAGAGCACCCAGGTGGTGGGGGCGCCCACCGGACGCATCGCGTCGAGCGAGGAGTCGATGACCGTGCGCAGCGCGGCGGCGTCCCAGTCGGTCGACAGGTACTGGAAGTTGAAGGCCTGGTGCATCTCGTCGGGGCGCACGTAGTGGGCGGTGCGCTCGACGGTGGGGGTCCACGCCTCGGCGACGAGAATGCGGTCGCCGGGGTACTCGTCGAGGATGGTGCGCCAGCTGCGGTAGATCGCGTGCACGCCGTCCTGGTCGAAGAACGGCATCACGTCGTTGCCCAGCAGCTTGAGCTGGTCGTGCGATCCGAGGTCGGGCAGCCCCTCGGCCTTGACGAGGCCGTGGGCGACGTCGACGCGGAAGCCGTCGACGCCCATGTCCAGCCAGAAGCGCAGGATGGAGCGGAACTCGTCGGCGACGGCCGGGTGCTCCCAGTTGAAGTCGGGCTGCTCGGGCGCGAAGAGGTGCAGGTACCAGGCGCCGGGCGTGCCGTCCGGGTCGGTGGTGCGCGTCCAGGCCGGGCCGCCGAAGATGGACTCCCAGTCGTTGGGCGGGAGTTCGCCGTCGGCGCCCTTGCCGGGGCGGAAGTGGTAGCGCTCGCGGAGGGCGGATCCGGGGCCCTCGGCGAGGGCGCGCTTGAACCACTCGTGCTGGTCGGAGGAGTGGTTGGGCACCAGGTCGACGATGATGCGCAGGCCCAGCCCGTGGGCCTCGCGGATCAGGGCGTCGGCGTCCAGCAGGGTGCCGAACATCGGGTCGATGGCCCGGTAGTCGGCGACGTCGTAGCCGGCGTCGGCCTGCGGGGAGGCGTAGAAGGGGCTGAGCCAGACGGCGTCGACACCGAGGTCCCGGAGGTACGGGAGCCGTGCGGTGACCCCCGCGAGGTCGCCCATGCCGTCGCCGTTCGCGTCGGCGAAGCTGCGTGGGTACACCTGGTAGATCACCGCGTCCTGCCACCAGCCGGTGCGGTGGTCCGGGGCGTCGCCGGACGTGCCGGTGGAGGGGGCTGCGAGGTGCTGGGTCATGTCGTCCCTGGGGTGTCTGGGTGGGGAGCGGCGCCGGTGCCCGGTCGAGGAGCCGGCGCCGCCGTGACGTGGCGTGCGGTCGTGCGGGGACTGGGTGCGTCAGCCCTTGACGGCTCCGGCGGACATGCCGGTGACCAGGTGCTTCTGCGCGAACAGGAAGACCAGCGCGGCCGGGATGGCGATGAGCACGGACGCCGCGGTCATCGGGCCCCACTGGGCTCCGTACTGGTTGACGAACTTCTGGAGTCCGCCGGCGAGCGTGAGGTTCTCGTCCCCGACCATGAAGGCGGAGGCGTAGGCCACTTCGCCCCAGGCGGTGATGAAGGAGTAGAAGGCGGTGACGGCGAGGCCCGGCTTGGCGAGCGGCAGGATCAGCCGCCAGAACGTGCCGAACGGGGTGAGTCCGTCGACCTGCCCCGACTCGTCGATCTCGCGCGGGATCGTGTCGAAGAAGCCCTTCATCATCCAGGCGCAGAAGGGCACCGAGATGGTGAGGTAGGTGATGACGAGCCCGGCCGGCTGGTTGAGCAGGCCCATCGTCGACATGATGTTGTAGATCGGCACGATGAGGACGGCCACCGGGAACATCTGGGTGACGAGCAGCGTCCACATCAGCCCGCGCTTGCCGGGGAACCGGAAGCGGCTGACGGCGTAGCCGGTGGTGGCGGAGACGAAGACGCCGATGACGGTGGAGAGTCCCGCGACGACGACGGAGTTGCCGAACCAAGCCAGGAACTCGGTGTCCCGGAGCAGGCCGGTGTAGTTCGCGAACGTCGTCTCCTTGAAGAAGTCCGTGGTCGACGCGTACTTCGCGGGCTTCAGGGACGTCAGCAGGACCCACAGCACCGGGAAGACGGCGATCACCGAGGTGGTGACCAGGGTGAGGTGCAGGGCCACGGACGCGGCGGGCGAACGTTCGCCGCGCCGGCGGACCCTGCGGGTCCCGGACCGGGCGGGGGCGGCGGCGGAGGGGGTGGCGGTCGCGGTGGTCACCAGGTGTCTCCCTGGGTGCGGAGCACTCGCCGGTACACCATGGCGAAGAGCATCAGGAGGACGAGGATCAGCACGCCCCAGGTGGAGGACTGCGCGAAGTCGCGCGGGCTGATCTCGAAGGAGAATTTGTACGCCTGGGTGACCAGGATCTGGGTGGCCTCACCGGGTCCGCCGCGGGTCAGCAGGAAGATCACCGGGAACATGTTGAAGGTCCAGATGGTGGAGAGCAGGACCACCGTGGTGGAAACCGGGCGCAGTCCGGGGAGCGTGACGTGGCGGAAGCGCTGCCAGGCGGTGGCGCCGTCCATCTCCGCGGCCTCGTACTGCTCCGCGGGGATCGACTGGAGGCCGCCGAGCAGGGCGACCATCATGAACGGCACGCCGAGCCAGACGTTGACGGCGATGACGGAGAACTTCGCCCAGGTCGGGTCGTTCAGCCACGGTACGCCGTCGATGCCGGCGCCGCCGAGGATCTTGTTGAGCAGCCCGTTGTTCTCGTTGTAGAGGAAGCGCCAGGCGAAGACCGACACGAAGCCGGGGATGGCCCAGGGCAGGATCAGGGCCATGCGGTAGGCGGAGCGGCCGACGATCCTGCGGTTGAGGATGTTGGCGAGGGCCATGCCCAGGCAGAAGGTGACGGCCACGCAGGAGACCGTCCACACCAGCGTCCAGCCGAGCGTCCCGAGGAACTGGTTGCCGGTCAGGGCGTCGGCGTAGTTGTCCAGCCCCACGAACTCGTAGGTGGCGGGCAGCTCGTTGACGCCGATGGACCGGGCGACGTTGCGCTCGTTGGCGTCGGTCAGCGACAGCCAGATGCCGCGGACCAGCGGGTAGCCGATGATCACGCCGATCACCAGCACGACCGGGGCGACCATGGTCCAGGCGTACCAGTGGACCGACAGGGCGCGCCGGAGCCGGCCCGGCGGCGGGGTGGTGCCAGTACCGCGGCTCCGGCCGCGGGCGACGTTGTCGCCCGCGGCCTTCGCCACCGACTGGCCGGTGTGGACAGCCATCAGCCGGCCTGCCTTCCTGGTTACTTCCAGCCCTTGAGGAGCTTGCGGTAGGAGTCGCCCGTCGACTTCGCGGCCTTCTCCGGCGTGCTCTGCCCGGTGAGGACCTTGGTGTACTCGACGTTCAGCGGGGCGAAGAGGCTGCCGGTCTCCGGGATCCAGGGGCGCTCGACGGCGGTCTCGACGACGGGCTTGAAGAACTGGACGATCTCGCTGTCCACGGCCTGCTTCTTGGCGTAGGCGGAGGTGCGGGTCGGCAGCAGGTTGAGCTCGCCGGCGGTCTGGGCCTGGGTCTGGACCGAGGTCATGTAGTCGACGAAGGCGTAGGAGGCGTCGAGGTTCGCGGAGCCCGCGTAGACGCCGAGGTTGTGGCCGCCCTGCGGGGCGCCCTGACCGGCGGAGCCGGCCGGCACCGTGGAGATGCCCAGGTTCGCCTTGTCGGTGAACTCCTTGCCGGTCAGCGTGTCGGCCACGGCCCAGGGGCCGTTGATCATCATCGCGACGTCGCCGTTCTTGAACGACTGCATCATGTTCTCCCAGCCGTCCGTGGCGTCGGTCTTGGCCGCCCCGGAGTCGACGAGGTCCTTCACGACACCGAACGCCTTGACGCCCGCGGCGTTGTCCACGGTGACGGTCTTCGCGTCGGCGTCGACCAGGTCGCCGCCCTCGCCGTAGAGGAAGGAGAGGAAGTAGTAGGAGTCGTCGCCGCGCAGGTAGAGACCGGTCTTGCCGGTCTTCTTCTTGATCTTCTCGGCGACGGTCTTGAGATCGGCGACGGACGCCGGCGGCTCGACGCCCGCGTCGGCGAACATCTTCTTGTTGTAGAAGATGCCCATGGAGTCGATCACCTGCGGCACCGCGTACGTCTTGCCCTTGTACTTCGTCGACGCGGCGGCCTGCTCGAGGAAGTCGCCCTGGTCCTTCAGCGCCGCGGTGCCGTCCAGCGGGGCGAGGTAGCCGAGGTCGGCGAACTCGGGGGTCCAGGCGACCTCGGAGCGGATGACGTCGGGGGCGCCGGAGCCGGCCTGCGCGGCGTTCTTGAACTTGTTCTGCGCCTCGCCGAACGGGACGTTGACGTACTTGACGTCGACCTTCGGGTGCTCCTTCTCGAAGCCCTCGGCGATCTTCTTGAAGACCTTGTCCTCACTGCCGACGTTCGAGGTGTCCCACCAGGTCACCGTGCCGGAGAGCTCGCCCGAGCCCTTGCTGCCGCCGGACTCGTCGTCGCCTCCGCAGGCGGTCGCCGCGAGCGCCAGGGTCGCGACCAGGGCGGTGGCCGTTATGCCACGTCGCATCTGAACTCCTTCAACTGCCGTACCGCTCCGTCGCGGCGCCGGGTCGACGTGAACGTAACAAGGATGAAAGACGTCCGAAAGACCTTGCGGAAGATTTCTGCAAGCACCGCCGATCGTTACATTGGCGTGTCCTCAAGGTTGCCGTCAACCCTCTTGACGGAAGCCCCGGCACCCTGCCCGTGCCTGGCCAGACCGGGCGTGACAGGGATACGGCGATGTGTGCACACGGGTCTGACCGGTCCCGCAAGTCCTTGCAAGATTTTGCCGTGCAACGATCGCCGATCGGTCCGGGCCGGGGCACTCCGGCCGGATCCCACGCTCGGTGGGCAATCGGACACGCGCCCGGTACAGTCCTTGCATGACCGCACGGCTTGCCGACATCGCACATCAGGCGGGGGTCAGCGAAGCGACGGTCAGCCGCGTGCTGAACGGCAAGCCCGGGGTCGCCGCGGCCACCCGTGAATCCGTCCTCGCGGCGCTCGACGTCCTCGGCTACGAACGCCCCGTCCGGCTGCGCCGGCGCAGCGCCGGGCTCGTCGGCCTGATCACGCCCGAGCTGGAGAACCCGATCTTCCCCGCGCTGGCCCAGGTCATCGGCCAGGCGCTCACCCGGCAGGGCTACACGCCGGTGCTGGCGACGCAGACGCCGGGCGGCTCCACCGAGGACGAGCTCACCGAGATGCTCGTGGACCGCGGGGTCTCCGGCATCATCTTCGTCTCCGGGCTGCACGCCGACACCTCGGCCGACATGCAGCGCTACGCCCAACTGCGCGCCCAGGGTGTGCCCTTCGTCCTGGTCAACGGCTTCTCCCCGGAGGTGCAGGCCCCGTTCATCTCGCCGGACGACCGGGCGGCGATGCGGCTCGCGGTGACGCATCTGGTGGCGCTGGGGCATCAGCGCATCGGGCTGGCGGTCGGACCGAAGCGCTTCGTCCCGGTGCTCCGCAAGATCGAGGGCTTCCACGCCACGATGCGGGAGCAGCTGGGTCTCACCGCCGCCGCGGTGGAGGAGCTGGTCCAGCACTCGCTGTACACCCTGGAGGGCGGCCAGGCGGCCGCCTCGGCCCTGGTGGAGCGGGGCTGCACCGCGGTGGTGTGCGCGAGCGACATGATGGCGCTCGGCGCGGTCCGGGCGGCCCGGAGGCTGTCGCTGGAGGTCCCGCGCGACCTCTCGGTGGTCGGGTACGACGACTCGCCGCTCATAGCCTTCACCGATCCGCCGCTCACCACGATCCGGCAGCCGGTGACGGCGATGGGCCAGGCCGCGGTGCGCACCCTGCTGGAGGAGATCGGGGGCACCCCCGCTCCGCACAGCGAGTTCGTCTTCATGCCCGAACTGGTCGTACGCGGTTCAACCGCATCGGGTCCGGGCCCGTCCTCCCCGGGCCGGACCCGCCCGTGACGGACTGGATGTGCGACCGGAACCCGACCGGAGGATCATCGGGCAGAGGGGGACGTATCTGGCAGACTCTGCGCCTATGGGTGAATCGCACGTGACCACACAGGAAGACCGCACGGCGGCCACCCCGTCACCCGTCGCGGACGGGTCGGCGGTGTCCGGTTCGACGAGAGCGATCGCCCTGTCCCGCATGAGCACCCGCCTCACCCTCGGCGCACTGCGCGCCCCGCGCCGCCCGCGGCTCTGGTTCGAGATCCTGCTGATCGCGGTCAGTTACTGGCTCTACTCGCTGGTGCGCAACGCCGTCCCCGAGCAGAAGGCCGCCGCCCTGCGGAACGCCGACTGGATCTGGTCCCTGGAACACACCGTGGGCCTCGCCTTCGAGCAGACGGTCAACCACGCGGTCAATTCGGTGACATGGCTGATCGTGTCGATGAACTACTACTACGCGACCCTGCACTTCGTCGTGACCATCGGGGTGCTGATCTGGCTGTTCCGCCGGCATCCCGGCCGGTACGCGGCGGCGCGCCTGGGCCTCTTCGCCACCACGGCGGTGGCCCTGCTCGGCTACTACGTCTTCCCGCTGGCACCGCCCCGGCTGATGCACGGCGGCGGGTTCATCGACACGGTGATGCTGCACCAGACCTGGGGTTCGATGGCCTCGGGCAACTTCAAGCACATGTCGAACCAGTACGCGGCGATGCCGTCCATGCACATCGGCTGGTCCCTGTGGTGCGGTCTGACCGTGTGCGCCCTGGCCTCCGCGCCGTGGGCGCGGATCCTGGGCGCGCTGTACCCGGTGGCCACGCTCGTGGTGATCGTCGCGACGGCGAACCACTTCTGGCTGGACGCGGTGGGCGGGATGGCCTGTCTGACCTTCGGGTTCGCGGTCTCCTACGCCTGGTACGGGGCGCTGCCGCACCGCCTGCCGAAGCGGGTCCAGCGTCCCGGCGGGGGCCGGCTGCGCGCCCTGCGACGACCGCACCGGCCCGCCCCGGGACCGGCCCTCCGGGCGGCGGAGCCCGCATCGGCCTTCGGGACGCCGGGGGCGCCGTCGGCGTCCGAAGCGGTCGCGGGGACGTCAGCGGCGCCCGGGGCGGTCTCCGGGCCGTCAGCGGCTACAGCGGCCGAGGCGAACGGGGTCGGCGGGCACGCCGGGCCGGGACCGGGTGGACCGGGTCCGTCCAGCGGCTGAGCACGACGGGGCGCGACCGGGCACGACGCGGTGCGCCACAGCGGGCGGCACGGAGGGGCACGCGCGACAGCGGTCGGCCGGGAGCGGCACCGGGGCGACGCCGGCGTCCGGCCGGCGGAGGTGCGCCGGGCCGGCCCTGGCCTCGCCCAGGGTGCTCACCCCGAGGCGCCGTAGAACCGCTCCTCGACCACCGCGCGGGCCCTGCGGGTGATCCGCCGGTAGTCGTCCAGCATGTCCCCCACGTGGCCGGGCTCGTACCCGAGGTAGCGGCCCACCGCCGTCAGCTCGCGGGGGTTGGAGGGGAAGGTGTCGGCCGGCCGGCCGCGCACGAGCATCACCGCGTTGCGCACCCGGGACGCCAGGACCCACGCCTCGTCCAGCGTCCGGGCCTCCTCCGCGGGGATCAGGTCCGCCGCGCAGGCCGCGGCCAGTGCCTCCCGCGTCCGCGTGGTCCGCAGGCCGGGTTCCGCCCAGCCGTGCTGCATCTGCATGAGCTGCACCGTCCACTCGACGTCGCTCAGCCCGCCGCGCCCGAGCTTGGTGTGGAGCGTCGGGTCGGCGCCGCGCGGCATCCGCTCGGACTCCATCCGGGCCTTGAGCCGGCGGATCTCCCGGACCGCCTCGTCGCCCAGCCCCTCGACCGGGTAGCGCAGCGGATCGACCAGTTCGAGGAAGGCGCGCCCCAGGTCCGCGTCGCCCGCCACGGGCTCCGCGCGCAGCAGCGCCTGGCTCTCCCAGACGAGCGACCAGCGCCGGTAGTAGGCGCCGTACGACTTCAGGGTGCGGGCCAGGGGGCCGGTCTTGCCCTCCGGCCTCAGGTCGGCGTCGATGAGCAGCGGCGGGTCGGCGGTGGGCAGCTCCAGCAGTCGGCGCATCTCCGTGACCACGGCGTTCGCGGCCCGGGCGGCCTCCTCGTCGCCGACCCCGTCCCGGGGCTGGTGCACGAACAGGACGTCCGCGTCCGAGCCGTAGCTGAGCTCGTGCCCGCCGAAGCGGCCCATGCCGATGACGGCGAACCGGGTCGGCAGGGTGGAGCCCCAGCGCTCGCGGACGGCGGCGCGCAGCGCACCGGAGAGCGTGGCGGCGTTCAGGTCGGTGACCGCGGAACCGACCCGGTCGACGAGGGCGCCGGGGTCGGTCTCGGCGGGACTGTCCTCGGTGCCGTACGAGCCGATGATGTCGGCCGCCGTGGTGCGGAACAGCTCGCGCCGGCGGACCCCGCGGGCCACCGCCACGGCCGACTCGGCGCCGGGGGCACGGCCGACCGCGGCCAGCACCTCCTGCTCCAGGTGCTCCCGGGTGCGCGGCTTCAGCCCCCCGGGGTCACCGAGGATGGCGACGGCCTCCGGGGCGCGCATCAGCAGGTCGGGGGCGAGCCGGCCGGCCGACAGGACCCGGGCGAGGTTCTCGGCTGCGGCGCCCTCGTCGCGCAGGAGCCGCAGGTACCAGGGGGTCTTGCCGAGTGCGTCGGACACCTGCCGGAAGCCCAGGAGCCCGGCGTCCGGATCGGCGGAGTCCGCGAACCAGCCGAGCAGCACGGGCAGCAGCGTCCGCTGGATCGCCGCCTTGCGGGAGACCCCGGACGACAGGGCCTCCAGGTGCCGCAGCGCGGCGGCCGGATCGGCGTAGCCGAGCGCTTCCAGCCGGACACCGGCGGCCTTGGCGCTGAGCCGGATCTCGCCGGGCGCGAGCTGGGCCACGGCGTCCAGGAGCGGCCGGTAGAAGAGCTTCTCGTGCAGTCGCCGTACGACGGAGGCGTGCCGCCGCCACGCCCGGTTGAGCTCGGCGACCGGCTCGGTACGCAGCCCGAGGGACCGCCCGAGCCTGCGCAGGTCGGCCTCGTCCTCGGGGACCAGGTGGGTGCGGCGCAGCCGGTGGAGCTGGATGCGGTGTTCCATCGCCCGCAGGAAGCGGTAGGCCTCGTCGAGCTGCGCGGCGTCGGCCCGCCCGACGTAGCCGCCGTCGGCGAGCGCCCGCAGGGCCTCCAGGGTGGAGCCGGCGTGCAGGGTGCTGTCGCTGCGCCCGTGGACGAGCTGGAGGAGCTGGACGGCGAACTCGACGTCCCGGAGTCCGCCGGGGCCGAGCTTGAGCTCACGGTCCACCCGGTCGACGGGAATGTTGTCGATGACGCGGCGGCGCATCTTCTGCACGTCGCCGACGAAGTTCTCCCGGTCGGCGGCCTGCCACACCAGCGGCGACACCGCGGCGAGGTACTGCGCCCCCAGCTCGGGGTCGCCGGCCACCGGCCGGGCCTTGAGCAGCGCCTGGAACTCCCAGGTCTTGGCCCAGCGCTGGTAGTAGGCGAGGTGGGAGGACAGGGTCCGCACCAGGGGCCCGTTGCGGCCCTCCGGGCGGAGGTTGGCGTCGACGGGCCAGATGGTGCCCTCGACTGTGGTGTCGGAGCAGATCCGCATCATGTGGGCGACGAGCCGGGTGGCGGCCTGGAGGGCGCCGCTCTCCTCCGCGCCCTCGATCGGCTCGCCGACGAAGATCACGTCGACGTCGGACACGTAGTTCAGCTCGTGTCCGCCGCACTTGCCCATCGCGATGACGGCGATCCGGCACTGGGCGGCGTCGGAGGGCGCGTCCGCGCGTGCGATGGCGAGTGCGGCCCGCAGGGTGGCCGTCGCGAGGTCGGCGAGCTCGGCGGCGACCTCGGCGACGTCCGTGGTGCCGCAGACGTCACGGGCCGCTATCGACAGCAGGGACCTGCGGTAGGCGATCCTCAGCGAGTCCGGATCGGTGGCGTCGCGGAGCATGTCCTCGAACTCGGGGATCCCGGGGTGCAGATCGGTGGCCTCGTAGGTCACCAGCACCTGCCAGTCGCGCGGGTGCCGTGCCAGGTGGTCCCCGAGTGCCTCGGAGGCGCCGAGGGCCCCGAGGAGCCGGTCCCGCAGCGGCTTGGCCGTGACGAGGGTGTCCAGCAGGATCTGCCGCTCGCCGGGCTCCTCGGCCTCGACGAGCCGTACGAGGCCGTTCAGGGCCAGATCGGGGTCGGCCGTCGCGCCGAGCGCGTCGAAGAGGACCGGATCGGCCCGCACGGAGGAGAGCTCGGGCAGGTCCAGCAGCCGTTCGGCGGCCGACGGATCGGTGAAACCGTGCCGCAGCAGGCGCGTGAACGTACTGCTTCTGCGTCCCGGCACCGTCGTCATCCCGTGTCTCCTGCCCGCCGCTCACCCATGTCCGCCCTACGAGCCTAAGGGCTGTCCGTCGTCCCCGAGCGATCAGCGCGCGGCGCCGGACGCGGTGCCCGCGGCGTGGCGGGAGGTCCGCGACCGGACGGGTCCGGGCGCTCCGGCAACGCGTCGGGCCGCCGCGACCGCCGTCGCACGCCGACCGGGGACGACGGGACCGACCTTAGTCCCGCACCGGTGGTTCCGGCGCCCCCGGTGCGGCCCCGCCGCACGCCCGTGACCGGCGCAAAGGCCACGCGGAGCGCCATACCGCACCATCACCGGACCGCCGGACCGCCCGCGCCGCCGGACCGCGGGACCGTCCGGGCGGGCGGGGGTGGGATCCGCCGCTCGGGGCGGGCGGGGCGGGACCCGCCCCCGGGGCCGGGCGGGGGCCGCCCTGCCGGTCGATCCTGCCGGTCGATCGGGGTCCGATCCTCGGACCGGGCGGGGTCCTCCTCCCGGCCGGGCGGGGTCCGCCCCTCAGGCCGGGCGGGGTCCGCCCCTCAGGCCGGGCGGGGTCCGCCCCTCAGGCCGGGCCGGGTCCGCCCCTCAGGCCGGGCCGGGTCTTTCCTTCAGGCCGGGCCGGGGGTCCGTCTCTCAGGCCGGGCGGGGTCCGGTGCCGATGACGACGGTCGCGTACAGCTCGTCGGAGACGACGACGCGCGCGGCCAGGCCACCGCTCCGTACGGTCTCCTCGGCCTCCGGCGCCTGCCGCTCGCTCGTCTCGACCAGCAGGCTCCCGCCGGGGGCCAGCCAGTCGGCCGCCTCGCCGACGACGCGCCGCAGCACGTCGAGTCCGTCGCCCCCTCCGTCGAGCGCGACGCGCGGTTCGTGGACGCGGGCCTCGGCGGGCAGCAGCCCGACGTCCTCGGTCGGGACGTACGGCACGTTGGCGAGCAGCACGTCGACCCGGCCGCGCAGCGAACGGGGCAGGGGGGCGAAGAGGTCCCCCTCGTACACCGTCCCGAGCCCGGCCACATTGCGCCGGGCGCAGCGCACGGCGGCGGGTTCCACGTCGGCGGCGTGCAGTTCCACGTGCGGCAGCGTCGACGCGAGCACCCGGCCGAGCGCTCCGGTGCCGCAGCAGAGGTCGACCACGACGGCCGGGTCCGGGGCGAGCGCGGCGGCCTGCCGGACGAGGAACTCCGTACGCCGCCGGGGCACGAAGACCCCGGGGTCCACGGCGATCCGCATCCCGCAGAACTCGGCCCAGCCGAGGACGTGTTCGAGGGGGTGTCCGGCGACCCGGCGTTCCAGCATGGCGGCCAGCCCGGCGGGATCGGCGGCCGTCCCCAGGAGGAGTTCCGCCTCGTCCTCGGCGAAGACGCAGCCGGCGGCGCGGAGGGCGGTGACGAGAGTGGCGAAGGTGAGCGGTGGGGCGAATTCCTGCACGGTGCGGAGCCTTTCGGAAGTACCGATGGGCGCTCCGCGATCGCTCAGGCCCGGTCGGCCCTGCGACGGCGAGGGATGAGCACCCGGCCTGCTGAAGCGGTAATGGGTCTCACCTCCTGGGTCGGTCCCGGTCACGGGACGCCTCACCTTACCGGAGTTCCTCCGGAGCGGTCCGGGTCCGCGGGTCAGGTCCGCGGGTCGAGCGGGGCGGGTCCGCGGGTCGAGCGGGGCGGGTGCGCGGGTCGAGCGCGGCGGGTGCGCAGTCGGGCGGGGCGAGTCCGGAGCGCGCCCCGGACCGGGGGAACGCGGGCGCGCGGCCGTCGGGGTACGGACGCGCGGCCCTCCGAGCACGGATGGTCGGCCTCGGGGTACGGACGCGCGGCTCCGGGAACGCGGCCCTGCGAGCGCGGACGTCCGGGCCGGGAGCGCGGACGTCCGGGCCGGGAGCGCCCGTTGACGGCAGGCGCGGTCCCGTCGGCCCGCCGGTGCGCGCGGTCCTCGTCCCCGCCCGCGGCTCGCCGGCCCGCGCGCGCCCACGGCTTCCAGGTGGCCGACGGGCGCCCTTCCTCTCACCCCCCGTGGAGTGTACGTTCGTACATGCTGAGCACGGGGTGACGTCCGCCCCGTCGCATTCTCGTGAAAGACGTGCCTGATGGACCTGTCCACCCGTCGCCGCCGGACGGCGTTGTTCCTCTTCTTCCTCGTCCCCGGACTGTCGATCTCCTCGTGGGTGACGCGCACCCCCGACATCCGCGACCAACTGGGCGCCTCCACCGCACAGATGGGGCTCGTCCTGTTCGGCCTGTCGGTCGGCTCGATGCTCGGCATCCTGACCTCCGGGGCGCTGGTGGCGCGGTTCGGCACCCGACCGGTCATGGGCGTGGGGGTGGCGCTGGTCATCGTCAGCATGGTGGTCATCGGCTTCGGGGCGCTGCTGGAGTCGGCGCCCGTCGTCACCGCGGGGCTGTTCCTCTTCGGCGCCGGGATGGGCGGCGGGGAGGTCGCGGTCAACATCGACGGCGCCGAGGTCGAACAGCTCATCGGCCGGACTGTACTGCCCACCCTGCACGGCTTCTTCAGCCTCGGCACGGTGGTGGGAGCCGCCGCCGGCATCCTGTTCACCGCGATCGAGTTCCCGGTGCAGTGGCACCTGACCGCGACGGCCGTGATCACCGCCGGGATGTTCCTGTACGCCTTCCGCGCCGTCCCTTCCGGGGTCGGCAGGACCAGGGGTGTCCGGTCGGCGGACGGTGGCGGTACGGGCCCCGCCCGGAGCGCGGTGTGGAAGGACCGGCGACTGCTGCTGATCGGCGGCATCATCCTCGCCATGGCCCTGGCGGAGGGCGCCGCGAACGACTGGCTGCCGCTGCTCATGGTCGACGGCCACGGTGTGGATCCGGCCCTCGGCTCGGCCGTCTACGCGGGATTCGCCGCCGCCATGACGATCGGCCGGTTCTGCGGGGCCTTCTTCATCGACCGCTTCGGGCGCGCGCCCGTCGTCCGGGCCAGCGCCCTGTCAGCCGCACTCGGGCTGACGCTCGTCATCTTCGCCGACTCCCCCGTGTTCGCGGGTGCCGCGGTGCTGTTCTGGGGCCTGGGGGCGTCGCTCGGCTTCCCGGTGGCCCTGTCGGCGGCCGGCGACTCGGGGCCCGACCCGGCGGCGCGCGTCAGCCTGGTGGCGATGATCGGCTACATCGCGTTCCTCGTCGGGCCGCCCGGACTCGGCTTCCTGGGCGACCACTACGGGCTGCGCTCGGCCATGATCGTCGTCCTGGTGTTCGTCTCCGCGGCGGTCTTCCTCGCCCCGGCCATCGGCGCCCGCCGCACGACCCGGCCGGAGGCGCACCCCGCGCAGGAGACCGTGCGGCAGACCGCGCCCGACGCGGCCCCGGACGTCACCCGGACCGCCCGGGGCGACTGACGGGCCGGGGCCGCGGCGCTCCTCCCACTCATGCTTCGTGTTGCGGAGGAAGCAATGCGAGGCGTTCTCGACCTGCGCTCACGCATGGATCAGCCCTGCGAGCCAGCGCGAAGGTTACCCCGTCAACCGCATCGACCCCACCGGGCTCATCAGCCTCGGTGGTATCGCGGATGCTCTCGGCCCTATTGGCGACGTTGCCACCGGAACCGTCTACTTGGGTCAGGGAGATACTCAAGCGCTGTGGGGTGTGGTCGCGGGTGGCGCCGCAGGAGCCCTGTGCGGAACGGCGGTAGCCGCAAGCGCTGGTCCCACTGTAGAAGGATCTCTGGGTGCCACGGCGGGCTGCTACGCAATCTCCTGGAGCCCAGGACAAATGATCTAATACTGTCAGCGGATAGATAAAATTTCGGGTGAGAGGGGGCCTCCTCCCACCCGGCAGCACGTCTGATCCGCATGCCGGATGAACAATGGAGCAGCGGGCCGCCGTTAAGCGGTATCTTCAGATCGCGGCCGTTCTTGCCTTTCTGGGCGCAGCCTTTGCGATCTTCCTGATTGCCTTGGGCAATAGCGGGGGATGGGGAATTTTGGGAACCATGGCGCGCATCTCGATGGTGGGGCATTTTTTCATCCAGAGAGGAAAGAACGGGCGGACCTGATAACAGTAGGCGCGGGTGGCGTTGCCCATCCGTGAAGTCCGGGAGACGCCACCCCGTCATTCCGAAAGAGTTTTAAGGGCGTTTTATGCCACCCGGGGTGATTCATGGCGTTTCCAGGTGACGGACCGACGCTACGCCGCCCCCCTGCGGCGTAGCGGTGCCCCCTGAACAGGCAGGGGGCACCGCTACGCAGGATGCCGCCCGCTGGCCGGCCTCCCCCCGGGACACGATCGAGAGCCGGATCGTCTGCGCGCCGCTGCGGGTGGAAGGCTGTCCGGATCGGTACAGGCCAGTCGCTGTCTGTTGCCCGGTACGAGCGTCAGTCGTCAGCGTGGGGGAGGCCGTCGTCCAGGACAATGCGGATGGTCTGGCCTTCTCCGTCAACACTGGTGAGGTCGGCCGCGATCCGGCTGTAGGCGGTCGCGGCCAGCGCCCAGTCGGCTTCGAGTGGGGTGGCGGACGAGCGGGTGTCCCACAGCTTGATGAGCAGGCCGATGAGGGAGCGGCCGGACAGGACGGTCTGAACACGTCCTTGCTTGACGTCCTCGACCGAGGGCGGAGTGCGGAAGTGGTCGTGGTCGACGGCCAGGGCGGTGAGCCACTCCCAGGTGTCGCGGTGCGCGACCAGGTCCACGGAGGCCACCCCGGCGGCCTTCAGCAGCAGGACACCGTGGGCGACCCGCGGGTCCTGCCCTTCGTCGGTGGCCGGCGGTGCAGGGGCAGAGGGCTGCGCGGTGGGGGTGCTGTTGCCCTGGTAGGCGGCCTCAATCTTCTGCTTGAGCATGTCGTCCTGACCCCGGCGCTCGGGCTCGGGCTGCGCCTGGCGCTCGCTGTACTCCATGGTTCCCCCCTGGGAGCCGATATCGGGTGAGGTGAGCCGCTGCGCCACCCTGGGCGCAATCGGGCCGGTGGTCGGATCCGGGTCGGGCACCGGCCCGGTGGGCGGGTAGGGGCCGGTGCAGTCGCCGGGGGTTTCCGCAGACCTCTGGAGCTCTGCGACAGGGCGAAGAGTGTCGGCGAGTTCGAGCAACTGCCTGAGCTCACCGCGGGTCTCGTTGAGATCGCTGATCATCCGGTCCTGGCGACGGCGTAGCTCCCGGTTCTCCTCCCGCAGACCGGTGACGCCTCCCTGGACGGTTTCCAGGATCTTGAGGCGGGTCTGGGTGAGCTCGCCGCGCAGGGCGGTCAGCCCGACCGTCGGGTCATCGAGACGGCCGACCGGCGCCAGCAGGCCCCGTATCGCCTTCAGTTCCTCCATCGCACTGCCGAACGCGTCTTTCCACTTCACGTAACCCCCTGCTTGCTCAGAGCTGCAACCGGCCCTATCTCCCCATAAGCACTCCATGTGACGCGCTCGTTTCCAGCCCTTCCCCTGGCCGGGACCGCACCCTGCCCCACGAACGGGGGAGACGCTGCGGCGCATCAGCCCCTGTGTCAACCTGCCGCCTGCGTGACCACCCTTTCCGGTGACCTCCGTGCCGGATTCCGTTCCGGGCGGTGAGTTCGCGCCCACACTCGCGGGCATGACCGACCCCGACCCTCCCGGCCTCGCGGGCCTCATCGGCCGGAAGCGGTGGCCGAACTCCGGGTCGTCGCGGTGAGCATCGAACAGAGCGTTCGCCCGGTATGCCTCGGCGAGTTCGCTGTCGGTGACCGGTGTGGCCAGCCACCGGTAGTGGGCCTGGCGGGCCGGCTTGAGCACCCGGCACATCAGCGCCACCGGCACCCCGTGCGGGGCAGCGGCGGCGGCCGGCTCGCGGACGAGCGGGTACATCATTTTGACGGCAGGTTCGCCTGCGACCGATGCGCCGCAGCCCTCCGCTGCACCTCGTTCTCCTGCTCCAGCAGCCCGGATGCGCTTGCAGGCCTCGCGCAGCTCGACCGACTCACCCGACACCGGCACGGGCCTGGCGCCGCCCTCGTCGGTTCAGCGCGGCGCAGCCACTTCGACAAGGTGATCGGGTGGACGCCGAAATCGGCGGCGATCCGTTCAAGCGTGACGCCGGTCTCAACGATTACGCGCGCCCCGCACGACGTCCTCGCGGAACTCCTTCGGATGCGGCTTGGACACCGCAAGATCCTTCCAGCCACCTCTCAGCGAGCCAGGTCAGGTGTCACCTATGCGTGCAGCAGTCCCCAGCGCGGGCGGAGCGGGCCGGAGGCAGGAGCGGCCAGAGCCGGGAAGCGCGCCCGGCGGAGCGGAGCCCAGCCGGAACTTGATGAGGTAGAGAAACCTGTGGCAGCGCTCGGCGGGGGCCAGGCAGAATGCGCCTCGTTCGGCAGGAGGCGGCTGGTGAAACCGGCTTGGCGGAGTCGCTGATACGCCTCGGCCGCGTCGGCAGGTACGGGCTGGCGGATCATGAATCCCTGATCCGGATCGATCATCAGTCGCTGCAGCGCGCCCGTAAGCATGTCGATCCCCAAGCGTGCGTCACCGATGGAGTCCACGTACTCAGGGCGGGCCCGCATCTCCATGGACAAGGTGTACTTGGGCCGCCCGTCCGGGGCTCACGGCCCATCGGCCCAGAGCTGATCGTGACTGAGGACGGGTCGCTGGGATTGAACCGGGCGACCCGCCCTCTCTGCCTTCTCTGAGCATCCGACCTCGGTTACAGCACCGGCAGCAGGTTCTTCAGCTCGAAGGCGCTGACCTCGCTGCGGTACTCCTCCCACTCCTGCTTCTTGTTGCGGAGGAAGAAGTCGAAGACGTGCTCGCCCAGCGTCTCGGCGACGAGCTCGCTCTTCTCCATCAGCGAGATGGCCTCGCCGAGGTTCTGCGGGAGCGGCTCGATGCCCATCGCTCGGCGCTCCGAGTCGGAGAGAGCCCAGACGTCGTCGTCGGCGCCGGCCGGGAGTTCGTAGCCCTCCTCGATGCCCTTGAGGCCCGCGGCCAGCAGGACCGCGTACGTCAGGTAGGGGTTCGCGCCGGAGTCGATGGAGCGGACCTCGACGCGGGCCGAACCGGTCTTGCCGGGCTTGTACATGGGGACGCGGATCAGCGCGGAGCGGTTGTTGTGGCCCCAGCAGATGTACGAGGGGGCCTCGCCGCCGGCACCGGCGGAGCGGCTGGAGCCGCCCCAGATGCGCTTGTAGGAGTTGACCCACTGGTTGGTCACGGCCGAGATCTCCGCGGCGTGCTTGAGGAGACCCGCGATGAAGGACCGGCCGACCTTGGAGAGCTGGTACTCGGCGCCCGACTCGTAGAAGGCGTTGCGGTCGCCCTCGAAGAGGGAGAGGTGGGTGTGCATGCCCGAACCCGGGTACTCCGAGAACGGCTTCGGCATGAAGGTGGCCTGCACGCCCTGCTCCAGCGCGACCTGCTTCATGACGAGCCGGAAGGTCATGATGTTGTCGGCGGTGGAGAGCGCGTCCGCGTACCGCAGGTCGATCTCCTGCTGGCCGGGGGCGCCCTCGTGGTGGCTGAACTCGACCGAGATGCCCATCGATTCGAGCATGGTGATCGCCTGGCGGCGGAAGTCCATGCCGACGTTCTGCGGGGTGTGGTCGAAGTAGCCGGAGCTGTCGGCCGGGGTGGGGCGGCTGCCGTCGACCGGCTTGTTCTTCAGCAGGAAGAACTCGATCTCCGGGTGGGTGTAGAAGGTGAAGCCCAGGTCGGAGGTCTTGGCGAGGATGCGCTTGAGGACGAACCGCGGGTCCGCGAAGGAGGGCGATCCGTCGGGCATCAGGATGTCGCAGAACATCCGCGCCGTCCCGGGAGCCTCCGCACGCCACGGAAGGATCTGGAACGTGCCCGGGTCCGGCTTCGCGATCATGTCCGATTCGTATACACGGGCGAAGCCCTCGATCGCGGAGCCGTCGAACCCGATGCCCTCGTCAAAGGCCTGTTCGAGCTCGGCAGGGGCCACGGCGACGGACTTGAGGTAACCGAGCACGTCGGTGAACCACAGCCGTACGAAGCGGATATCGCGCTCCTCAAGGGTCCTGAGGACGAATTCCTGCTGCTTGTCCATAGCCACATCCTTGCAGTTCAGACGGTCCGTGCACCACCGCCCGGGGTAGGGGGGACACCTCAGTATCACGACCCGGGATTTCACCCAGATTACGCACACGGTGTGAGAGGGAGCACCCGGCCACCCACTACGATCGGCGCCCATGGTGTACGGGGGCCGCAGCCGCCCGGCGACGGCCCCGCGCGACCAGGTTCTCCACACTCCGCTCCCGTCCCTCCCGACCCCTTGGCAGAAGGACCCGACGTCATGAGCTTCGACCGCAGGCCCCGCACAGAGCAGACGCACGGCGCCGACCGTGCGCGCGACCGCCGCAACACGGCCCTCGCCATAGGTCTGGGCGCCGTCGTGGTCGCCGGCCTGCTCGGTTTCGGCTCCTACACGCTCCTGGAGAAGTCCGAGGCGAAGGAGCGGACCGGGGAGAGCCGGGCGCAGGACGGCAAGCAGACCGAGCAGGACGGGCAGCGGCTCGCCGCCGAGCCGATCGCCGGCGAGAAGTCCTGGGACGCGCAGAAGCTGACCCGCGAGCACGTCACCACGGAGGTGACGTACCCCATGGAGCCTCCGGTCGGCGGGGACCACCGTCCGGCCTGGCTGAACTGCGACGGCGTCGTATACGAGAAGGCCGTCCCGAACGGCAACGCCGTGCACGCCCTGGAGCACGGTGCGGTCTGGGTGACGCACGACGGGAAGGTGTCCGCCGAGGACCTCGGCACGCTCGGATCACGCGTCCGGAGCACCCCCTACTCCCTGATGTCCCCGTACGAGGGACAGGCCGGGTCGATCATGCTCAGCGCCTGGGGCAAGCAGCTCACGGTGGACAGCGCCGACGACCCCCGGGTGGCGCAGTTCTTCGCGAAGTACGTACAGGGCGCGCAGACGCCCGAACCGGGTGCCCCCTGCACCGGCGGGGTCGACGGGTGAGCCCCGCGCTCACCCGTCGCGCGCGGTGGGCCGCGGGGTCCGCGGTCGCCCTCGCCCTGCTGTTCGCCGGGGCGGCGACGGTGGCCTCCGCACGGGTGGACGGGCCCGCGCCCGCACCCGTCGCACCGGCCGCCGACTCGGCCGACGCGGGATTCGCACGGGACATGGCCGTCCACCATCAGCAGGCGGTGGAGATGTCCTTCATCGTGCGGGACGCGACCCGTGACGAGGACGTGCGGCGCCTCGCGTACGACATCGCCCAGACGCAGGCCAACCAGCGGGGCATGCTGCTCGGCTGGCTCGACCTGTGGGAGCTGCCCAAGACGGCACCCGACGGGCAGGGCCCGATGGCCTGGATGGCGGACGGCCGTGCCGGCCACGACGGCCACGCCGGCATGGACGGCCACAGCGGCCACGACATGGCGGACATGCAGGGGGACGCCGGGGCCGCGAAGGGCACGGCGGCCCCGCACGGCGCGGGGGCCGTGGGCCAGGACGGGGCCCTGATGCCCGGTATGGCCACCAGGACCGAGCTGGCCCGGCTCCGTGCGGCACGCGACGAGCGGGCCGAGGTGCTCTTCCTCCAGCTGATGACCGACCACCACGTGGGCGGCGTCGCGATGGCCCGGGGCTGCGCCGAGCGGTGCACCGTGCCCGTGGAGAAGCGACTGGCGCGCGGGATGGTCGAGGCGCAGCAGTCGGAACTCGATCTGATGGCGGACATGCTCGCCGCGCGCGGGGCGGCGCCCCGCCCCTGAGCGAACGGCTCGGGGACGGACGCGCGGCACCGGGTGCAGAGCGCTCGGTGCCGCGCCGTACGCGGCGGGGCGCACGGGGCGCGGAGCCGGGGCCGGGACGGTGCGCGGGGCCGTCCCGGTGTCCGCCGAACGGGTGACAGCACTCGCGGGCGACGGGCGGCCCCGGGACGATGGTGGGGACTCGGGGTCGTACAGCAGTGCCCGTCGGCACGCAGGAGGCGTACCCATGACCACGGCCAAGGACATCATGCACACCGGGGCTCTCTGGATCCCCGCCCACGAGACGCTCGACCGCGCCGCGCAGATGATGCGGGACCACGGGGTGGGGGCCCTCCCCGTCTCGGCCGGCGGCGATCAGAACCGGATGGTCGGGATCATCACCGACCGGGACATCGTGATCGCGTGCGTGGCGTCGGGACACGATCCGTCGAGCATGACGGCGGGCGAGCTCTGCGACGGCACTCCCCGCTGGATCGAGTCGACGGCGGACGTCGACGCGGTGCTGGAGTCGATGCAGAGCCATCGGATCCGACGGCTCCCGGTCGTCGAGGACAAGAAGCTGATCGGCATGATCAGCGAGGCCGACCTGGCACGGCACCTCTCGGACGAGCAGATCGCCGGATGGGCCGAGAAGGTCTACTCCCGCGCCTGACCGCCCTCCTCCCCACCTTTCGACCGCCTTTCACCGGCACCCGGCGCCGCACGAGCTCGACGGCAGGCACCTCGGGTGCCACCACCACCGGAACCCGGCACCTGACGGACCCGGCCCCGCACGCACCGCGCGTGCGGGACCGGACTGCCGGACGCCGGACGCGGGGGGCGGGCCCTCCGGGCGCCCGGCCGCACCCCCTGAGCACCCGGACGCCAGGACCTCACCCCCTGGGTGTCGGGGCCGTACCCCTTGATCCGCCAGGAGTACGGTGCGCAATATGTCTCAAATGCCCACTCGTCGCACCATGCTCGGCGCCGGTGTCGCCCTGGCCGGAGCGGCGGGCCTCGCCTCGCAGGCCGTCGCCGCCCCGGCCCGCTCCGACCGCCGCCCGCCCGCCCCCTCCCCCGCACGGGCCGCCGATCAGTACGTCACACCCGACGGACCGGAGGTGAGGGACGCCGAGGCCCGGCGGGGCTCCGGTCCTGTGCGGAAGGTCTCGCTCACCGCCACCGCCTCCCGCCTGGACCTGGGCGGCGGCCTCACCGTCCCGACCTGGGCCTACGGCGACCGCCTGCCGGGTGAGGCGATCCGGGTCACGGCGGGCGACACCCTCGAACTGGCCCTGGCCAACCACCTCCCGCAGTCCACCACGATGCACTGGCACGGCCTCGCCCTGCGCAACGACATGGACGGTGTGCCGGGGGTGACGCAGCAGGCGGTCAAGGCCGGCGGGGACTTCACCTACCGGTTCGCGGTCAGCCGTCCGGGGACCTACTGGATCCACCCGCACTCCGGTGTCCAGCTCGACCGGGGGCTGTACGCGCCGCTGATCGTCGACGACCCGAAGGAGCCGCTCGCGTACGACAAGGAGTGGGTCGTCGTGCTCGACGACTGGCTCGACGGGGTGGACGGCTCCACCCCCGACGCGGTCCTCGACGAGCTCACCGGGGGCCGGGGTTCGAGCCACGACGCGGCCGGGCACGGTGCCGCCCCCGCCACCCGGGCCGAAGGCCCCTCCCGGCTGCTGACCGGTGCCGAGAGCGAGCTGCTCGGCGGCCACGCGGGCGATGTCGCCTACCCGTACTACCTGGTCAACGGCCGCAGGGCGCAGGACCCCTCGGTCTTCGACGCGCGCCCCGGCGACCGCATCCGGCTGCGCGTCATCAACGCCGGCGGCGACACGGCGTTCCGGCTGGCCCTCGGCGGGCACCGGATGACCGTCACGCACACGGACGGCTTCCCGGTGCGGCACACCGAGACCGACGCCCTGCTGCTGGGCATGGGCGAGCGGTACGACGTGCTGGTGACCGCCGGGGACGGGGTGTTCCCGCTGACCGCCCTCGCCGAGGGCAAGGACGCGTCGGCCATGGCGGTGCTGCGGACGGCGACCGGCGCACTGCCGTCGTCCACCGCGCGGCCCGCGGAACTGGACGGCCAGGTGCTCACGGCCGGCGGGCTCGTGGCCGACGAGTCCGTCGCGCTCCCCGCACGCGAGGCCGACCGGACCGTGCGGATCACCCTCACGGGCTCCATGGCGGCGTACGACTGGGCCTTCGACGGCAAAAGCTACGACCCGGCGGCACGGCAGCCCGTCCGGGCCGGGGAGCGGGTGCGCCTGGTCTTCTCCAACCGCACCGCGATGTGGCACCCCCTGCACCTCCACGGCCACACGTTCGCGCTGGCCGGAGGGGACGCGGCGGCCCCCGGCGCCCGTAAGGACACCGCGGTGATCCTGCCGGGGCGGTCGCTGACGGCCGACTTCGACGCGGACAACCCGGGGCTGTGGATGCTGCACTGCCACAACGTCTACCACGCCGAGGCGGGGATGATGACGGTCCTCGGCTACCTGCGCTGACCCGGGGCGCGCCCCCGTCCGGAGGTCCCGCACCGCCTGCGGACGGGGGCGCACCAGGACATCGCGTCAGTCAGACGATTACACTGGCGGGGTGCCTCAACTACGTCTCGCACTCAATCAGATCGACGCGACCGTCGGAGACCTCGCGGGCAACGCCGAGTCGATCCTCCACTGGACCCGGCACGCCGCCGGACAGGGCGCCCACCTGGTGGCGTTCCCCGAGATGGTGCTGACCGGCTATCCCGTCGAGGACCTGGCCCTGCGGTCGTCCTTCGTCGAGGCCTCGCGGACCGCGCTGCACGGGCTCGCCGCCCGTCTCGCCGACGAGGGGTTCGGGGAACTGCCCGTCGTGGTCGGCTACCTGGACCGCTCGGAGCACCCCGCGGCACGCTACGGCCAGCCCGCGGGGTCCCCGCGCAACGCCGCCGCGGTGCTGCACCGCGGGCAGGTCGCGCTGAACTTCGCCAAGCACCACCTGCCCAACTACGGCGTCTTCGACGAGTTCCGGTACTTCGTGCCGGGCGACTCGATGCCCGTCGTGCGGGTGCACGGCATCGATGTGGCGCTCGCGATCTGCGAGGACCTGTGGCAGGACGGCGGCCGCGTCCCGGCCGCCCGTGCCGCCGGAGCCGGGCTGCTGCTGTCGATCAACGCCTCTCCGTACGAGCGCGACAAGGACGACACCCGGCTGGAGCTGGTCCGCAGGCGGGCCCGGGAGGCCGGCTGCACGACGGCGTACCTGGCGATGACCGGCGGCCAGGACGAGCTGGTCTTCGACGGGGACTCGATCGTCGTCGACGGGCAGGGCGACGTGATCGCCCGTGCACCGCAGTTCGCCGAGGGCAGCGTGATCCTCGACCTGGACCTGCCCGCCGCCGCGGCCGAGGCGCCGTCCGGGGTCGTCAACGACGCGCTGCGGATCGACCACGTGGTCCTGAGCGCCGAACCGCTGCCGCCCTACGAGCCGGAGCTGGCCGGCGGGTACGCCGAGCGGCTGGACGACGACGAGGAGCTGTACTCGGCGCTGGTCGTGGGGCTGCGCGCGTATGTCGCGAAGAACGGTTTCAGCAGCGTGCTGATCGGGCTCTCGGGCGGGATCGACTCGGCGCTGGTCGCGGCCGTCGCCTGCGACGCACTGGGCGCCGCGCACGTGTACGGCCTGTCGATGCCGTCGAAGTACTCCTCGGAGCACTCCAAGGGCGACGCGGCGGAGCTGGCCCGGCGCACCGGGCTGAACTTCCGCACCGTCCCGATCGAGCCGATGTTCGACGCCTACATGGGGTCGCTGGGCCTCACCGGGCTGGCGGAGGAGAACCTCCAGTCGCGGCTGCGCGGCACGATGCTGATGGCCGTCTCCAACCAGGAGGGGCACCTCGTGCTCGCGCCGGGCAACAAGTCCGAGCTGGCGGTGGGCTACTCCACGCTCTACGGGGACTCCGTCGGCGCGTACGGGCCGATCAAGGACGTGTACAAGACGTCGGTCTTCCGCCTCGCGAGGTGGCGCAACCGCGCCGCCGAGGAACGCGGGCAGACCCCGCCCGTCCCGGAGGCGTCCATCACCAAGCCGCCGAGCGCCGAACTGCGCCCGGACCAGGTGGACACGGACTCGCTGCCGGACTACGACGTGCTGGACCGCCTCCTGGAGCTGTACGTCGACCGGGACCAGGGCCGGGACGCGATCGTGGCGGCCGGGTTCGACGAGGCGCTGGTGGCGCGGACGCTGCGGATGGTGGACACCGCGGAGTACAAGCGCCGGCAGTACCCGCCGGGCACGAAGATCTCGCCGAAGGGCTTCGGCAAGGACCGCCGTCTGCCGATCACCAACCGCTGGCGGGAATCGGGCTGACCCGAAGTGTCCGGGGCCGGAGCCGGGCCGACCCGGGTCCGCTGCCGGAGGCGGGGACCGCCCCGGACGGGCCGGTGCCGGGAGCCGGGCCGGCGCGAAGGACCGGTGGGCCCCGGACTCACGACGAAGGGCCGGTGGGCCCCGGACGGGCGACAAGGGGCCGGAGGCCCCGGACCGCCCCGGAGTCACGCGAAAGGGCCGGTGGGGGTGCGTCTCGCGCACCGCCACCGGCCCGTCGTCGTGATCCGGCCCCGGTGGGCCGGTGGAGCGGCCGGCCCACACGCAGGGGGTCAGCCCTCGGAGGAGCGTGCCTCCGCGTAGGAGCGGGAGTCCGCGGGGGCGCCGGACGCCACGACACGCGAGGCGGCCGGGGTCCGGTCCAGGACGCCCGCCGTGACCGCCACGGCGAGTCCGGCGGCGGCCAGCACCGCGCCGACCAGGGCCGGGGACGTCCAGCCCCAGCCGGCCGCGATGGCGACCCCGCCGAGCCAGGCGCCGCCCGCGTTGGCGAGGTTGAAGGCGGAGTGGTTGGAGGCGGACGCCAGCGTGGGGGCGTCCTTGGCCTTGTTCATCACGAGCATCTGGAGCGGCGTGGTCGTCATGAAGCCGATGCCGCCGAGCAGGGCCACCATGACCAGGGCCGCCCACTGCACGTGCACCGTGAAGGGGAAGACCACCAGGACGACGGCCAGGGCCGCCAGCGAGCCGTACAGGGTGGGGCGCAGCGCCCGGTCGGTCAGCGGTCCCGCCGCCAGCGCGCCGAGGGTCATCCCGATGCCGAACAGCGCGAGGACCAGCGTCACCGAGGACTCGCCGAAGCCCATCGCCTCGGTCGTCATGGAGGAGAGGTAGGAGTAGACGGCGAAGACGCCCGCGAAGCCGAGGACGGCGGTGAGCAGGCCGAGGACGACCTGCCGGTTGCCGAGGGCGCTCAGTTCACGGCGTACGTTCTGGTGCGCCTCCACGGGGATCTGCGGCACGAGGCGGGCCAGCGCGGCCATCGCGGCCAGGCCGATCACCGCGACGACCATGAAGGTGGCGCGCCAGCCGAGGTGCTGCCCCAGCAGGGTGGCCGCCGGTACGCCGACGATGTTGGCCACGGTCAGACCGAGGAACATCGTGGCGACCGCGCGTGCCTGACGGCCGTCCGGCACCAGGCGCGCGGCGACGACCGCGCCGACCCCGAAGAAGGCGCCGTGCGGGAGCCCGGCGAGGAACCGGCCGGCGAGCAGCCAGCCGAAGTCGGGGGCGAAGGCGGAGGCGAGGTTGCCGACGGTGAAGACGGCCATGAGCAGCAGGAGCATCCGCTTGCGCGGGATCCTGGAGCCCAGTCCGGTGAGCAGCGGGGCACCGAGGACGACGCCGATCGCGTACGCGGAGACGAGATAGCCGGCGGTGGGCACGGACGTTCCCAGATCGTCCGCGACGTTGGGCAGCAGGCCCATCATCACGAACTCGGTGGTGCCGATGCCGAAGGCGCTCACAGCGAGGGCGAGCAGGGCCAGGGGCATGGGAAGAACCTTTCGGACGGGGGCCGCCCGGACCGTGCGGATCCGGGTGGCGGGGGCGGGGTGGTGTGCGGGAGCGTCGGCGTCAGAGCCGGGACGGGTTATGTACCCCGTCGGAACAAAGTCTCTCAGACGTTTTATGCCCGGACGTGAACATGCCGTTGCGAAGGGGTGTGATGTGGGCGTCACTCGGCGGGTGCGTCCGCACCGGAGCGCGCCGCCGGCGGGCCCGACGGCAGTGCCAGCGCTCCGGCGCCCACGAGCGCCACGCCCATGAGCAGGGCGCTCACCCAGACCGGGGCCCGGAAGCCGAGGCCGGCACCGAGGGCCAGACCGCCGAGCCAGGGTCCCGCCGCCGCTCCCACGTTGAAGGCGGCCGTCGCGAAGGACCCGGCGAGGGTCGGTGCGTCCGGGGCCAGCCGGAAGACCTGGGTGAGGAGCGTGGTTCCCGTCCCGAAGGCGAGTGCCCCCTGGAGCAGGACGAGGACGGGAGCGGCCGCCGGACGGTCCGCGGTCAGGGCCAGGGCGGCCCAGCCGGCGGCCAGCGCGGTCATACCGGTTCCGGTGACGGCCCCCGGGTGCGCGTCGGCGAGGCGCCCGGCCAGGGCGACCCCCAGGAACGAGCCGGCGCCGAACAGCGCCAGCACCACGGGAACCCCGCTCGCGCCGAGACCGGTGACCCGGGTGACGAGCGGTTCGAGGTACGCGAACGTGCAGAAGGTCGCGCCCTGCACGAGCGCCATGACCAGCAGCGTCAGCAGCAGCCGGGGCCGGGCGAGGGCGCGCAGTTCGCTCCTGGCGCTCACCTCCGGCGCGTCCTCGGGCGTGCCGGAGGGCACGGCCGGCAGCAGGGCGGCCGCGGCCGGTACGGAGACGAGCGCCACCGTCCAGAACGCGGAGCGCCAGCCCCACAGTTCGCCCAGCGCGGCCCCGGCCGGGACCCCCACCACGCAGGCGACGGTGACCCCGCCGACCACGACGGCGGTGGCCCGGGCCCGCTGGTGGGGACCGGCCAGGGCGAGCGCGGTGACCAGCGCCACCGCCCAGAAGCCCGCGTTGGCCAGTGCCCCGACGACCCGGGTGGCGAGCAGCACGCCGTAGCTGGAGGTCGTCGCCCCGGCGATGTGGACGGCGACGAACACGCCGAGGAAGAACAGCAGCGCCCGGCGGCGGGGCCAGGAGCGGCAGGCCGCCGCGGTGAGCGGCGCACCGATCACCATGCCGACCGCGAAGGCCGAGGTGAGCAGTCCCGCGGCGCCGAGTGGGACGTGCAGGTCAGCGGCGATGCCCGAGAGCAGGCCGGACAGCATGAACTCCGAGGTGCCCTGGGCGAAGACGGCCAGCCCGAGCACGTAGACGGCGAATGGCATGAGAAGAGGACCCCTTGTACGGAACCGTCGGAGGAACGGGCTGCGTGGAGGGGATGCGGACCGCGCCCGTCCGCACGCGTGGGAGCGCGAGGACGGCGACGCGAGGGAATGCCCGGTGTTCGTCACGGGCAGGGAAGTCGGCCCGCACCGCCGTGGAGGATCCGGCGGTGGCCGACGGGTGCGACGGGCGGAGCCCGGTGACCGCCGGGGTCAGGGGCTTTCGGCGTCGACGACCGGCCACCGGCGGACCGGTGGCCCGGGTCTGTCGGACTCGGGGCTGGGCATGGCTGCGAGCGTACCGCCCGGCGGCGGGGCGGCGCTCACCTTTCGACGGTGCTCACCACTGCACGCGGGCCGCGATCGGGAGGTGGTCGCTGTCGGTGGCGGGGAGGGTCCAGGAGGCGAGGGGTTCGACGCCCCGCACCATGATCTGGTCGATGCGCGCCATCGGGAACGCCGCGGGCCAGCTGAAGCCGAAGCCGTCGCCGGCGGCGCCCTGGGTGGAGCGCATCTGGGCGGTGACCGCGTTCAGCGACCGGTCGTTCATGGTGCCGTTCAGGTCGCCGAGCAGGACGACCCGCGCGACGGGTTCGTCCGCGATCGCCTCGCCCAGGGCGTCGGCGCTGTCGTCCCGCTGGGTGGCGGTGAAGCCGGCGTTCAGCTTGACCCGCACCGAGGGGAGGTGGGCGACGAACACCTTGACCGGGCCCTTGGGGGTGGTGACCGTGGCGCTCATCGCGCGGGTCCAGCCCAGCTTGATGTCCACGGGGCTGGAGTCCGTCACCGGGTACTTGCTCCACAGGCCCACGGTGCCCTGCACCGAGTGGTGCGGATAGCGCGCGGCGAGGGCCTCCTCGTACGCCTCCACCTTGCCGCTCGGCAGTTCCTGCAGGGCCAGGATGTCCGCGCCGGAGCCGGCCACCTGACGGGCGGTGCCCGCGGGGTCGGGGTTGCCCGCGTTGACGTTGTGGGTGGCGACGGTGAGGTCGCCCCCGGCACCCGACTTGTCGGCGAACAGCAGGCCGCCGAAGAGGTTCAGCCACACGGCGGCCGGCAGGACGAGGGCGATCAGCGCCGTCGCGGAGCGGCGCAGGAGGCCGAGGACCAGCAGCACCGGCACGAGGAGGCCGAACCAGGGCAGGAACGTCTCGATGAGACTGCCGGTGTTGCCGATGGTGTTCGGGATGTCCGAGTGCAGGACCAGCACGACGGTCAGGAGGACCGAGCAGAGCGCGAGGAGCACGCCCCGCCGCCAGATGCCCCGGTCCGAGGTCAGTTTCCGGCGTACGTCCCGGAATCGGGAGTCCGGCTGCGGACCCGCACCGGCGTTCTCGGTGTCCGCCCTGTACGCCTGCACCATTGCGCTCGTCCTCACTGCCTTGCCGTACACATCACCGCGCCTCCCGACCCTAGGCGATGGGTGACGCCGTTCCCGCCGTCGACGACGGCGGTTCTGCCATCAGGACGACCGGCACGGTGTGACGGGTTCCGGTCCGTGAGCCCGTTGTGAGGCTTGTGACAGAACGATCACAGAGGGGCGGACGACGGATCCGCCGCCGCGGCCTGCGGATTCCGGGCGCGTGGCGCGAGCCCCTGGAGGAGCGTCCCGATGATGCGGTCGGCGAGGTCGTCCGGCAGGGCGGCCTCGGGACGGTGGACGGTACGCACGAGCATGGGCCCCAGGAACAGGTCGTTCATGAGCTCCACGTCGAGGTCGTCGCGCAGCTCCCCCGCGTCGACCGCCCGCCGCACGGCGGACAGCATCACGGCGCGGCGGGGGGCGATGACGGTGCTCTGGTACTCGGCCCAGAGCCGGGGGTGCTTCTTCATCTGCACGAACACGTTGTGCAGGAGGGCGGAGGAGCGCTGGGCGAGGCCGCGCGTCCGCATGGATTCCAGCAGGACGCGCAGGTCGGCCAGGCCGGCGGTGCCGGAGACGGTGGGGTCGGGGGGCTCGATGTCGCGCAGCACGTCGACGAAGAGCTCCTCCTTGCCGCTCCACCGGCGGTAGATGGTGGCCTTGCCGACACCCGCGGTGCGGGCGATCCGCTCGATGGAGAGCCCGTCCAGGGTCTCCCCCGCCTCCAGCAGCCCGACGACGGCGTCGAGGATCGCCCGCTCCACGGCGGCACTGCGCGGACGGCCGCGACGGGGCTCGGGGCCCGGGCAGGGCGGGTCCGCCGGGTCCGCGGCCGGATCCTGCACCGGGTTCTGTCCCGCCTGCCGCACCTGGGCCGCCTCTCTCGCTGCGCCGTCCGCCGCTCACCGTCACGCCGTACGCCGGGTCGCCGTACGTCTCGATTCTCGCCGACCGGCCGGGGGTCGGGCGACTCCCCGGCCGGAACGGCGGTTCAGGGCCGCCCGACCGGCTCCCCGGTGCGCCGCTGCGCCGGGACCGGCTCGCCCTGCACGGCGGGCCGGCCCGGCAGGAACAGGGCGACCACCGCGGCGCCGATCAGCGCGACCGCGGCCGAGCCGAGCGCGGTCACGTGCATCGCGGAGATGAACGCGTCGTTCGCCGCGGCGATCAGCGGCCGGCCGGCCGGGCCCAGCTTCCCGGCGACGCCGAGGGTCGCCTCGATGGACTCCCCGGCGACGTCCCGCGCGGCGGCCGGTACGGCGTCGAGGTGGCCCTCGATGTCGCCCCGGTAGACCGTGGAGAGCACCGAGCCGAGCACGGCGATGCCGAGCGCACCGCCCACCTGGCGGAAGGTGTTGTTGATCGCGGAGCCCGAGCCCGCCCGCTCACGGGGCAGTGCCTGCATCACCGCGACGGTGACCGGCGGCATGATGTGCGCCATGCCGGTGCCCTGGACGAAGAAGACCAGGCACAGCACCCACAGCGGGGTGTCCACGTCGAACAGCGCGAAGGCGGCGAGGCCCGCGGCGACGAGCAGCATGCCGACGGTGCAGACCGCGCGGGCGCCGAACCGGTCGACGACCAGCCGGGCCCGCGGCGCGAAGATCATCTGTGCGGCGGCGAGCGGCAGGATCAGCAGTCCGGACTCCAGCGCGGTGTAGCCGCGCACGCTCTGCAGGTAGAAGGCGGAGAAGAAGGTGACGCCCATCAGCGCGAAGAAGACCAGCGCGATGGCGGCGACGGCGGCGGAGAAGGCGGGCTTGCGGAAGTAGGAGATGTCGATGGACGGGTGGCTGCTGCGCTTCTCGTGCCACACGAAGGCCGTCAGGACCAGCAGGCCGCCGATCAGCGGGGCGAGGACGGTGACGTCGGTGAAGGAGGCCAGCTCGCCGCCGCGGATGATGCCGTAGACCAGCAGGACCAGGCCGATGATGGACAGGACGACCCCGAGCGGGTCGACGCGGCCGGGGGCGGGGTCCTTGGAGTCGGGCACCAGGATCGCCATGGCGACGAGCGCGACGACCACCACGGGCACGTTGACCAGGAAGATCGAGCCCCACCAGAAGTGCTCCAGGAGCAGCCCGCCGGTGATCGGGCCTATCGCGATGCCGAGGCCGACGCTGCCGGCCCAGATGCCGATGGCCTTGGGCTGCTCGTCGCGCTCGAAGACGTTCATGAGGACGGCGAGGGTGGCGGGCATCACGAACGCCGCGCCGAAGCCCATCAGCGCGCGCCAGGTGATGAGTTCGCCGGGCGAGGAGGAGAGTGCGGCCAGGGCCGAGCCGAGGCCGAAGACGAGGATGCCGGCCAGCAGGACCTTCTTGCGGCCGATGCGGTCGCCCAGCAGTCCCGCCGTGAAGAGCAGGCCGGCGAAGACGAGCGTGTAGGAGTTGATCGCCCACTCCAGCTCGCTCTGGGTGGCGCCGATACCGGTCGGCGCGGGGCTGGCGATCGTCTTGACCGCGACGTTCAGGATCGAGTTGTCCAGAACGACGATGAGCAGGCTGAACATGAGGACGCCGAGGATGGCCCAGCGGCGGCGGTGGACCGCCTCCGGGACACGGGGCGCGACGGCGGGGGCGCCGGACGGTAGGGACATGGCGACGACCCTAGCCGACTTCCAATACGAGACCGTCTCGTATTGGAAAGACTTTACCCGGTCGCCGGGCACCGTTCACCGGACGCTGCGGGCCCACTTCCCGGGAACGCGTGCGGGATGCCACCATGGAAGGGATCCGGGGACGCCGTCAGGGCGCCTCGAGATGACGAAGGAGCCGTTGGCCATGTCGCTTCAGGCTGCGCAGAACCAGTCCGCCGCACCCCCCGCGGGTCCCCGCCCCGGCGCCGCGAAGGCGCTCTACGGAGGCACCGGCACCCGCCGCATCACCGTCCACGACATCGCCGCCGCCCAGGAGCGCGGCGAGAAGTGGCCCATGCTCACCGCCTACGACGCGATGACCGCGTCCGTCTTCGACGAGGCCGGCATCCCGGTCATGCTCGTCGGTGACTCCATGGGCAACTGCCACCTCGGCTACGAGAGCACCGTGCCCGTCACCATGGACGAGATGGCCGTCCTGTCGGCCGCCGTCGTGCGGGGCACCGAGCGCGCGCTCATCGTGGCCGACCTGCCGTTCGGCGCCTACCAGGAGGGCCCGGTCCAGGCGCTGCGCAACGCCACCCGGCTGATCAAGGACTCCGGCGTCGGCGCGGTCAAGCTGGAGGGCGGCGAGCGCTCCCACGAGCAGATCCGGCTCCTGGTCGAGGCGGGCATCCCGGTCATGGGGCACATCGGCCTGACCCCGCAGTCCGTCAACGCGATGGGCTACCGGGTGCAGGGCCGCGGCGAGGAGGCCGCCCAGCAGCTGCTGCGCGACGCGAAGGCGGTGCAGGACGCCGGGGCGTTCGCCGTCGTGCTGGAGCTGGTGCCGGCCGAGCTGGCCGCCGAGGTCACCCGCATGCTCCACATCCCGACCGTCGGCATCGGCGCCGGGCCCGACACGGACGCACAGGTGCTGGTCTACACCGACATGGTCGGCCTGACCGGCGGCAAGGTGCCGCGCTTCACCAAGCAGTACGCCGATCTGCGCAAGGTGATGGCCGACGCCGCCCGGGAGTACGCCGAGGAGGTCGTCGGCGGCACGTTCCCGGCGGCGGAGCACACCTTCCACTGACACCCCACACGACCACTGCCGCACCACCGACAGCCCGCCGACTTCCCCCATCGGCGGGCTGTCGCCCTGTGCCGGTCCGCTGTCGGCGACCTGTCGGTGAGATGTCGGTGGCGGCTGGTCCCATGGTGTCCATGACGCGAAACGACACGAACCCCAGGGGCGGCACGAACGCCGTCGAGGTGCGGGGGCTGGTCAAGCACTACGGCGAGACCAAGGCACTGGACGGCGTGGACCTCGATGTGCGCGAGGGCACCGTGCTCGGTGTGCTCGGACCCAACGGCGCCGGCAAGACCACCCTCGTACGCATCCTCTCCACGCTGATCGCACCCGACGCCGGGCACGCGGTCGTGGCCGGCTACGACGTGGTGCGCCAGCCCCGGCAGCTGCGCCGCACCATCGGCCTCACCGGGCAGTACGCCTCGGTCGACGAGAAGCTCTCCGGCCGGGAGAACCTCTACATGATCGGGCGGCTGCTCGACCTCCCGCGCAGCAGGGCCCGGTCCCGCGCCGACGAGCTGCTGGAGCGCTTCTCCCTCACCTCCGCCGCGAAGAAGGCCGCCATGGACTACTCCGGCGGCATGCGGCGGCGCCTGGACCTGGCCGCGTCCATGATCGGCAGCCCGGCCGTCCTCTACCTGGACGAGCCGACGACGGGGCTCGACCCCCGGACCCGCAACGAGGTCTGGGACGAGGTGCAGCGGATGGTCGCGGAGGGCGCGACCGTGCTGCTCACCACCCAGTACATGGAAGAGGCCGAACAGCTCGCCGGCGAGCTCACCGTCATCGACCACGGGCGGATCATCGCCCGGGGCGGGGTCGACGAGCTCAAGGCGAAGGTCGGCGGCCGCACCCTGCAGATCCGGCCCTCCGATCCGGCCGACCTGGCCGCGATGGCGCAGGCGCTGCGGGAGACCGGACTCGACGGCGTCGCCGGCGCCCAGGCGGTCCCGGACGAGGGACTGCTCCAGGTGCAGATCCTCAGTGACACACAACTGACCGCGGTGATCGGGCTGCTCGGCGCCCGGGGCTTCCCGCTCGCCCATGTGGCCACCGCACTGCCCAGCCTCGACGAGGTCTTCCTGGCCATCACGGGCGACCGGGCCACCGCCATCGACACGACACCCCAGGAGGTCGCGGCATGAGCACGACGACTCTGACGCCCGCCCCCACCGGCACGGGCACCCCCGAACCGGCCGTGCGGCTCCACGACGAGGGCCGGATCGGGCTGCGGAGCAACCTCCGCCACATCGGCGCGCTGGTGCGGCGCAACCTGCTCCAGATCAAGAAGGATCCGGAGTCGATGTTCGACGCGCTCCTGATGCCGGTGATCTTCACCCTGCTCTTCGTGTACGTCTTCGGCGGCTCGGTCGGCGGCAGCATGGGCGGCGACCGGCAGGACTACCTCAACTACCTGATCCCCGGGCTGATGGCGATGATGGGCATGAACATCGCCATGGCGGTCGGGTCCGGTGTCAACGACGACTTCCGCAAGGGGGTCATGGACCGGTTCCGCACGATGCCGATCGCCCGCTCCTCGGTGCTCATAGCGAAGATCGTGGTGGAGCTCGGCCGGATGATGGTCGCCACGCTGATCCTGCTGGCCATGGGCTTCGCGCTCGGCATGGAGCTCAAGGCGTCGGTGCTCGGGCTGATCGGGGCGATCGCCCTGTCCGCGGCGTTCGGCGCCGCCATCATGTGGATCTTCATCCTGCTCGGGCTGACCATGAAGACGGCTCAGGCCGTCCAGGGGATGGGGATGCTGGTGCTGATGCCGCTGCAGTTCGGCTCGTCGATCTTCGCCCCGACGCAGACCATGCCCGGCTGGCTCCAGACGTTCACCGAGTTCAACCCGCTGTCCAACCTGGCGGACTCGGCCCGTGCCCTGATGATGGGCGGCCCGCTCGCCCACTCGGTGTGGGTGACGCTCGGCTGGACCGTGGTCATCACCGCGGTGATGGCCCCGCTCGCGGTGTCCAGGTTCCGCAAGAAGTCCTGACGGGCCGCCCGGCCGGCGGCCGGCGGGTCAGTCCCGGTACGCCTCGACGAGGGCGGTGGCCTCCTTCTCGGAGAGGCCGCCGCCCTCGGCGTACGCGGCCTCGTAGGCGGCGTCGCCGAGCACGCCGCGGGCCAGCTCCTCCGCCGCTGCGTCGTTGCCCCGCTCCAGCGTCCTCGGCACGTGCCCCTCCGGCAGCAGGGCGCGTCCGGCGGCCAGCAGCCGCGCCGCGAGGGCGCCCCGGCGCTCCCCGCCGAGCCCGGCCAGCGCCCGCGCCACGGTGACCAGACAGAGCTGTTGCATCTGCGGCGCCACCGTCTGCGACATCCGGTCGTCGGTCCGTGCCAGTGCCTCCCTGCCCCGGGCCAGGGCGTCCGCGTACAGCCCCTCCTCGTTGTCCAGCCAGGCGATGCCGCCCAGCACGAACGCCTCGAAGACCCCGACGGAGACGGACCTGAAATCGTCGTACAGCAGGCCGAGCTGCTCGCGGGCCTCCACGGTCCGGCCGGACATGCCCAGCCACTCGGCCAGGAAGAACCGGGCGAACGACGTCCCCTCGTGCCCGACGAGCCGCCCGTCGCCGAGCACCTGACGGAAGATCCGCTCCGCCTCCTCGCCACGGCCGAGCTCGATCAGCGCGGAGGCGTACCGGGTGCGGAGCACCAGCACCTGCGCCCGGGCGCCGAGCCGCTCCGCGTGGCCGATCGCGGCCCGGTAGTCCTCGGCGGCCCGGACGTGGTCGCCCCGCTTCTCGTTGGCCTCGCCGCGCGAGGAGAGCGCCTCCGCCGTGCCCCAGTCGTCGCCGAGGCGGCGGACGATCTCCAGGCTCTCGTCGGCGTCCGCGAAGGCCGCGCCCGCCCAGTCGGGCCGGTTGGCCAGGACGTTGGCGCGCAGCTGGAGCACCGCGGCCAGGTCCCGCTCGCATCCGAGTCCCCGCGCGGCGCGGACCGTCTCGTCCAGCAGTTCCCGCAGGTCCGAGCCGCTCCCGGTGAGCACGACGGCGAAGAACCAGAGCGAGCCCGGACTGCGGCAGGTCTGCGGCTGGCCGGCCCGGTAGGTGGCGGCGATGACCCGCAGCCGCGCCATCCCGGCCTCGTCCGCCCAGAGGTCCATCGCGTGGTCCATGTGGACCATCCGGACCAGCGCCACCTGGCGCCGCGCCTCCTGGAGCATCTCCGGGCCCAGCGGCGGCGGCGCGTCGGTGCAGCGGTCCGTGAGGGAGGGCGCGGGGTCGACGGGCCCGGCGAACGGATCGGGTCCGAGCGCGGCGGCGGCCTCGGACCACTGCAGGGCGTCGCCGCGCAGATCGCGCAGCTGCCAGTACCAGGCGAGCGAGAGCACCATGCTGAGCGATTCCTGCTCGTCCCGCGCGGTGACGGCGTGCCGCAGGGCCGTGCGCAGGTTCTCGTACTCCCGCTCGAACAGTCCGAGGGCGTCGAGCTGTCCGGCGCCCCGGAGCAGGGGGTCGGTGGTGCGCGCCAGCTCCCGGTAGAAGGTGAGGTGCCGGCGCTCGACGGCGGTCCGCTCCCCCGTCTCGTCGAGCCGTTCGGCGGCGTACTCGCCGACGGTCTCCAGGAGGCGGTAGCGCATCCGGCCGTCCGCGGCGGGGGCGGCGACGACGAGGGACTTGTCGACGAGCGAGCCGAGCACCCCGGCGACGTCGTACGCGTCCTGCGGCCGTTCCGCGCAGATCTCCTCGGCGGCGGTGAGGGTGCAGCCGCCGGAGAAGACCGACAGCCGTCGCAGGGCGGTGCGTTCGTCCTCGTCCAGGAGGTCCCAGGACCAGTCGACGACCGCCCGCAGGGTCTGCTGGCGCGGCAGCACGGTGCGGCTGCCGCTGGTCAGGAGGCGGAAGCGGTCGTCGAGGCGGTCGGCGATCTGGCGCGGGGTCAGCATGCGCAGCCGGGCCGCGGCCAGTTCGATCGCGAGCGGGAGCCCGTCGAGGCGGCGGCAGATCTCGGCGCAGGCCGCCGCCGTCCCCTCGTCCGCGTCGACCCGGAAGCCGGCCCGTGCGGCGGCCCCGCGGTCGGCGAGCAGGCGCAGCGCCGTCGGGTCGGGCAGCGGGTCGACCGGCCGGACGAACTCGCCGGGCACGCCGAGCGGTTCACGGCTGGTGGCGAGGACGGTGAGCCCGGGGCAGCGGGCGAGCAGGTGGTCGGCGAGGGCCGCGGCCGCCTCGACGAGATGCTCGCAGTTGTCCAGCAGGAGCAGCATGCGGCGCCCGGAGCAGTGCTCGGTGAGCCGGGTGAGCGGGGTGCCCCGCTCGGTCGCCAGCAGCCCTTCCGCGCCCGCGCCGCGCAGCACGGTCTCGCGGGCGCCGAGCGCGGTCAGGACGGCCTCGGGCACGGCCTCCGGGTCGTCGACCGGGGCGAGCTCCGCCAGCCACACCCCGTCCGGCCAGTCGGCGGCGACCCGCTCGGCGGCCTCCTGGGACAGCCTGGTCTTGCCCGCGCCCCCGGGGCCGAGGAGGGTGACCAGCCGGGCCCGGCCCAGGTCCTCGGCGAGGCCGGCGAGATCGGCCTCGCGTCCCACGAAGCTGGTGAGCCGGGCCCGCAGGTTGCCCTGCGGCGCGGGCGGGGCGGCGGGCGCCGGGGCCGCGGCGGGCGGGGCCTGGTGCAGCAGGTCCTCGTGCAGGGCGCGCAGCGCGGGCCCCGGGTCGGTGCCCAGCCGGTCGGCGAGCAGGGCGCGGACCTCGTCGTACGCGGCGAGCGCCTGCGCGGTGCGTCCGGCGTCCCGCAGCGCCCTGATCCGGAGGGCCTGCAGGGGTTCGTCGAGGGGGTGGTCGGCGCAGAGCCCGGCGAGCTCGGGCAGCGCCTCGTCGGCACGGTCCTGCGCGAGGAGGGCCGCGGTCCGGTTCCGGCGGGCGTCCAGCCGCCTGGTCTCCCAGCGGGCCGCCGCCACCGCGCGGTCCGGCAGATCGGCGAGGGCGGGCCCGCGCCACAGGGCGAGCGCCTCGTCGAGGAGCACGGCGGCCTTCGGCGCGTCGCCGTCCTCCAGCGCCCGGGCGCCCTCCCCCGCGAGCCGCTCGAAACGGTGCACGTCGACGTCGTCCGGGCCGGCGTCGAGCCGGTAGCCGCTCGTGGCGGACCGGACGGCGTCCCGGCCCACCGCGCGCCGGAGGCGGCCGACGAGTGCCTGGAGGGCGCCGGGGGCGTCGGCGGGCGGATCGCCGTCCCACACCTCGTCGATGAGCACTCCGGCCGGGACCGTGCGCCCCGGGCTCAGGGCGAGCACGGTGAGCAGGGCGCGCAGCCGCGCCCCGCCGAGGGCGACGGCCGTGCCGTCGGCGCGCAGGGCGCGGGTGGTACCGAGGATGCCGTAGTGCACGGGCCCATTGTCCGTGACGGCGGGGCTCCGCGGGGAACTGCCACCCTCCGGTGACGTTCCCGCCCCGTCACCCGTACGCTCGGGGGCTCCAGCCGCTGTCCAGAAGCCCCCGGGAGTACCCGCGATGACCACCGCGTTCCGCCGACCCAGCGACCGGCGGGTCAGCCCGATCTTCCTCGGGATAGCCGCCGTCATGGCCGTCTCGGGCTGGGCGGTGTGGACGGGCTTCGCCCAGCAGACCGGTTTCGCGGTCTTCCTGTTCGTCACCGCCGCCTGGATCGTCTCGCTCTGCCTCCACGAGTACGCGCACGCGCGCACCGCGCTGCACAGCGGTGACATCTCCATCGGGGCGAAGGGCTATCTGACGCTCAACCCGCTCAAGTACACGCACGCCCTGCTGAGCATCGTGCTGCCGGTGCTGTTCGTCATCATGGGCGGCATCGGCCTGCCGGGCGGGGCGGTCTACATCGAGCGGGGTCGCATCCGCGGGCGCTGGAAGCACAGCCTGATCTCGGCGGCAGGCCCGCTGACGAACGCGCTGTTCGCCGTCGTCTGCACGGCCCCGTTCTGGCTGGGCGCGCTGGACGGCGTCCCGGTGCCCTTCCGGTTCGCGCTGGCCTTCCTGGCGCTGCTCCAGGTGACGGCGGCGATCCTGAACTTCCTGCCGATCCCGGGCCTGGACGGCTACGGCGTGGTCGAGCCGTGGCTCTCGTACAGGATCCGTCGCCAGGTGGAGCCGTTCGCGCCGTTCGGCCTGATCGTGGTCTTCGCCCTGCTGTGGATCCCGGAGCTGAACAGCGTCTTCTTCGGCGCGGTGGACGCGCTGCTGAGCAGCCTGGGGGTCAGCGAGGTCGAGACGTACTGCGGGCTCGACACCTACCGCTTCTGGCAGGAGTGGTTCGGCGACCAGGACGCGGGCTGCGCCCTGATCCGCTGAGGGCTGCCCCGTAATCCCCGGTGGATCGGCGCGCGGCGTCAGATGCGGTGCATCGCAAGGCGGAGGGACGTTCGCATACTGGATGTGTTCGGGCGTTCCGACAACGCAGCGAGGTGCCGTAGCTGTCGTCGCGCGCCCGTCAGGGATTACGGGACAGCCCTTAGGCCCCGTCCGCGGCGCCGGCGCGGGACTCCGCGCGGTGCCTGCGCACGTAGAACCAGGCCATGTTCGAGGAGAGGCCGGCCAGCAGCACCCAGACGATCCCGAGCAGGCTGCCCTCGGCGAAGGAGACCGCGGCCGCGGCGACGGCCAGGACGCAGACGGCGATGGAGTAGAGAGCGAGGCGGGGCATGAGGGCGGGTGCTCCTGTCCGGGGATGGTGCGTGGGCCCGTCCAGTCTCCCTCATGCCCGGTTCGGCCCGGGGCACGGGCTCACACGTCGGTGGTGCGCAGCCCCGCGTGTGCCCGGTAGCGGCGGTTGACCGAGATCAGGTTCGCCACGAGGGACTCGACCTGGTGCGCGTTGCGCAGCCGGCCGGCGAAGACGCCGCGCATGCCGGGGACCCGGCCGGCCAGCGCCTGCACGATGTCGGTGTCGGCGCGCTCCTCGCCCAGCACCATCACATCGGTGTCGATCTCCTCCAGGCTCTCGTCCTGGAGGAGCACCGCCGAGAGGTGGTGGAAGGCGGCGGTGACCCGGGAGCCGGGCAGCAGGGCGGCGGCCTGCTCGGCGGCGCTGCCCTCCTCGGGCTTCAGGGCGTAGGCGCCCTTCTTGTCGAAGCCGAGCGGGTTGACGCAGTCGACGACGAGCTTCCCGGTGAGCTCCTCGCGCAGGGACTCCAGGGTCGCGGCGTGGCCGTCCCACGGCACGGCGACGATCACGATGTCGCTGCGGCGCGCGCACTCCGCGTTGTCGGCGCCCTCGACGCCGTGGCCCAGCTCGGCGGCGGCGGCCTCGGCGCGGTCGGCGGCGCGGGAGCCGATGACGACCTTCTGCCCGGCGCGGGCGAAGCGGTGGGCGAGCCCGCGGCCCTGCGGGCCGGTGCCGCCGAGCACGCCGACGGTCAGTCCGGACACGTCGGGCAGGTCCCAGGGGTCCTTGGCGGGGGGCTTGGGGGCGCTTCCACTGTCATTCGTTGTCATGGCGCCGACCCTACTGCGAGGCGGCGGGCGCCTTCCTCCGCCGTCGCCGCTCCACGGTGTCCGTCACGGCCACGAGGAGGATCGCGGCGAGCACAGCGACCGGCCCCGTCAGGACCCTGACGGGGTACCACGCGTCCGTGCGGGCCCCGACGAGCGGGAAGAGCCCCGAGGTCACGGCGCTCGCCCAGAGGACCAGGCCTGCGACGCCCCGCATCCGCAGCATGCGCGGCGTGACGCGGCGGAGCAGCCACGCGGGCGCCCGGCCGCGCAGGAAGGCGAGGGACACCGGCAGGACCAGCAGGGTCCAGCCGAGGGACCAGGACCAGGCGAAGGTGTGTGCGGCGGTCATGGCCTCATCCTGGCGGGGCGGCGGGGGCGGGGCGGGGCCCCGGCCCGGCAGTCCTCGTCCGGGTGAACTGCCGGGATCGGGCAGTCCCGGGCAGATGACCGGGGGCAGGATGCCGGGCCATGGATGCTGTGCGTGTCGCGTTGCTGCGGGAAGTCCTGGCCGGTACCGAGTGGCCCACGGCGGCCCGCGGGTTCGCCCGGACCCTGCGGTCGTCGGTCGTGCCCCGGGGCGGCGGGCTGCTGCTGGTGGGGACCGAGGTCCACGAGCCCTGGCACATGGCCGCGCACCTGGTCGACGAGTCCACCTGGTCGGGTCTGCCGCAGCTGCGGCCGACGCTGGTGCGCCACCGGGTGGAGCCGGACGATCCGGCGCACCTGGCCGTCGGGCTCGGCCGGATCGAGGCGGCGGGGCGCGGGGAGACGCTGCTCGTGGTGGCGCCGGAGCGGCCGGGAGCCGGTCTGCTGGAGCGCGTGCACGACGCGCGGCGGGCGGGGGCGACCGTGCTGGCGCTGGACGGCGGGGACACCGAGGTGAGCGGCCTCGCCCACGAGGCGCTCACGGTGACGGACGACGACGAGGTCGATCTCGACACGGTGCAGCACCTGGTGAGCGCGGCGGCCGGGGAGAACGTGGCGGTCGCCGCGCGGGGCCGCAGGTCCTTCCGGGACCGGCTGTCCCGGCTGGCGGACCAGCTGACGGCCCCTCCCCCGTCGCGGTGGTGAGAGCCGCCGGGGCGGCCCGGGACCGGAGGCCGCGAGGCGGCGAGAGGCTGCCGGGGCGGTGCTGCCGGGGCCGGAGGCCGCGCGGCCGACGGGAGCCAGCCGGGGCGGGGCGGGGACCCGGTCCGCCGTACGGTCCGGCGGGGCGGTCCGGCGGGGCGGTCCGGCGGGTGGCGTACGTCCCGACGCCGCTCACCCGCAGCGCCGCGACGGCCGGGGACGTGAACCGGCGGCGGGAGCCGGCCCCGGCGGAGGCCGGACCGGGGCCCGGCGGGGCCCGGCGCGGACGCCGGGGTGCCGCCCGGCGTCCGGGGCCCGTCCGACGGCCCTCAGGACCGCTCGTCGCCCGCCCCGTCCTGGCGGTCGTGCCACTTCGGGTCGTTCTCCCACTCCAGGTTCCGCTCGCGCGCCGTGTCCATCGCGCGCTGCGCCTCACCCCGGGTGGCGTACGGGCCGAACCGGTCCTTCGCGGGGCACTCCGGGCCTTCCTCGACCGATCCGTGCTCCAGGCAGTAGTACCACTCGCCCGGTTTGCCCACCGTGCGCTTCTTGAACAGGGCCATTGCCGAATCCTTTCCTCGTTGCCATGGTGCCCCGAGCACGCTGGTTAGACTCGCTGACATGTCTGGCCAGTCGCTTCTCGCACCAGGGGAGATCACTCCCGTCCGTTCCGTCCCCGGCAGGATCCGGCGCCCCGAGTACGTGGGCAAGCCGGCCCCCGCCCCGTACACCGGGCCGGAGGTCCAGGACTCCGGCACCCTGGAGCGCATGCGGATCGCGGGCCGCATCGCGGCGCAGGCGATGGAGGAGGCCGCCAAGCACATCGCCCCGGGGGTCACCACCGACGAACTCGACCGGGTCGCCCACGCGTTCATGGTGGACCACGGGGCCTACCCGTCGACGCTCGGCTACCGGGGCTTCCCCAAGTCGCTCTGCACCTCGGTCAACGAGGTCATCTGCCACGGCATCCCGGACTCCACCGTGCTGCGCGACGGCGACATCGTGAACCTCGACGTGACCGCCTACATCGACGGGGTGCACGGCGACAACAACGCCACCTACCTCTGCGGGGACGTCGACGAGGAGTCGCGGCTGCTCGTCGAGCGCACCCGGGAGTCGCTGAACCGCGCCGTCAAGGCGGTGCGGCCCGGACGCCGGATCAACGTCATCGGCCGGGTGATCGAGTCGTACGCGAAGCGGTTCGGGTACGGCGTGGTGCGGGACTTCACGGGGCACGGGATCAACACCTCGTTCCACTCCGGGCTGATCATCCCGCACTACGACAGCCCGCAGGCGACGACCGTGATGCAGCCCGGGATGACCTTCACGATCGAGCCGATGCTGACGCTCGGGACCCACGACTACGACATGTGGGACGACGGCTGGACCGTGGTGACGAAGGACCGGAAGCGGACCGCGCAGTTCGAGCACACCCTGGTGGTGACCGACACCGGGGCGGAGATCCTGACCCTCCCGTAGGGCACTCCCCCGCCTTCTTGCCGACAGCCGGTCGGGAACCTGTTGACTTAGGTATGCCTAAGTAAGAGGATCAGCATATCGGTGCGCGGCAGCCTGTCCAGCTGCCGCCGGTACGGACGCCCGTGTCCGGACTTTCCGCCCCTCGGTCCCCGGAGGCCCGCCTTGGACTCGACCGCCACCACCACGCCCTTCTCCACGCTGATCCGCACCGCCTCGCACGAGCAGCACACGGAGGCGGAGTCCTCGGCCTTCATGGGCGACATGCTCGGCGGACGGCTCGGTGTGGAGGCGTACGCGCGCTACACCGAACAGCTGTGGTTCGTCTACCGGGCACTGGAGGAGGGCGCGCAGGCGCTGCGCGAGGACCCGGTCGCCGGGCCCTTCGTCCGGCCGGAGCTGATGCGCACGGCCGAGCTGGAGCGCGACCTCGCCCATCTGCGGGGCGCGGGGTGGCGGGAGGGCCTGGAGCCGCTGCCCGCCACCGCCGCGTACGCCGCGCGGATCACCGAGGGCGCCCGCGCGTGGCCCGCCGGGTACGTGGCGCACCACTACACCCGCTATCTGGGCGACCTCTCGGGCGGCCAGATCATCCGGGGCACCGCGGAGAAGACCTGGGGCTTCGACCGCAAGGGCGACGGGGTCCGGTTCTACGTGTTCGAGGAGATAGCCAATCCGGCCGCCTTCAAGCGGGAGTACCGGGAGCTGCTGGACGCGGTGGACGCGGACGACCTGGAGAAGCAGCGCGTCGTCGAGGAGTGCAAGCGCGCGTTCACGCTGAACACGGCGGTCTTCCGCGCGCTGGACGAGGTCTTCCCGCGCAGCGCGTAGCGGCGCCGGGCGTCCGTCAGGACGCGACGGCCAGCAGCACCCGTCCGCCGACCTCGAACGTGCCGTCCGGCGCGGGCGCGGTGAGGATCTGGGAGCCGCGCCCCTGGGTGATGTTGAGGGCGCGGCCGAGTGCCGCGCTGAGCAGCATGGCCGCCGCACCGGTCGCCTCGTCCTCGCCGGCGTCCACGGCGCCGGGCCCGTCCTCGGCGGAGCTGCCGTCGGCACCCTCCTCGGGGCGCCGCGGGAAGCAGCGCGCCCGCACGCGCCCGGCGGCCTCGTCCTCCCAGGCCCAGGCGTAGAGCGGGCCCTCGCCGGGCGGCGGTCCGGTCAGCGCCTCGACGTCGGCGACCGAGGCGTACTGCTCCAGCGTCCCCGGCGGCGCCCATTCGGGGCGGCCGGTGATCCAGGTGAACTCGCCGTCCTGGCGCGCCGCCACGTCCCCGATGGGCAGTTCGAGCACCTCCAGGTCGAGCAGCCAGGCGGCGCCGAGGAGGGGGTGGCCCGCGAACGGCAGTTGCAGGCCGGGGGTGCGGATGTCGACGGTGCCGCGCTCGGGGTCGTCCACGAACACCGTCTCGCTGAAGCCGAGTCTGCGTGCGAGCGCCTGCCGGGAGTCGTTGTCGGGATATCTGCGCCCGTCGCGCACGACACCGAACGCGTTGCCGTGGCTGCCGTCCGGGCCGCAGAACACACGCAGTACGTCGATGCCGTCGGGTACGTCGAAGTCGTTCACACGGGCATTCAAGCACCGCTCGGGGCCCCTTGACGCCACGGGCCGCACCGGCGCGGTGTGCCGGTGCGGGCGTGTCCCGCGGGGTGCGGAGACCAGACGGTACGGCGGCGGCGTGCGGCGATCAGCACGGCGGCGCCCGCCGCCACGACGGCCCCGGAGGCCGCGATCAGCGCGGTGGCAGACGGACCGGGCGGTGGTGCTCCACGGCGGCCGGGTCGCGGCCGCCGGGCCCCCCGCCGAGGTGTTCACCGGCACGCTGCTCGGCGAGGTCCACCGGCAGCCGGTCGAGGTGTTCCCGCACCCGCGGACCGGGGTTCCGCTCGTCGTACCGAAAAGGCTTGCTTGACCCGCCCTTGACCTCCTCCCGGGTTCGCCTTGGGCCTGCCGTGACCGGGCCGTTTCCGACCCGGCGGAGTGAGACCCGAATCACCTCACGGACGGGTGGCGGCCCGGTGCCGCCCGGTTAAGTTAGGCCAGCCTCACCTAGCGTCCGTCCCCCGCTCTTTCACCCTCGTGGAGCCCTCATGCGTGCCCTTCGTCCCTCCGTCGTCACCGCCGTCGCCGCGGTGGCCGCACTGACCGCCGTCACGGGCTGCGCCGAGAAGAGCGACGGCAAGGGCGACGGAGCGGTCCGCGTGGTGGCCACGGACGACTCCTGCGAGGTGTCCTCGACGTCGGTCCCGGCCGGTCACGTCGAACTCGCCGTGGAGAACAAGGGGTCCAAGGTCACCGAGGTCTACGTCCTCTTCCCGGACGACCGGATCGTCGCCGAGCGCGAGAACATCGGTCCCGGCACCAGGGCGAGGATCACGGCCGAGATCAAGGCCGGCACCTACGTGATCGCCTGCAAGCCCGGCATGAAGGGCAAGGGCATCCGCCAGAAGGTCGAGGTGACCGGCGGGAGGACCGCCGCGCGCAGCCCGGAGATGGACGCGGCCGTGGCCGGCTACCGCGACTACGTGCAGGCGCAGGCCGACGAGACGCTGCCCCGGGTCAAGGTGTTCACCGACGCCGTGGCCGCGGGCGACGTGGAGGCGGCGAAGAAGGCGTACGCGGTCTCCCGGATCGGCTGGGAGCGCACCGAGCCGGTCGCCGAGTCCTTCGGCGACATCGACCCGAAGGTCGACGTCCGCGAGGACGGCCTGGAGGACGGCCAGAAGTGGACCGGATGGCACCGCCTGGAGAAGGCGCTGTGGAAGGACGGGAAGCTGGGGGCCGAGGAGAAGGCCCTCGCACCCGTCCTGCACACGGACCTGCTGGACTGGCAGAAGCGGGTCGGCCGGGCCGAGATCACCCCGACCTCGATGGCCAACGGCGCCAAGGAGCTCCTCGACGAGGTGGCCACCGGCAAGGTCACCGGTGAGGAGGAGCGCTACAGCCACACCGACCTCGTCGACTTCAAGGCCAACGTCGAGGGCGCGGAGCGGTCCTACACACTCCTGAAGCCGATCGCCGCGAAGAACGACGCCGCGCTGACCGCCTCCCTGGACAAGCGGTTCGCGGCGCTGGACGCCCTGCTGGACACCTACCGCGCGGACACGGACTCCTACGACTTCACCTCGTACGACAAGGTCGGCACGGCGGACCGCAAGAAGCTCTCCGACGCGGTCAACGCGCTCGCGGAGCCGCTGTCCGAGCTGGCCGCCGCGGTCACGAAGTAAGGGACGCGATCATGACCGAGACCGGGACCGGCGCCCCGTCGCGTCGGGCGCTGCTGGGCTGGGGCGGTGCCGGGCTGGCGCTCGGCGCGGCGGCGACGGGCGGCGCGGTCGCCGCGGTGCGCTCCGGCGGGGCCGAGACGGCGCCGGACGGCGGCGCTGCGGTGCCCTTCCACGGGGCGCACCAGGCGGGGATCGCCACGGCGGTCCAGGACCGGCTGCACTTCGCCGCGTTCGACGTGACCACCGAGGACAGGGCCGAACTGGCCGCCCTGCTCCGGGAGTGGACACGGGCCGCCGAGCGGATGACGGCGGGCCGGCCCGTGGGCGAGGGGGCGTACGGCGGCGCGGCCGAGGCCCCGCCGGACGACACCGGCGAGGCACTGGGCCTGCGGCCGTCCCGGCTGACGCTGACCGTCGGCTTCGGCCCGTCGCTGTTCGCCGAGGACCGCTTCGGCCTGGCGGACCGGCGGCCCGGGGCCCTGGTGGACCTGCCGAAGTTCCCCGGCGACAACCTGGACGCCGCCCGCAGCGGCGGGGACCTGTGCGTGCAGGCCTGTGCGGACGACCCGCAGGTCGCCGTGCACGCCATCCGGAACCTCGCCCGGATCGGAATGGGCCGCACCGCCGTCCGCTGGTCGCAGCTGGGGTTCGGCAAGACGTCCTCGACGACGCCCGACGCCCAGACCCCGCGCAACATGATGGGGTTCAAGGACGGCACCCGGAACATCTCCGGCACGGACGAGGCCGCCCTGCGCCGGCACGTGTGGGCCGGTGCGGCGGACGGCACCGGATGGATGGCCGGGGGCTCCTACCTGGTGGCCCGGCGCATCCGCATGCACATCGAGACCTGGGACCGCGCCCCGTTGCAGGAGCAGGAGGACATCTTCGGCCGCGACAAGGGCGAGGGTGCCCCGGTGGGCAAGGCCGCGGAGCGCGACGAGCCGTTCCTGAAGGCGATGCTGCCGACCGCGCACGTGCGCCTGGCGCACCCGGACAGCAACGGCGGGGCGCGCCTGCTGCGCCGCGGCTACTCGTTCACCGACGGCACGGACGGCCTGGGCAGGCTCGACGCGGGGCTGTTCTTCCTGGCCTACCAGCGGGACGTCCGCACCGGTTTCGTCCCCGTCCAGCGCGCGCTCGCGGCCTCGGACGCACTCAACGCATACATCCAGCACGTGGGTTCGGCGGTCTTCGCCGTCCCGCCGGGCGTCCGGGACACGGACGACTGGTGGGGCCGGGCGCTGTTCGCATGACCCGCACCGTGGAAGGACCCGCATGTTCGGCAACTATCTGATCGGCCTGCGCGAGGGACTGGAGGCCGGCCTGGTCGTCTGCATTCTCGTCGCCTACCTGGTCAAGACCGGCCGCCGCGACGCGCTGCGCCCGGTGTGGACCGGCATCGCGATCGCCTGCACCCTCTCGCTGGCGTTCGGCGCGGCACTCGAATTCGGTTCCCAGGAGCTGACGTTCGAGGCGCAGGAGATGCTCGGCGGTTCGCTGTCGATCCTCGCCGTCGGGCTGGTGACCTGGATGGTGTTCTGGATGCGGCGGACCGCGCGGCACCTGAGGACGGAGCTGCACGGCAGGCTGGACTCGGCGCTCGCGATGGGCACCGGCGCTCTGGTGGCCACCGCCTTCCTGGCGGTGGGTCGCGAGGGCCTGGAGACGGCCCTGTTCGTGTGGGCGTCGGTCCGGGCCAGCGGCGAGGGTTCCTCGGCGCCGCTGATCGGGGTGCTGCTGGGCATCGCGACCGCGATCGCGCTGAGTTGGCTGTTCTACCGCGGTGCGCTGAGGATCAACCTGTCGCGGTTCTTCACCTGGACCGGCGGCATGCTCGTGGTGGTGGCGGCGGGTGTGCTGGCCTACGGGGTCCACGACCTGCAGGAGGCCCGCTTCCTGGGCGGCCTGGGGACCAAGGCCTTCGACATCACGAGCACGGTCCCGCCGGACAGCTGGTACGGCACCCTCCTCAAGGGCGTCTTCAACTTCCAGGCCGATCCGACCGTTCTCCAGGTCACGGTGTGGGCGCTGTATCTCATCCCCACGCTCGCGCTGTTCCTCGCCCCGGTAGGGTTCAGGCGGTCAGTGCGGACGACGGATCAGAAGGCGCAGAAGGCAACGGATGAGAAGGCTGGGTCGACTGGCGGCGGGGCTCGCGACGGCGACGGTACTGGTCGTGACGGCGAGCGGCTGCGTGACGGTACACGGTGAACTGGAAGTGGTGCCGGGGGCGACGCGGTCCGAGGCGGCGCAGGCCCTGAAGGACTTCACCGTCGCCTACAACAAGGCGGACAAGGCGTACGACCCGGCGCTCGACGAGGACCGGGTGACCGGTGCGCTCGGAGCGGTCAACCAGGCCGGCCTGGCCGCCCGGCGGAAGAACAGCCCGCAGGGCAACACGGCCCACCGGCCGCTGGAGCTGACCGACGCGTCCTACGTCATCCCCAGGAAGGCGGGCTGGCCGCGCTGGTTCCTGGCGAACACCGACTCCAACCGTGACCAGGACGGCGGGAGGACGGACAACCGCTGGCTGCTGGCGTTCCTCCGCACCGGGCCGGACGCGCTGTGGAAGGTCGCCTACCTGGCGGTCGCCGCACCGTCCGAGATCCCGGAGTTCCGCGAGGACGCCGACGGCTGGGCCGTGCCCGTGCCCGCCCCGGACTCGGACGCCGCACTGGCCACCCTGCCGGCGGACCTGAGCACCACGTACACGGACTACCTCAGCGACGGCTCGCCGGACGTGTTCGCCCCGGGGCCGCTGACCTCGGGCTGGCGCGAGGCCCGGAAGAACACCCGCAGGGCGGGCTTCTCGTACCAGTACGTCGACCAGAAGCTGGACTCGGGGACGTTCGCGCCGCTGGGTCTGACGACGGAGGACGGCGGTGCGCTGGTCTTCTTCAGCAGCAGGCACTTCGAGCGGCAGACGGCGGCCCAGGGGCTGCGGCCGGCGGTCTCGGCCGATGTGCGGGCGCTGCTGACCGGCGAGGTGAAGAGCACCCTCACCAAGGAGCGGGTCTCCGGCCAGCTGGCCCTCGTGCCCGGGAAGGGCGCCGAGGGGCGGGTCCGCCTGCTGAACCGGCTGCCCGGCCTGGTCGCGGCGAAGGGCTCCTGAGCCCTGCCGCACGGCACGCCAGCCCGTCCTGCCGCAGGACCGGGCTCCCGGCCCCGCGGCGCACCCACGGACCCCGTGCGGACACCGGCGCGCGGCGGGGCCCAGGGGCGTCCCGGGCGGCGGGGTCCGGCGGGGGCCCGGCCGCACCGGTGTGTCCCGCCGCGGCCGGACGGCGCCGGGCCCCGCTCCCTCAGCGGCTGAGCGGCCAGGCCACCGAACCGTGGTCGAGGTCGCCCTCGTCGGCCGAGTCCGCGTACTGCGCGCAGGCGTCGGTGAGCGTCTCCAGCAGGGTCAGCGGATCGGGCAGCGGGTGCTCGGGTCCGCGGATCCAGTGCACGTCCAGGTCACCGGGGAGCCTGGCGGGCGGCAGGAGGACGTAGCTGCCCCGGCAGTGCCAGCGCAGCCCGGGGTGTTCGTCCATGGTCTCGGGGTGGCAGTCCAGCTCGCACGGCCACCACTCGTCCTCGTCCTCCGGGGTACCGCGGGTGGCGCTGAAGAACAGCATCCGGTCGGCGCCTGACCGGGCCACCGGGCCGACGTCGACGCCCGCGTCGGTGAGCCGTTCGAGGGCGGCCTGCCCGGCGGCGAGGGGGACGTCGAGGACGTCGTGGACGAGGCCCGTGGCGGTGATGAAGTTGGCCAGCGGCTGGTCGGCCGCCCACCGCTCGATCTGCGCGCGGTCCGTCGTGGACTGGGTCTGCCAGGCGAAGGAGACCGGGTGCCGTGCGGGCGTCGGACAGCCGATGCGCTCGCAGGAGCACCGGAACCCGGACGGGTGCGCGGCGGGAGCGATCGGCATTCCGGCCTCGGCGACGGCGAGGAGCAGCTCCAGCCGTGCCGCGTCGTCGGCTTCCGGCTGCGGTCTGGGCCGCCTGCGCAGCCACTGGGAAATCCTGCCCTCGGTGCCGCGGCGGCGGCTGGAATCGGCGCCCATCTATCCCCTCACCTCAGTGGTTACCCCACCATGCTCCCACCATCCTGCTCCTCGGGGGGCCGGAGTCGCCAAGCGGGTACCCGGACCGTCACGCGGAGGCGACCGCCGGCGTACCGGGGGTGATCATCCGCCTGGCCGGATTCATGCGCGGGGGGAGAGTCCGCGCAGGGCGTGGTCGACGAGCGCGTCCGCGTACGCGTGGGTGAGCGGGAGCGTCCTGAGCAGCCGGCGGTGGGTCAGCGGGGCGACCAGCAGCTCCACCGCGATCCGCGGTTCGACGTCCGCACGCACCTGGCCGGGCCGCTGGGCGGCGCGCAGGCGTGTGACGTACGTCCGGAGCCGGGGTTCGAGCAGTTCCTCGACGAACCGGGCCCCGAACTCCGGGTCGACGGCGCCCTCGGCGGTGAGGGCCCGGACGGGGGCGTCGGTCGCGGGGTCGTTCAGCTCGTCGACCGTGGCCCGCAGCACGGCCTTGAGGTCCGCCGCCAGGTCGCCGGTGTCCGGGACGCCCGACCGGCCGCCCTCTCCCGCCGCGTCCGCCTCCGCCGCCCGGCGGGCGGACCGGTCGAGGAACGCGTCCATGAGCACGGCCGCCCTCGACGGCCACCAGCGGTAGATCGTCTGTCTGCCGGCCCCGGCCCGCGCGGCGACGGCCTCGACCGTCGTCCGCGCGTACCCCGCCTCGCCGACGGGGGTGAGCACGGCGTCCTGGACGGCGCGGCGGGAGCGGTCGCTGCGGCGGGTCGCGTGGGGTGTCCTGCGCGGTGACATCCGGCCGGCCTGGAGGGTCGCGGTCCGATACGTATCGTCTTGCGTGCCGGGCCGGCATCCGCCTCCGCGCCCCACCGAACCACCCGAACGGATCACAGCGCGACGGTCCGGGTCCGGCGCACCATGAACGCACGCACGCACCCCGTGCGCATCCCACCGTTCCGCGGCCGGACCGCCGTTCGTGAGGAGCCTGCATTGACCCGTGACGCCACCCCCCGTCGCTATCTGATGTGCGCCCCGGACCACTTCGAGGTCACGTACTCCATCAACCCGTGGATGGATCCGTCGAAGCCCGTGGACCTGCCCCTGGCCGCCACCCAGTGGGAGGACCTGCGCGACCGCTACCGGTCGCTCGGCCACACCGTCGAACTCCTCACCCCCCGGCCCGACCTCCCCGACATGGTGTTCGCGGCGAACGGCGCCACCGTGATCGACGGGCGGGTGCTGGGCGCCCGGTTCGCCTACCGGGAGCGGTACGCGGAGGCGGAGGCGCACCGGGAGTGGTTCCGGGCCGACGGCTTCACCGAGATCCACGAGCCGGCCCATGTCAACGAGGGCGAGGGCGACTTCGCGGTGACCGCCTCGTACCTGCTGGCCGGGCGGGGCTTCCGGTCCAGTCCGCTCTCCCACGGCGAGGCCCAGGAGTTCTTCGGCCGGCCGGTGATCGGCCTGGATCTGGTGGACCCGCGCTACTACCACCTGGACACGGCGCTGTGCGTCCTGGACGACGCGGCCGACGAGATCATGTACTACCCGGAGGCGTTCTCGCCGGGCAGCCGCGCGGTGCTGGCCCGGCTCTTCCCCGACGCCTTGCGGGCCGGGCGGGCGGACGCCGCCAGGCTCGGTCTCAACGCGGTCAGCGACGGCCGCCACGTGCTGCTCCCGCAGGCCGCGGTGGGGCTCCTCGACCCGCTGCGGGACCGGGGCTTCGAGCCGGTCCCGATGGACCTGGGCGAACTGCTCAAGGGCGGCGGCAGCGTGAAGTGCTGCACCCAGGAGCTGCGGGCCGCACCGGGGAGGGGGTGACCAGACTCGGCGCCCCCGGTCAGGGGCTGTCCTCGGGCGGCGGCCAGGCGTCGCCCCACGCGGTGTCGCGGGCGGCGCGGTAGAGCGTCCCGTGCCGCTTGGTGACGGTGGCGCGCCGCAGGCCCTCGTCCCGGGTGCAGAGTTCCAGCAGCACCTGGCCCTTGCGGATCTGCGGTCTGCGGGTGACCCGGGCGGTGGCGGGGACGGTGGGGAACCGGGTCGCCACGACGTAGCTGAACTTCTCGTCCTCGTGGCTGAGCGAGCCGCCCTTGACCTGGCGGTGCAGGGAGGAGCGGCTGACCCGCGCCGAGAAGTGGCACCAGTCCGTGCCCGGCTCGATGGGGCAGGCGTCGTCGTGGGGGCAGGGCGCCGCGACACCGAACCCGGCGGCGATCAGCCGGTCGCGGGCCTCGATGACGCGTGCGTAGCCGTCGGGGGTGCCGGGCTCCACGATCACCACGGCCCGGGCGGACGCCGCGGCGTCCACCACCGCGGCCCGGTCCGCGGCCGTGAGCTCCTTGAGCACGTACGAGACGGTCACCAGGTCCGCGGGGGCCGGGGCCGGTGACGTGCCGATCCTCGCCCGCTCCCAGGTGGCGGCCCGCAGCGCGGGGACGCCGGAGGCCTCGGCGAGCTCGCGGCCGAGCGCGAGGGCGGGCTCCGACCAGTCCAGCACCGTGCTCCGCGGCCCGTCCCAGGCCCCGGCGACCGCCCAGCTCGCCGCGCCCGTACCGCCCCCGATGTCGGTGTGGGTGGCGGGCTCCCAGTCCGGCGCCGCCTCACGGAGTGCGGCGAGGCAGGACCGTACCGCCTCGAACGTCGCGGGCATCCGGTACGCGGCGTAGGCGGCGACGTCCGCGCGGTCACGCAGGATCGGGGCGTCGGTGGGGGTGGTCCCGCGGTAGCTGGCGATCAGCCGGTCGACGGCCTGCGCGGCCCGGGTCGGGGGCAGCCCGTCGAGCAGGGCGGCCAGTGCCGCGCGCAGGGCTTCACCGGTGGGGAGGGTGGCGTTCACCGCCGAATTGTAGGCGCAGCGTCCCGGTGTCCCGCAGCCCGGTGGTCCGGGACGGGCGGCTGCCGGACCGGACCGCCGGCCGCGGCGGGCCGGTTGCCGTGAGGGCCCGGGCGGGTCACGGCCCGCCCGAGCCCTCACGTACGCGTCGGGGCCGCGTTCAGCCCTTCAGGTGCGGCTCGCGTCCGGTGCCCGCCCTCCGCCACGGGCGGCACAGCAGCAGGAAGCACACCACCGCGGACAGCGCGCAGACCACCTGGACGACGGCCATGGGGACGGCGGTCCGCTCACCGGCGATCCCGACCAGCGGCGAGGCGATGGCGCCGATCAGGAACTGGGAGGTCCCCAGCAGCGCGGAGGCCGAGCCGGCCGCGTGCCGGGTGCGCATCAGGGCCTGGGTGTTGGTGTTGGGCATCGCCAGGCCCATCGCGGACATCAGCACGAACAGCCCGACGGCCACCGGCACCAGACCGACCTCGCCGAAGACCCCGGAGGTCATCAGCAGCAGGGCGAGCGCCGCGACGGAGATGACGGCGAGGCCGAGGCCGAGCGCCTTGTCGAGGCTGACCCGGCCGACGAGCAGCTTGCCGTTGATCTGGCCGACGGCGATCAGACCGATGGAGTTGATCCCGAAGAGCAGGCTGAAGGTCTGCGGCGAGGCGCCGTAGATCTCCTGGACGACGAACGGGGACGCGCTCACATAGGCGAAGAGCGCGGCGAAGGCGAGGCTGCCCGCGATCATGTAGCCGGTGAACACCCGGTCGGCGAGCAGCCCGCGCATGGTGCGCAGCGCGTCGCCGACACCGCCGGTGTGCCGCTGCTCCGCGGGGAGCGTCTCGTGGAGCCACTTCCAGACGACGAGGGTGAGCAGCACGCCGACCAGGGTGAGGACGACGAAGATGCCCCGCCAGTCGGTGAACTGGAGCACCTGGCCGCCGATCACCGGCGCGACGACCGGCGCGACCCCCGAGATCAGCATCAGGGTGGAGAAGAACCGCGCCATCTCGTCGCCGTCGTAGAGGTCGCGCACCACGGCCCGGGAGATCACGATGCCCGCGGCGCCGGCCAGCCCCTGGAGGAGCCGGAAGCCGATGAGCAGCTCCGCGGTGGGGGCGACGGCGCAGATCGCGGTGGCGAGCACGTAGACGACCATGCCGAGGAGCAGCGGCGTGCGCCGGCCCCAGCGGTCGCTCATGGGGCCGACGACGAGCTGGCCGAGTGCCATGCCGGTGAGGCAGGCGGTCAGGGTGAGCTGGACCGTCGCGGCGGGTGCGTGCAGCGCGTCGGTCACCTCCGGGAGTGCCGGGAGGTACATGTCCATGGACAGCGGCGGCAGGGCGGTGAGTCCGCCCAGCACCAGGGTGACCAGGAGTCCGGCCCGCCGTGCGCCGGTCGTGGAGGCGGCCGGGACACCCGGCGCGGTGGTCAGGGAGATGGCCGGGACACCCGCAGCGGTGGGGGTGGCGGTGGCCTGGGCGCCGAGTGCGGCGCCCGTGTCGTTCGTCGGTATGTGCTCGTCTGTTCGCTGGGCCCGGCTCGCGCCGCTGTCCGGCATCCTCGTCTCCGCTTCGTTGAATCCACATCTATGCTCTCAGGTCAGTCGTAGTGGTCGATACCTTTTCCGAGGGCGGGCGGCATGAGCGGGACGGTGCGTTGGGGTGTTCTGGCGACGGGCGGCATAGCCGCGAGGTTCACCGCCGACCTGATGGCGATGCAGGACTCCGGGGCCGAGGTGGTGGCCGTCGCCTCCCGTACCGAGGCCTCCGCGCGGGCGTTCGCCGGGAGGTTCGGGATCGGCCGGGCGTACGGCAGTTGGGCGGAGCTGGTCGCCGACCCGGCCGTGGACGTGGTGTACGTCGCCACCCCGCACTCGGCGCACCGGGAGGCGGCCGGGCTCGCCCTGGCGGCCGGCAAGCACGTCCTGTGCGAGAAGGCGTTCACGCTCAATGAGCGCGAGGCCCGGGAGCTGGTGGAACTGGCCCGGGAGCGCGGGCTGTTCCTGATGGAGGCCATGTGGACGTACTGCGATCCGCTGGTCCGCCGGATCACCGAGCTGGTGCGGGACGGCGCGATCGGCGAGATCCGCACCGTCCGGGCCGACTTCGGCTTCGCGGGCACCTTCGGGGCTGAGCACCGGCTGCGCGATCCCGCGCTGGGCGGCGGCGCGCTGCTGGACCTGGGGGTCTACCCGGTGTCGTTCGCCCAGCTGCTGCTGGGCGAACCGGACCGGGTGCAGGCCGACGCGCTGCTGTCCCCGGAGGGGGTCGACCTGAACACCGGGATGCTGCTGGGCTGGGACTCCGGTGCCACGGCGCTGCTGAGCTGCTCCCTCGTCGGTGACCTGCAGGCCTCCGCGACCGTCACGGGCACGGCGGGGCGGATCGACCTCCCCCGGGACTTCTTCCACCCGGACCACTTCTTCCTGCACCGGCCGGGGCGGGAGCCGGAGAAGGTCGTCACGGGCCCCGGCCCGCAGGGCCTTTCGGGCATGCAGTACGAGGCCGCCGAGGTGACACGGGCGCTGCTGGCCGGGGAGACGGAGTCCCCGCTGGTGCCGCTGGAGGGCTCGCTCGCCGTGATGCGGACGCTCGACGCGGTGCGCGAGCGGATCGGCGTCCGCTACCCGGCGGACGACCCCGCCTGACGGAGGACTCCCCCGGGCAGGTCGCGGGCCGCGCGGGACCGGCCGGGACCCGAAGGCCCCGGACCGGGTCCGGGCCGGGGCGCGTTCGCTGCCGGTGGCGGGTCAGGCGGGGGTGAGTCCCGGGTCGCCCGCCTCGGTCACGAAGGAGGCGGCCGTGCCGACCGGCGCGCCGGGGGTGGTGACCGCCGGCACCGTACGGAAGTCGGCACGCGCCTGCCGGGTGCCGAGGGTGACGAGCGTGTAGCCGCGGCGTCCGTCGTAGAACTTCAGGTGCGGGTTGGCCCGGGTGAGGTTGTCCCAGTTGGCCGGCCGTTCGGAGCCGTCCTTGCCGCTGGAGACCGAGGTGGTCACGATCTCCGTGCCGACGGTCCGGGACTCAGGGTCGTCGAAGTCGGCCTTCAGGTCGAAGCCGTACGCGACGTGCACGTCGCCGGTCAGGACCATCAGGTTCTCGATCCCGGCGGCCTCGGCGCCGTCCATGAGCCGCTGCCGGGAGGCGGGGTAGCCGTCCCAGGAGTCCATGGACAGCTTGTGGACGCCGGCCGGCACGTTGCGCCGCCGGGCGAAGGTGACCTGCTGGGGCACGACGTTCCAGCGGGCGTCCGAGGCCTTCCAGCCGTCGAGCAGCCAGCGCTCCTGGGCGGCGCCCGTCATGGTGCGCGCGGGGTCCTCGGACTCGGGCCCGGGGACCTGCCAGCCGTCGCCGTACGCCTGGTCGCTGCGGTACTGACGGGTGTCGAGGACGTCGAACTGGGCGAGCCCGCCGAAGCGCAGCCGCCGGTACAGCCGCATGTCGGGGCCGGCGGGGCGCTGCGGGGTGCGCAGCGGCTGGTTCTCCCAGTACGCCCGGTAGGCGGCGGCCCGGCGCAGCAGGAACTCCTCCGGGGGGACGTCGTTCTCCGGGGTGTCGCCCGCGTAGTTGTTCTCGGTCTCGTGGTCGTCCCAGGTGACGACGAAGGGGTGCGCGGCGTGTGCGGCGCGCAGGTCCGGGTCCGACCTGTAGAGGCCGTACCGCATCCGGTAGTCCTCCAGCGTGACGGTCTCCCGGGCGAAGTGGGCGGGCAGCACGCGGTCGGTGTAGGCGCGGGCGCCGCCCGCGGCGGTGACCGCGTACTCGTAGAGGTAGTCGCCGAGGTGGAACACCACGTCGACGTCCTCGTCCGCGAGGTGCCGGTAGGCCGTGAAGTAGCCGTCGTGGTACGCCTGGCAGGAGACGGCGGCCAGGGTCAGGGAGCTGTTGCGGGCGCCGGGGGACGGCGCGGTGCGGGTGCGTCCGGCGGGGCTGGTCCAGTCGCCGGCGCGGAAGCGGTAGTGGAAGCCCCGGTCGGGGTCGAGCCCCCGCACCTCGACGTGCACGCTGTGCCCGAACTCCGGGTGGGCGGTGGCGGTGCCGCGCCGGACGATCCGGCGGAAGCGCTCGTCGCGGGCGATCTCCCAGCGGACCTCGACGCGCCGGGCGGGCAGCCCGCCGTCGGCCTCGTAGGGGCGGGGCGCGAGCCGCGTCCACAGCAGCACGGACGTCGGCAGCGGGTCCCCGGACGCCACCCCGAGGGTGAACGGGTCCTCGGTGATCCTCCGGGCGTCCAGCTCGGCGGCGGCCGCCGTGCCCGCGCCGGGCAGGCCGACGGTGAGGGCGAGTGCGGCGGCGGCACCGGTGACGGTGAGGAATCGGCGGCGGCCCGGCCCGGACACGAGCCTGCGTGCGGCGCTGCGCAGCTCGGTGGCGTGGCCGTGCCGCCCGGGCGTCCTGGTGATCTGTGCGGGTGTCATATGCCCCTCCCGTGCCGGATGCTGTCAGAGGAAGGGAAGTGCGGCGCCACGACTTTCCGTTGGCACGTACACAGCATCCATATGGCGGTGTGGTGAGCACCGGGTGCCGGCCGCCGCGAAACCTCCCGTACGCTGCCGGGCCATGAACGCTGAGCAGAGAATCGCCGTCGTCACGGGTGCGGGTTCGGGGATCGGCAGGGCCGTCGCCCTCACCCTCACGGGTGCGGGCTGGACCGTGGTGCTGGCGGGGCGGCGGGCCGCGGCCCTGGAGGAGACGGCCGCGGCGGCCGGCCCGGGGACCACCGTCCGCGTGCCCACCGACGTGAGCGATCCGGACGGGGTGGCCGCGCTCTTCGCCTCCGTACGGGACCGCTTCGGCCGGCTGGACCTGCTGTTCAACAACGCGGGGACGTTCGGGCCGCGCTCCACCCCGGTCGAGGACCTCGCGTACGAGGACTGGCGGGCGGTGGTGGACGTCAATCTGACGGGGACGTTCCTGTGCGCCCAGGCGGCGTACCGCCTGATGAAGGAACAGGACCCGCAGGGCGGCCGGATCATCAACAACGGCTCCGTCTCGGCCCACGCGCCGCGTCCGCACTCCCCCGCGTACACCGCGACGAAGCACGCGGTGACCGGACTGACGAAGTCGCTGTCGCTGGACGGGCGGCCGTACCGGATCGCCTGCGGGCAGATCGACGTGGGCAACGCGGCGACGGACATGACCGAGCGGATGAGCGCGGGGATCCTGCAGGCCAACGGCGAGGTGGCGGCCGAGCCGGTCATGGCGGCGGACGACGTGGCCCGGACGGTCCTGCACATGGCCGGACTGCCCCTGGAGGCCAACATCCAGTTCGCCACCGTGCTGGCGACGGCCATGCCGTACGTGGGCCGCGGCTGATCAATTCCGATCGAGGTAAACCCGGAACTGACCACCAAATAAAGCAACTTGAAAACTTTTGTCGTCAGTTCCGGATGAACGTCTTCTGCCCGTATGCTGCTGACCTTCACCGGAAGACCACAGAAGGACCACACAGCATGCGCATACGTACCGCCGGGCCCCTCGCCCTGGCCGCCGCGACCGCTCTGGCCGGCTCGCTCCTCGCCTCGGTCCCGGCTTCGGCGGCCTCCCACCAGGGCGGGCTGCACCTCGGCAAGATCCAGTACGACAGCCCCGGCAAGGACACCCGGACGAACACGTCCCTCAACGCCGAGTACGTGGACATACACAACAACGGCAGGTCCAAGCTGCAGCTCAAGGGCTACCGGCTGAAGGACAACACCGGTTACACGTACACCTTCCCGAGCCTCGCCGTCGCCGCCGGCAAGACGGTCCGGGTGCACACCGGCAAGGGCAGGAACTCCGCGGCCCACGTGTACTGGAACCGCGGCTCGTACGTCTGGAACAACACCGGCGACAAGGCCCGGCTGATCAAGCCGGGCGGCAGCCTCCTGGACTCCTGCTCCTGGGGCAGGGGCACCGGTGTGAAGGTCTGTCACTGACCACAGTGAGAAGGCCGCCGCGGCCGGGGGGTCCGCAGTGCGGCCAGGGGGTGGTCCGGGGAGTCAGGACCCCGGACCACCCCTGCTGAAGGCCCGGGAGGACGGCACCGCCGCCCCGGGAACCTGCTCGGGGACGCCGCCGGCGCTTCGGGAACCAGGAACACCGCGCTCGGGGACGCCGCTCCGGGGCGCCGCGGGAATGCGCCGCCGGCGGCCCTGGTTGGGCTGTGGCATGAGCAGCCGATCCAGCGCCGAGGTCCTCCACTACACCGCGTTCTCCGCCGATCCCGGCGGGGGCAACCGCGCGGGGGTCGTGCTGGACGCCTCCGGACTCGACGACGCACAGATGCTCGCCGTCGCGGCGGAGCTGGGGTACAGCGAGTCGGCGTTCCTCACCGCGCCGGACGGCCGCGGCGGACACACGCTGCGCTTCTTCAGCCCGAAGGCCGAGGTCTCCTTCTGCGGGCACGCCACGGTCGCCGCGGCGCTCGCGCTGGCCGAGCGGGACGGCCCGGGCGATCTGCTCTTCACCACCCCGGCCGGTCCGGTGCCGGTCACCGTGGCCCGCGAGGACGGTGAGCTCCGCGCCACCCTCACCAGCGTCGAGCCGTACGTCGAGGAGGCCGGGTCCGCGGACCTGGCGGAGGCCCTGGCCGCCCTGGACTGGCCGGCCGCGGATCTGGACCCCGCACTGCCGCCCCGCATCGCGTACGCCGGCGCCCGCCACCTGGTGCTGGCCGCGGCGAGCCGGGAGCGGCTGGCGGACCTGGCGTACGACTTCGCCCGGCTGGAGGCGTTCATGCACCGGCTGGGCCTGACGACCGTTCAGCTGGTGTGGCGGGAGTCCGCCGCCGTCTTCCACGTACGGGACCCGTTCCCGGTCGGCGGCGCCGTCGAGGACGCGGCGACGGGCGCGGCGGCCGCCGCGTTCGGCGCGTACGCACGCGAGCTCGGCCTGGTCCCGGACGACGCCGTCCTCACCCTGCACCAGGGCGCGGACATGGGGCGGCCCGGCACCCTCACCGTCGGACTGACGCCGGGTGACACCCGGGTCAGGGTCAGCGGCACGGGAACCCGCATCGACTGAGGGGCGGGACGGAGTCCCGGGCGGCGGGCACCGGGGCGGGACCGGCTGCCGGGACGGCCCGAGGCCCCTGCCGCCGTGCACCCGGCCGCGTGCCCGAGCGCGGTCGGGATCCTGGGCGGCGGGACACCCCGAGCCCCCTGCCGCCATTCGCCCGGCCGCGTGCCCGAGCCGCGGTCGGGCCGGTCTGCGTCCCGCCCGGTCAGCGGACATCCCGCACCCCGGCGCCGGCGGCCCGGCGCCCGACACCCCTCGGCCCCGGCAGCCCCGCCGGCCCAGCCCTCCACCCCGGCGCACCGCACCCCCGCACCCGTCTCAGCTCGCGTACACGCCCGCCCGTGCGGCCACCGCCGCCGCGCGGGCGGCACGGTCGGCGGCCTCCTCGTCGAGGGGGTCGCCGCTGGCCAGCAGCCGGTAGTAGAGCGGCGCGGACACCGCCCGGATCACCTCGCGGGCGTCGGTGCCCGGGGGCAGCTCCCCCCGCCCGACCGCCGCGTCGACACAGCCGGCCCACTCGTCGATGCGCACCGCGTAGAAGCGGTGCAGGGCGTCGGCCGTCCGGCCGTCGCAGGTCGCCGCCGCGACGACGGCCGTGAAGAGCGGCCCCTGCCGCCCGTCGGTCAGCGTCCGCACCACCAGCCGTGCGTTGGCGCGGAGGTCCTCGTCCAGGGAGCCCGTGTCGCTGCGCGCCTCCGACTGCTCCGCCATGTCCGTCAGCAGGTCGGCGACCAGCCCCGCCGTGGTGGACCAGCGGCGGTAGACCGTGGTCTTGCCGACCTCGGCGCGGCGGGCGACGTCGGCGAGGTCGAGCCCGTCGAAGCCGTGCTCGACCAGTGCGTCACCGGCCGCGCGCAGCACGGACTCCCGCACCCGTGCGGTGCGCCCGCCGGGCCGGACCGTGCCCGGCTCCCCATCCATCCCATTCATAACGGGTCTCCCGTTCCATTAGTCGCCTCACCCCTGCTACGGTGACCTTCATCTTAACGGAACTAAAGGACCGTTAAACTCCCGGGTCTCCAGGAAGGGCACCCCCATGTCCACGTCCAGCACGGCGTCCGCCACCGCGGATCCCGCCACTCCGGCCCCGCGCACGACCGGCCGGCAGAAGCTCGTCCTCGTCCTCCTCCTCGGCGCGCAGTTCATGGTCGCCGTCGACTTCTCGATCCTGAACGTCGCCCTGCCCGCCGTCGGGGAGGGACTCGGGTTCTCCCTCGCCCACCTCCAGTGGATCGCCACCTCCTTCGCCCTCGCCGCCGCGGGTTTCACCCTGCTGTTCGGGCGCGTCGCCGATCTCGTCGGCCGCAAGCGGCTGTTCGTCGGCGGCATGGTCGTCCTCGGCCTCTCCTCGGTGCTCGGCGGGATCGCCACCTCCCCCGAGGTCCTGCTCACCGCCCGCGTCCTGCAGGGCCTCGCCACCGCCGCCGTCACCCCGGCCGGCCTCGCCCTGCTCACCACGGCGTTCGCGGAGGGGCCGCTCCGCGAGCGCGCCCTCGGCCTCAACGGCGCGCTGATGTCGGCGGGTTTCACCGCGGGTGCGGTCCTCGGCGGCCTGCTGACCGATCTGCTGTCCTGGCGCTGGGCCTTCTTCGTCAACGTCCCCGTGGCCGTGCTCGTCGTCGCCCTCGCCCCGTCCGTGATCACCGAGTCGCGGCCCGCCGGGCGGCCGAAGCTCGACCTGCCGGGGGCCGCGGCCGTCACCGGCGGCCTGCTCCTGCTCGTCCACGGACTGACCCGGGCCGGCGAGACCGGCTGGACCACCCCCGCGACCCTGGCCCCACTCCTCGCGGGCGCCGTGCTCCTCACCGGGTTCTGGTTCATCGAGAAGCGGGCGGCGGCGCCGCTGGTGCCCGTGCACATCCTCCGGCGGCGCAGCGTCGTCTGGGGGAACACCACCGGGCTGATCGCCTTCGTCACCGAGACCTCGCTGGTCTTCCTGCTGACGCTCTACCTCCAGGAGGTCCTCGGCCGCTCCCCGCTCGCGACCGGGCTCGCCTTCGGCGTCCTGGGCGCCGGGACCGTGACCGGCGGTCTCCTCGGCGGCCGTGCGGTCGGGCGGTTCGGCAACCGGCGCGCCATCGTCCTCGGCGGGACCGTCCAGGCCGCCGCGACGCTCTCCCTGGTGGCGCTCGGCACCTCCGACGGCTGGATCGCGCTCCTGCTGGTGGCGAGCTTCGTCGGCGGCGTCGGCAACATGCTGATGATCGTGGGCTTCATGGTCACCGCCACCTCCGGCCTCCCCGACACGGAGCAGGGGCTGGCGACCGGGCTCGCGACGATGACCCAGCAGGTGGGGATCGCCCTGGGCATCCCGGTGATGAGCGCCGTCGTCACGGCCCGGACGGGCACGGGCACCGGACCGGCGGCGGTCCTGTCCGGGGTCTCGGCCGCGATCCTGGTCAACTCGGCGCTCGTCCTCGCCGGGGCACTGCTCGCGGGGGCCTTCCTCGGCCGGCCGGGCAGCAGGACGCCCGCCGGGCGCGTCGGGCCGGGGACGGGGGACGCGGGCGCGGCAGGATGACGGCCGTCGCACCACCGCCGCCCGGCGCCCGGGCACGCCGATCCCCGCCCGGCTGAACGAGAGGCGTCCTCCCGGTGACCGGGCGCCGGACGGCGGCTGAACAGGAGACGTTACGATCACGGGCACCGCGGCGGTACCGCGGTGCCACAGCCGCCGGGAAACCAGGAGCCGAGCCTTGTCCGAACCACGCATCGGTGTGTCCGTCATCACCATGGGAGACCGCCCGGAGCAGGTCGAGGCGCTGCTCGCGTCGGTGGCGATGCAGGACGTGCGCCCCTCCCGCGTGGTCGTCGTGGGCAACGGCTCGCCCCTCCCCGACTACGGCGCGTTCCCCGGTCTGACGGACCTGGCCGGCGGCGTGACCCTGCTCGAACTCGACGAGAACCTCGGCTGCCCCGGCGGACGCAACGAGGCCCTGGACGCGCTGGCCGGCTTCGGCGACGTGGACGTGGTGATCGAGCTGGACGACGACGGGCTCCTGGTGGACAAGGACGTGTTCCGCAAGGTCCGGGAGCTGTACGCGGCCGACCCGGGCCTCGGCATCGTCGGGTTCCGCATCGCCGACGAGCACGGCGAGACCCAGCGCCGGCACGTGCCGCGGCTGCGCGCCAAGGACCCGATGCGCGGCGGCCCGGTCACCGCGTTCCTCGGCGGCGCCCATGCACTCTCGATGCGGATGCTCGCCGAGACGGGCCCCTGGCCGGCCGAGTTCTTCTTCACGCACGAGGAGACCGACCTGTCCTGGCGGGCGCTCGACGCGGGCTGGAAGATCCTCTACGAGCCCGGGCTGCTGCTCCAGCACCCCCGGACGTCCCCGGCCCGGCACGCGGTCTACCACCGGATGACGGCCCGCAACCGCGTCTGGCTGGCCCGGCGCCACCTGCCCGCCCTCTTGGTCCCGGTCTACCTCGGCACCTGGATCCTGCTCACCGTCGCCCGCACCCGCTCGGCCTCCGGACTGCGCGCCTGGGCGGCCGGCTTCTCCGAGGGCGCCCGCACGGCGTGCGGTGAACGACGGCCGATGCGCTGGAGCACGGTGTGGCGGATGACACGCGTGGGGCGTCCGCCGATCATCTGACGGACCGGCGCCTTCCGGACGGTCGGGCCGCCGTGCCGGGAGCCCGGCCGTCCGGAAGGTGCCGCCCGGCCGGGCGCGCGGAGGCGGGAGCCCGGTCGGGCGCGGAGCCCGCAGCCCGGCCGGGCGCGAGGCCGGGAGCCGGTCGACACGGAGTCCGGAGCCCGGAGGGGAAGCTCTGGTTCCGTAAAAACCACTTCGAGCTGATCATGGGGCGTAGATCGTTTAGGCTCTGGGCAGCCTCAGGGCGCACATGAGGGGCCGTCATATTCGCGCTCTAAACGTGCACTTCGAGTCAATGGGCGTCAATTCCGATCGCCCTGTCGCAGGGGCGGGGGCCTGCGATCCGCCTCACGAGAGGACGCCAATGCCGCAGGACGTCACGTTCGACCTCCCCTTCGCCACCCCGGTCAGCGAGCACCTCGCCCCCGCCCGGGAGCGCCATCTGCGCTGGGTGTGGGAGAAGGGCCTGGTACGGAGCCAGGCCGGGTTCGAGGAGTACCAGTCCTGGGACCTGCCCCAGGCTGCGGCCCGGACCTACCCGCACGCCTCGGCCGAGGACATGGTCGTCCTGATGAACTGGTTCTCCCTGGCCTTCCTGTTCGACGACCAGTTCGACTCCGGGAGCCCCGACCGCGCGGACCGGATAGCCGAGGTCGCGCGGGAGCTGATAGCAACACCGATGCGGCCCGCCGGGACGACCCCCCGCGTGGTGTGCCCGATCACCGTGGCCTGGGCCGAGGTGTGGGCCCATCTTTCGGATGGCATGTCCTTGACATGGCAGACCCGGTTCGCCGCCTCCTGGGGGCGCTTCCTCGTGGCGCACACCGAGGAGGTCGACCTGGCGGCCGAGGGCCGCGCGGGCTCCCTCGGCGTCGCGGAGTACGCGGAATTCCGGCGCCGTACCGTGGGCATCCACCACAGCATCGACGCGGGGGAACGCAGCCGCGGGTTCGAGGTGCCGGCCCAGGTGCAGGCGCACGACCTGATGGTCAGGATGCGTGACCTCGCCGCGGACACCATCGGGTTCATGAACGACATCCACTCCTTCGAGCGGGAGCGGCGCCGCGGCGACGGTCACAACCTCATCGCCGTGCTGCACCGGGAGCGCGGCGGCACCTGGGAGCAGGCCGCCGACGAGGCGTACCGCATGACCACCCGGTGCCTGGACGAGTACCTCGAACTGGAGGCGCGGGTACCGGTGATGTGCGCGGAGCTCGGCCTCGGCGCCGAGGAGCGGGAGCGGGTGCGGATGGGGGTGGAGGCCATCCAGCACTGGATCGGCGGCAACTACGAGTGGGCGCTGACCTCGGGCCGGTACGCCGCCGCGAAGGAGGGGCCTGCCGCCACGGCCGAGCTGGCGGGCCGGGGCTCGCTGGACGATCTGCTCGCCGTCTGACACGACGCCGCCGCCCGGCCGGGGAACCGGCCGGGCGGCGGGACGGGCGGGGCCACCGGGGGCGGCGTCAGACCGGGGCGAACTCCACCGGGAGGGAGTCCAGACGCGCTTCCCAGGTGGAGGCGGTCGAGGTGAGTTCGTCGGCGGGCACCGCCAGGTGCAGCCCGGGCAGCCGGTGCAGCAGGACGTCCACGGCGGTCTCGATGATGGCCTGGCCGATGTTCTGGCCGGGGCACTCGTGGGGTCCGCCGCTGAACGCGAGGTGCGACTGGTTGCCGTGCACGGAGACGCCCGCGTCGGGCCGGATGTCGGGGTCGAGGTTCCCCGCGGCGAGCCCCAGCACCAGCAGGTCGCCCTCCTTGACCTGGGTACCGCCGAGTTCGAGGTCCGAGGTGGCGAAACGGCCCGGGAGGACCGCCAGCGGCGGGGTGTTCCACATGACCTCCTCGACCACCTCGGAGATGTTCAGCTGACCGCTGACCAGCCCCGCGAGGCGCGAGGCGTCGGTGAGGACCAGCTCCAGCACCCGGGCCAGCAGATTGCTGGTCGTGGTGTGGGCGGTGATCAGCACCAGGCGCAGGTGGCTGAGGATCTCCTCCTCGTCGAGGCCCGCGGTGTGGGCGAGCAGCCCGGTGGTGAAGTCCGGACCGGGCTCGGCGCGCTTGCGCTCGGCGAGTTCGCCGAGGATCTCCATGATGCGGTCGTTGTGCTCCAGGGCGTCCGGCCCGCCCTTGATGACCTGGGCGCAGGAGACCGCGAGGCTGCGCCCCCCGGCCGCCGGGAGGCCGAACAGCCGTGTCAGCACGAGCATCGGCAGGTACTCGGCGTACTCGCCCACCAGGTCGGCGCCGCCCTTCCCGGCGAACGCGTCGATCTGCTTGTTCGCGAAGTGCGTGACGTGGCGCCGGATGCCGCGCCCCGCGAGGGTGTCCAGGTTGTCGGTGACGGCCCGGCGCAGCCTGCGGTGCGGCTCGCCGTCCTGGGACACGCAGTCGGGGCGCCAGCCGAGCATCTGGATGAGCGGCGAGGTCTCCTCGACGCCGCCCTCCTCGAAGTCCCGCCAGATGCGCGAGTCCCGGCTGAACTGGAGGGGGTTGTCCAGCACCCGCCGGCTCTCGCGGTAGCCGAGGACCAGCCAGGCGCGGACGTCCCCCTCCAGGAGCACCGGTGCCACCGCCCCGTGTTCCTTGCGGAGCCGGTCGTAGATGCCCTGTGGGTCGATCGCCGCGTCCGGCCCGTACAGCCGGGTGAGGTCACCCCCGGCGCCGTGCATGACGGGGCACCCTCGGGGGGCGTCCGGGCCGTTCTCCGGGAGCTCGGTCATCGGGGCTCCAGGGCGGCGTCGGAACGTGCCTTGAGGTGGCGGATCAGCGCGATCAGCACGTCACGGCTGGAGTTCCGGTCCCGGGCGTCGCAGGTCACGACGGGGGTGTGGGCGGGGATGTCCAGGGCGTCCCGGATCTCCTCGACGGGGTGCTGCTGCGAGTCGGGGAACACGTTGAGCGCGATGACGAAGGGCACGTCCTGCCGCTCCATCTCCTCGATCGCCCGGAAACTGGAGGCCAGCCGCCGGGTGTCCACCAGGACGACGGCCCCGAGCGCCCCCTTGAACAGGCCGTTCCACAGGAACCAGAACCGCTCCTGCCCCGGTGTCCCGAACAGGTAGAGCATCAGCTCGTCGTTGAGGCCGATCTTGCCGAAGTCGAGGCTGACGGTGGTCTCCTGCTTGTCCGCCACCCCGATCAGGTCGTCGACGTCCACGCTGGCCTGGGTCAGCGTCTCCTCGGTGGTGAGCGGCTTGATGTCGCTGACCGAACGCACCAGGGTGGTTTTCCCGGTGCCGAACCCGCCGGCGATCATCACCTTCACCGAGCGGGTGCCCCCGGCCGTCTGCCGGTCGGGATGGTCAAAGCCTTTGAAGTCCACTGAGTACCTCCTCAAGGAGCGCGATGTCGGGCCCGCGGCCGGCGGCTGACGCCGGGATGGGATCACGGGCCTCGACGCGGCCTGCGTCCAGCAGGTCGGCCAGGAGTACCGCGAGAATGTTGAAGGGCAATCCGAGGTGGGCGCCGAGTTCGGCGACCGACAGCGGATCGCGGCAGCGCCGCAGAATCTCCTCGTGCTCGTGCTGGAGGCCGGTCTCGGCCGCAGCACGGGAGGTGATGAGGGTCGCCACGTCCAGGGTCGACGCCGACCCCCCCGGCCCACTGCGTCCTCCGGTGAGGACGTAGTAGCGCTCCAGACCGGGTGGGTCCGACGGTCGGCGGGGACCACTCATCCAGAGTGCTCCTCCAGGCGCGGGCTGGTGCCGAGAAGCTCACCCATCCTGCGCGCCAGGTCCCTCATCTGGTGTCCGAGCAGGCCCTGGTCGAGCCCTTCCTTGGCGAGGACCCCGAGGTACGTCTCCACACCGGCCCGCACGACGAAGAGGTGACCACCGTCGACCTCGATCATCGCCAGGCGCAACTGGCCTGCGTATGTGGGGAATTGCTCGGCCACCGGCTGGGCGAGCGCCTGCAGTCCGGCGACCACGGCGGCGAAGCGGTCCACGTCGTCCGGGTCGTCGGCGCCGTAGGAGGTGATGGCCTTGCCGTCACTGGAGGCCACGAGGGCGAAGCGGATCTCCCGGATGCTCTCCGTCAGATCCCGGAGCGCCCAGCTCACGTCGGTTCCCTGTTGCGTCATGTGGACTAGTCGCTCTCTTCCGTGCGGTTGGTCTCGCGGCCGGCAGTCGTCTCACGGGCGTCCGGTCCGGTCTGCGCGGTCGTGGCCCCGGGCGGGACGCTCTCGCGTCCGGCCGTGGCGAAGGCGGCGAGGCCGGCGAACGAGGCGTCCGGCGGCACGGCGGCCACGGACTCCGCGGTCCGGTCGGCGCCGGCCGGACGGGCGCTCGGCGCGTCCGGCCGCCTGCTCCTGCGCCGCGGCAGGCCACCGGGGGTGGTGTCCACGGCTTCCACGTCCTCGGTGCTCTCCACGGGCACGGCGGACGCGGCCGGCGCGGGGGCCTGCGCCACGGCGGGGGCGGCACGGCGCGCGAGGGGCGCGGCCGGCTCCGGCCTTCCGGCGGCGGGCCGGACCGGTTCGGCCACGGGCGCGGACAGGTGGCTGAAGTACTTGTGGGGAACCACCACGACGACGGAGGTGCCGAGCCACGGCGAGTCGGCGAAGGTGACGCGGATGCCGTAGCGGCGCGCCAGGGCGCCCACCACGCGGAGGCCGAGGTTGGCGTCCTCCGAGATGCCGCCGAGGCCGGGGCCCTTCGCGGTGCCCGCGATGGACTGCTCCGCCTCGCGCTTGCGCTCGTCGCTCAGGCCCTTGCCCGCGTCCTGGATCTCGATGCCGACACCGTTGGGCACCTCCTTGCCGGAGACGACCACGGGCTCGGTGGGCGGCGAGTAGCGCGCCGCGTTGTCGAGGAGGTGCGCGAAGATCAGCGTGAGGTGGTCCACCAGACCGCCGTCGACGCCGAGTTCGGGCAGGTGCCGGACCTGGATGCGGTTGAAGTCCTTGATGCGTCCGATACCGCCCCGGACCACACTGAGCAGCCGCTGCGGCTCCTGCCACTGGCGTCCGGGCCGGTCGGAGCCGCCGAGGACCCCGATGCTGGCGGCGAGGCAGTCGGCGGGGCCGATCTCCTGGTCCAGCTCCATGAGTCCCTGGGCCACGACGGGCAGCCGCCCGTGTTCGCCCTGCATCTCGTGGAGCCGGCCGCGCAGCCGGCCCGTCAGCACGTGGATCCGGCTGCCGATGCCGACCACGGCCTGCTCGGCCGAGGTGGAGCGGTTGAGCTCCTCCTCCACCCCCAGGAGCGCGGTCCTCAGGATCCTGCGCTGCGCCGCGCGCAGCGCGGGACCGGCTTCGGCGTGGTGCTCGGTCTCGTCCAGGATGTCGTCGATGGCCTCGCCGTCACGCAGCCGCTTGATGGCTTCGGGGAGGTCGCTGTCGCCGAGTCTGGCGACGGCCGCCTGCTGGACAGCGAGCTTCCGCTCCATGGCGGCGGACTGCGAGGCGAGTTCACTCTCGTACGCCTGGGCACGCTCCGCGAGATCGCTCTCGTACGTCCGGGCGCGCTCGGCGAGGTCGCTCTCGTACGCCTGGTGGTGTTCGGCGAGACGGGCCTCCAGGGCCGCCGTCTGCTCGGCGAGCTGCGCTTCGAGGGCGGAGCGCTCGGTCGCGAATCTCTGCTCCCTGCTGCGCACGTCCGCATAGCGCTGCTGGGAGTGCTCGGTCTGCGCCGAGGCGAAGTCGTCCTTGCTACGCCCCAGTTGGGTACGGGTACGGACGAGGAGCCGTACGCAGGCGGCGCCCGCGACGGTGACCGCGGCACCCGCGAACGTCGCGGGTATCTGGACCTGGTCGGGTCCCGCCACCGCGGTGGCGACGGTTCCGGCCCCTAAGGCGAGCGGCATCAGCCACCAGCCGTACCAGGCGACGGGTGCACGTGCCGCTGGTGGTGGAGTGGCAAGTTCCATCTGCATCCTTCGAGAGCAACACAATCGAACAAAAGGGCGCGCGGGCACCACGCGTCGAGCGCGCAGCGCGACAGCGGCGGAGTGAATATGCGAGTCAACTCGCCGCGCCGCGACGGAGCCTATCGGGTTTGAGGCACAAGTGATCAACTTCGCTTCACGCGCCGGAAGGATTCGTTCACTCAGTGGCTTAAACCGTGCGTCCGGACGGCGCGGAGAACGACGGGCACCGGCACCGGAACCAGCAGTCAGGGCTCATACGGCGCAACGGGCTTGGCAGCAGGGGAAGTTGCCGCCGAACGGCTGGAAGGGCCGGTCCGAGGGGCGCGACGGGCCGGGCGGAGCAGGACCGCGCGCGGGCCCGGGGCCGGAACCCGCGGTTCCGGACGAGGTCGTGCGACCGCACGGCGTACACACGGCACCACCCACGATTTTCACAGGATCCTTGCGCTGCGGTTCGGCTGGGGCGGGGAGAGCCGACGGGATCCGGGCCCCGGATCCCGGTGAAGGTCCCCTCGGACCCGGCCGCGGCCCGACGGCTTCCGCCGCCGTCCGCTCGCGCGGCGGCGCGCCACCGCGGTCACGGTGACGCGCTGCCGGTCCGCCGGGGGCGGCCGGGCCGTCCCGGCCGTGCCCCGTGCGTGACTGCCGGCCCTATGCGGAGGGCGAGGTCGACGGGGTGGCCGTCGGCGGCACGAGGACGCCGTCGAGGATGAAGACCGTCGCGTTCTGCGTGGCGATGTCGCCGCAGGTGATCGGGACGGTGCCGTTGACCTTGAACGAGTCGCCCGAGCCCGACGTGGTGAGCGTGCTGCCCTCCAGGGTGGTGAAGGTGCCGTGCGGAAGCTCCGCCTTGGTGATCGTCTTGTTCTCGACCACGTGGTAGGACAGCACCTTCTTGAGCTGCGCCGGGTCGTTGAGGAGCGCGTCCCGCTTGGCGGTGCTGAGCTTGTTGAACGCGTCATTGGTGGGCGCGAACACACTGCTGCCCTTGAGGTCGTTCAGGGTGGTCGTGAGATCCGTCTTCTTGATGGCGTCGGCCAGCATGGACAGGTTCGGGTTGTTCGCCACCGCGGTGGCGACGTTCTCCTTCGCCATCGCCGCGGCGCTCCCGGTGCCGCTCTGCGGCAGCGAGGAGCATCCCGGTCCGAAGGGCTGCCCGCTCGACGAGGGAGACGGCGACGCCGTGTCGCTGGGACTCGGCGAGGCGGTGGCGGACGCCTGGGACGCCAGGGCGCCCAGGGACAGCGGGAGGCTCAGCGCCGCCGCCGTCGCGAAAGCGGTGGTACGGGTGCGTGCGGACTTCATACCGATTCCTCGTTCCTCGATCAGGGGAGAGGTCCAGATCCTCGGGGAGGGAAAGTCGCAGGAGCTGCTCGACGAGGAGCCCTGCACCCGGGCGGGGAGTGTGCACCACCCGGGGGAAGCCGATCGTGTCGTCGACCCTCCACCAGTGAAGCGCGCCTCGCCCGTGTCGGCATCCCGAGCCGCAGGAGCGGGGCGCCCTGCCGATCACACTCCACGACGCGTGCCTGGACACGGCGCACCCATGCACGCGGGGCCGAGGGCGGCTAAGGGCTGTCCCGTGATCCCCGGTGGATCAGCGCGCGGCGTCGGATGCGGTGCATCGCAAGGCGGAGGGACGTCCGCCTACTGGATGTATCCGGGCGTTCCGACAAGGCAGCGAGGTGCCGTAGCTTTCGTCGCGCGCCCGCCAGGGGTTACGGGACAGCCCTTAGCCTGGAGAGGTGACCAGCAACGATCTCGGGGACTTCCTGCGCGCCCGCCGCGCCCGTCTGCGACCCGTCGACGTCGGGCTGGCCTCCTACGGTCGGCGCCGGGTGGCGGGGCTGCGGCGGGAGGAGGTCGCCGTACTGGCCGGGATGAACGGCGACTACTACGCCCGGCTCGAGCAGGGCCGCGAGCGCAGCCCCTCCCCGCAGATCCTGGAGTCCCTCGGCGGTGCCCTCCGGATGGACGGCCAGGCGCGCGAGCACCTGTTCCGACTGGCCGGCACCGCACCGGAAGGCGGGCGGCCGCAGCCTCGGGAGACGGTGAGTCCGGCGCTCCGGCAGCTGCTGGACGGGCACCGGACAGCGGCGGCGTTCGTCCTGAACCCGGCCCACGACTTCCTGGCCTCGAACGCGCTGGCCGACGCCCTGTTCTCCCCGTTCGGGCACATGGACAGCATGGCCCGCACGGCGTTCCTCGACCCGGCCGCGCGGCGCTTCTTCACACCGTGGGAGCGGGCGGGAGAGGCGGTCGTCGCCGGCCTGCGCCACGCCACGGGCCTGTACCCGCACTACCGGCGCCTGCACGACGTGATCGCCTCCCTGTCCGAGGAGAGCGAGGAATTCGCGGCCCTGTGGTCCTCGCACTCCGTCCACGGCAAGAGCCGTGCCGTGAAGGACCTCCTTCATCCCGATGTCGGGCCTCTCACGCTGAGCTACCAGACGTTCGACGTCCGCGGAGCGCCGGGCCAGCAGCTGGTGATCTACCAGGCCGAGCCCTCGAGTCCCAGCGATCGAGCGCTGTCCCTGCTCGGCAGCCTGCACGCCGCCCGCAGCCGGCGAGCAACGACGGATCGGTAGCCGTCCCCCTCACGGGCCCCGGAGCCTCGGCACGCGAGCACGGTGCCGAGGGCCCGGCCGGTCGCGGAGTCCCCCGGCCACGCGGAACGAGTACGGCGGCGTGCGAGTCAGACCGCAGGGATCTGGAGCACGTGTGCGCGCGAGGCGTGGACCTCGTCACGCAGGGCGGGCAGGTCGACGCCCAGGACCTGGCCGTTCCATTTGCGGACGTCGCCGTTGATGAGGACGGCCTGGATGTTGCGCGCGTCCGAGCCCAGGACGACGGTGCCGACGGCATCGTTGAGCGGCATATTGTTGAGGTCCTCGGCCGCGATGACGAGCAGGTCCGCCTTCTTGCCCACGGTCAGCGATCCGGTGACGTCGGCCAGGCCGTTGGTGCGAGCCCCCTGGAGGGTGGCGAAGTCCAGGACGTCGTGGGTGGTGATGCGTGCAGGCTGCTGCCCGGTGACGTAGCCGGCGTTGACCGCGCGCATCCGCTGGATGGCGTGCAGGGCCCGCATCTGCGTGAACATGTCGCTGGCCAGGGCCACTTCGACATCGATGCTCAACCCCGGGCGCACCCCGACCGACAGGGCCTCGTCGATCGCGGGGACGGCGGACTCCAGCCCGATCTGGGCGTCCGAGGTCGGGGCCAGGGCGATGGTCGTGCCGCTCTCACCTATCGCCCTCCACGCCTCCCGGGTCAGTCCGGTGGCGTGGATGAGGGTGACGTCCGCACCGAGGATGCCGTCCTTGGCCCAGTGCCCGATGGCCTTCAAGGAGGAGGCGCCGAAGACGGCGTCCACACTCACGCCGATTCCCAGCTCCTTCGCGGTGCGGGCGAGTTCGGGTCCGTAGGCGAGGGCCGGCCCTGCGGTCTCGTCGGTTGCCAGAGCAGCCAGGCGCAGGGTCAGGAGGTCGTCGTCGCCGGAGAAGTACGTGTCCATGAGACGGACCAGGTCGCCGGGCCACTGCTTGTCCCAGTGGCCGAAGTGCGGGCCCATGGACGCATGCACGCCCCGGATGCCGGTGTCGATCAGGGCCTGGACGGCGGCGTCGGAGTGCTCGGGGGTGCGAGAGTTGTGGGAGAAGTCGAGCATGCAGGTGATGCCGCCGTCGATCGCCGTCAGTGCGGCCAGCTTCGTCCCGGTGTACATGTCGGTGGGCCGGTAGACCGTGGCGTGACCGGCGAGGGTGGACATCACGTACGCGCCGAGATCGTCGACGTCCGGCATGATCCGGCGGAGCTGGGTCTCCCAGGCGTGCCGGTGCGTGTCGACGAAACCGGGTGAAAGGATCATCCCGGTGACGTCGACGACCACCGCCCCGTCCCGGCACAGACCCGGGCCGATCGCGGTGATCTCGTCGCCCTCGACCAGCAGGTCCGCGTCGTGAAGGACCCCGGTGCGGGGATCCATCGTGACGACGGTCGCACCGGTGAAGACGATGCGCCGCTTCGGGTCGGCGGACCGGCGCTGAAGCTGTTCGAGCACGGCAGGGCTGGTGGTACCGGAAGCGATCAAGGAGAGGTCCTCTTCGTCACGCACGAGCGGTGAGCCTGTGCGGGGTGAGTGTTGATCTCAGCCTGCACCCGGCCGGCAGCGGCAGCCAGGACGCCGTGTGCCCAGGTACAGCACCTCCGGGCTCGTGCACCGCTCCGTGGCGGAGGGCACCGGGAGGACGGTCGCCCACGTCAGCCGGCACCACGGCACCCACCCACCGCGGTGCCCGTTCACGGCGTACGAGAAGCCCTCACCTCACGCGAACCGGGTGGAGCACATGACCTCCCGAGCTACCTCACGTCGACGTGATCCCCTGCGGCTGCGACCGCCGGGGTGGTGGTCGTGCCGGCGAAGGAGTAACGGAAGTGGCCGTCCGCCGTGGCTTTCGTCGTCGTCCTCAGCGTGCCCTTGCTGTCCGTCCTGACGGTCTTGAGGGTCTTGTAGGCGGTCGCGCCCTTCTTCTTGAACTGGAGCATCACCGGCTGCTCGGCGTACCCCCCGTACGTGTGGGTCACCCAGTTGGCGCGGGTCAGGGCACCCGTCACGGTGAGCGTCTTGTTCTTCTTCACCGGTTCCGGCGAGGCGTTGACCGTCAGCCTGGAGGCACGCTGGACCTTCACCTTGGCTGCGGAGTCCCTGGTGATGAAGTCACCGTCGTTGGCCGAGGCATGGGCACGCACGGTCCAGGTCCCGGCGGTGGTGTTGTCCTGGGGGTGGACACGCGGATCGATCTTCAGCGTGTACGTGCAGGTGGTCGTGGTGAAGCTCTGGCGCACGCACGAGCCCGCGATGTCGTCGGGCATCACGAGACCGTGGGCGTCACCGTTCGGAAGGGGCGTGTGCCACATGACGGGGAACGTACGTCCGGTCTCGATGCCCGAATCGTCCGTGGCGGTCACCGCGATGGTGAACGTCTTCACGGCCGTGGTCCCCAGCACGATGTCCTTCCCTCCGTTGACGACCACCTTCGTGATCCTGATGTCGCCCGAGAAGTCGTCCGCCCGGGCGCCCGCCGGAATCACGAGTGCGGTCAGAGCGAAGGCCCCGGCGAGGCCTGCCACGGTGGTGCGGTGATACATGGAGACGTGTCCTCCGTGTTCCATCGCCTCGGGAGTGTCCCGAGGCGGAGCCGATCATGCCCACCCGGTGTGCGGGCGGCACGAACATGACCGTCAGGTCGCGGAAATGGTTGCCCCGCGCGCACACCGTCGCCAGGACGAGCGCGTGGCTCACGCCGCCCTCAGGCCGGAAGGGGTTTCCTCCCCCGGCACCGGTGAGCTCGAGTGGTCGACCGCACCGCCGAAGGCGTCGGGGGTGGTGCCCTCCCAGGGGCTCCGCACCGCACGGACGCGACCGGTTCGGCCTCGTCTCCGGGGGACGTACCGCCGCGTGACCTGGCACACCCCCGAAAGACCGGAAAGGGCCTCCGGCGCAGGTCGGAGGCCCTTTCCCAGGCATAGCCGCAGGTGGCGGCAGACGAGTCGGGCTATACGCCGGGTTCTGTCGCCCGGTCGCCTCGCGGCGGCCGGGGAGACGGCCATCCATCTAGGACCGGCATTGCTGCCGGTCTCGTGCGGTCTACCCGCGAACTCGGGCGGGCAGCCCTCGGACGTTCGCGCAGGAGCACCGGGGTGCTCCCTCTTGACCTTGCTCCGGGTGGGGTTTACCTAGCCGCCTGAGTCGCCTCAGGCGCTGGTGGTCTCTTACACCACCGTTTCACCCTTACCGGGGACCGAGGTCCCCGGCGGTCTGTTTTCTGTGGCACTGTCCCGCGGGTCACCCCGGGTGGCCGTTAGCCATCACCCTGCCCTGTGGAGCCCGGACGTTCCTCGGGAGGATCCGGGGATCCTCACGCGGCCGTCCGCCCGGCTCGTCTGCCGTGGTGACCATGCTACCCGGCGGTGCCGGGGGTGAAGGCCGCGATCCCCGCCTCCCAGGCGGCGGAGAGATCGGCGCCCGGAGGGAAACGGCCGTGGAGTTCCAGGACGACCATGCCGTGCGCGAAGGCCCAGGCCGCGCGGGCCCGGTCCTCGTCTCCCCCGGCGGCGCGGAACAGCGGGGCGGCGGCCGCGTCGGCCGCTCCGCCGGCGGGGAGGGCACGGCCCATCGTCAGCAGGTAGAGGTGCGGGTGGGCCAGGGCGTAGGCGCGGTACGCGGTGGCGAGGCCGGAGAAGGAACCGGGGGCGGCGGCCTCCGCCGCCGTGAGGACCCCGGCGGTCTCTCGGAGCATCTCGGCGGCCAGCGCCGCCACCACGGAGGACTTGTCCGGGAAGTGCTTGTACAGGGAAGGGGCCTTGACGCCCACCCGGTCGGCCAGCCTGCGCATGGTGAGCGCTTCGGGGCCCTCGGCCTCCAGCAGGGCGCGCGCGGCGGCGACGATCTGCCGGGGCCGGCCGGCCGTGGGGACGATGGCGAGGTCGCTCACGCAGGAGACCTTCCCTGATACGGAGTCGGTACGCGGCCCGCGCCCGAGGACGTGGTCACGGCGCACCCGGGGACGGCGGTCGTGACCGTGTTCGTGGTCGCGATCGTACGAGAGCGGGGCGGGCCGGCCGTCGCGGTCCGGACCCGACGCGCGCCCGTCCTCCACGCGCGTGCACACCCGTCGGTCCGTGCCCGCCCTTCTCCGCCCGCGCACGTCCCCCGGCCCGCGGCGCACCCTCCTGCCCGCGCCGCATTCCCCGGCCCGCGCCGCGTCCTCCCGCCCGCCCGGGTCGTGCGGGGCGCCGGACGGGAGGATGCGGCGCGTCGTGCAAGGCACCGGACGGGGAGCCGCACGGCCGGCGGCGGGCCGGACCGTACCCTTGCCGGAGGGCTCCCGTGCGTGCGGGGCCCTGTGCCGCGTATGAAGGAGATCGCCCGTGCTCGTGCTGTTGCCGCCCTCCGAAGGTAAGGCCGCCTCGGGGCGCGGAGCACCGCTGAAGCCGGAGTCGCTGTCCCTGCCGGGCCTCGCGGACGCCCGGGCCGCGATCCTCGACGAGCTGGTCGAGCTCTGCGTGGCGGACGAGGACAAGGCCCGCGAGGTGCTCGGCCTGAGCGAGGGGCTGCGGGGCGAGGTCGCGAAGAACGCGGAGCTGCGTACCGCCGGCACCCGGCCCGCCGGGGAGGTCTACACGGGGGTGCTCTACGACGCCCTCGGCCTGGCCACCCTCGACGCGGCGGCCAAGCGGCGGGCCGGAAAGTCCCTGCTGGTCTTCTCCGGGCTGTGGGGCGCGGTGCGGGTGGGCGACCGGATCCCCTCGTACCGCTGCTCGATGGGGGTGAAGCTGCCGGGCCTGGGCGCCCTGAACGCGTACTGGCGCACCCCGATGGCGTCCGTCATGCCCGAGGCGGCCGGGAGCGGACCGGTCCTCGACCTGCGCTCGTCCGCGTACGCCGGGGCCTGGAAGCCCTCGGGCGAGGTCGCGGAGCGCACGGCACAGGTACGGGTGCTCCAGTCGCAGCGGGTCGACGGGGTCGAGAAGCGTTCCGTGGTCAGCCACTTCAACAAGGCGACCAAGGGCCGGATGGTGCGCGACCTGCTGCTGGCCGGGGTCCGGCCCGAGGGCCCTGCGGAGCTGGTGGAGGCGCTGCGCGACCTCGGTTACGTGGTGGAGGCGCAGGCTCCCGGGCGGGCCGGCCGCCCCTGGGCGCTCGACGTGGTGGTCACGGAGATCCACTGATCCCACCGGCACCGGCGGGATGCACAGCTTCCTCCGGTACCGGCGGGACCCGGTGACCCCGCCGGTACCGGAGCGGGACCAGGTGATCCACCGGTACCGACGCGGGTGCGGGACCCGTGAACCCCGCCCGACCAGCGTTGCATCATGCGCAACGCGCGTTGCGCAGTGTGCGGTTCTCGCGGCAGGATGAGCCCATGACCTCCTCCGTGCCCGCCGCCGCGTCCGCTTCCGTGCTGGATCTCGCCCCCGTCGTCCCCGTCGTCGTCCTGGAGGACGCGGCCGACGCCGTGCCGCTGGCCCGTGCGCTCGTGGCGGGCGGGCTGCCCGCGATCGAGGTCACCCTGCGGACGGCCGCCGCCCTCGACGCGATCCGGGCGATCTCCGCGGAGGTCCCCGGTGCGGTGGTCGGCGCGGGCACGGTGATCTCCCGGGCCCACGTGACGGACACCGTCCGGGCGGGCGCACGCTTCCTGGTCAGCCCCGGCTGGACGGACGCGCTGCTGGACGCGATGGAGGCGTCCGGCGTGCCGTTCCTGCCGGGTGTCTCGACGACCTCGGAGGTCGTGGCGCTGCTGGAGCGCGGGATCACGGAGATGAAGTTCTTCCCCGCCGAGGCCGCGGGCGGCACCGCCTATCTGAAGGCGCTGGCCTCCCCGCTCCCCCGGGCGCGGTTCTGCCCGACCGGCGGCATCTCCCTGGCCTCGGCGCCGTCGTATCTGGCCCTGCCCAACGTCGGCTGTGTCGGCGGAAGTTGGATGGTGCCCGGGGACGCGGTGGCGGCGAAGGACTGGGCGCGGGTGGAACGGCTGGCGGCCGAGGCGTCGGCTCTGGTCCGGAGCTGAGTCCCGGCCCAGCCGGAGCTGAGTCCCGGCCCAGCCGGGGCTGAGCCCCCGGAGCCGCTCGACCGCTCCGGCCCGGCCCGTGCGCATCGCTGGACCCCCGCACACCCCGGAGCCGCACCACTGCCCGAGGCCGGTCCCTCCCCGTGGCCGGCCCCGGCGGGCCGCTGCTCCGGCGTCCGTCCGGACCGCGAGCGGCGGCGGGCGCCCCGCTACCGCAGGTGCGAGGTGTCGTTGAGGAGCCTCAACGACGGGTTCCCGTCGGCGTAGTACGCCACGGTGGAGACGGAGGCGGGCGAGAGCTCCATCCGGAACAGCGACTCCGGCGGGGCGCCCAGTGCGAGCCGCACCAGGGTCTTGATCGGGGTGACATGGGTGACCAGGAGCGCCGTGCGGCCCGCGTGACGGGCGATCAGGCGGTCACGCGCCCCCGAGACCCGCTCGGCCACCTCGGCGAAGCTCTCTCCGCCGCCCGTGGGTGCCACGTCGGGAGAGGCCAGCCAGGCGGTGAGGTCGGCACCGTGGCGCTCGCGCACCTCGGCGAAGGTGAGGCCCTCCCACGCGCCGAAGTCCGTCTCCCGCAGGCCGTCCTCGACGTCGACCGGGAGGCCCAGCCGGTCGGCCACGGCCTGCGCCGTCTCTCGGCAGCGGCGCAGCGGGGAGCTGACGATCTCCTGGACCGTGCCCAGGGCGGCGAACGCCTCCGCGGCGCGGGCGGCCTGCCGGAGGCCGGTCTCGGACAGTCCGGGGTCCTTGCCGCCGCTCCCCGAGAACCGCTTCTCGGGGGTGAGGGCCGTCTCACCGTGCCGGAGCAGGAGGAAGGTGGCGGGCGCGCCCAGGTCGGGAGCGCTCCCCCAGCCCACCTGCGGAGCCTCCGCCGCGGCGTCCGTCCCGGCGTCCTCCGGGCCGTCCACCCCGGTGTCCCGCGCGGCACCCGTCCCGGCGGCCTGTCCGGTGGTGACCGCCCCGGGTTCCTGCGCGGCGGCCGACGCCGTGTCCTGCGCGGTGTCCGCCGCGGTGGTGTCCGCCGTGCGGGCGGCGGCCATGGCGGCGCGTACCTTCGCCGCGCCCGCGGCCGCGTCGCCGGGCGGGCCGGACGGGGGCTGCGGATCGTGCAGGATCCGCGTGCGCGTCACCTCGATGCCGGCCGTCGAGGCCCCCGGGTCCCACGACTCGCCCCGCCCGCCGGCGTCCATCGCCTCGTTGGCGAGCCGGTCCGCGTGCGCGTTCTCCGCACGCGGGATCCACTCGTACGTGACCGAGGAGGCGGGCAGGATCCGCGCGGCCTCCTCGGCGAGCGGCTTCATGTCGGGGTGCTTGATCTTCCAGCGCCCCGACATCTGCTCGACCACCAGCTTGGAGTCCATCCGGACCCGCACCTGCACGGGCGAGTCCGGGAACAGCTCCCTGACCGCCTTCAGCCCGGCGATCAGGCCCCGGTACTCCGCGACGTTGTTCGTCGCGACCCCGATGTACGCGGCCGCCTCGGCGAGCGTGGCGGCGTCGGCCGGGTCGAGGACGACGGCGCCGTAGCCGGCGGGCCCCGGGTTGCCCCGGGAGCCGCCGTCCGCCTCGACGACCAGCCGGCGGGGAGCGGGCATTACAGGCCCGACTCCGAGGTGCGCACCAGGATGCGGTGGCAGTTCTCGCAGCGCAGGACGGTCTCGGGGGACGCGGCCTTCACGTCGTTGACCTCGGTGATGTTCAGCTCCAGGCGGCAGCCCTCGCAGCGGCGCTGGTAGAGCCGGGCGGCCCCGACGCCGCCCTGCTGGGCGCGCAGCTTGTCGTAGAGCTTCAGCAGGTCGGCCGGGACCGCGCCCGCGACGACCTCGCGGTCCTTGGCCACGGTCGCGGTCTCGGCGTCCAGCTCCCGGGTCGCGTCGTCCCGGCGGGTGGTCGCGTCGTCGACCTTGGCCTGTACCGCGCCGACGCGCTCGGTGAGTTCGGCGACGCGCTCCTGGGCGGACTCGCGGCGCTCCATGATCTCCAGGACCACGTCCTCCAGGTCACCCTGGCGCTTGGCCAGCGAGGTGATCTCGCGCTGCAGGTTCTCCAGGTCCTTCGGCGAGGAGACCGCCCCGGAGTCGAGCCGCTGCTGGTCGCGGACGGCGCGCTGGCGCACCTGGTCGACGTCCTGCTCCGCCTTGGTCTGCTCGCGGGTGGTGTCGCTCTCCTCGGTCTGCGAGGCGACGAGCAGGTCGCGCAGCTGGGCGAGGTCGCTGTTGAGCGAGTCGAGCTCGGCGTGCTCGGGCAGCGACGTGCGCTTGTGGGAGAGCTGGGACAGACGTACGTCGAGTGCCTGGACTTCGAGGAGTCGGATCTGGTCGGCGGGCGCGGCGTTCAGTTGGGGGCTCCAGAAGAGTGGTGGGCGGTCCAGGGGTCGGTGACCTGCTTCGAGACGTGGACCCGGAGGTCCCATCCGTGGCGGTCGGAAATCGCGTCGAGCTGCGCGGCGGCCTGCTCGCACCAGGGCCACTCGGTGGCCCAGTGTGCGGCATCGACGAGGCCGAGCGGTGAGTGCTGGACGGCCTCGGAGGCCGGGTGGTGGCGCAGGTCGGCGGTGAGGAAGGCGTCCACGCCGGAGGCGCGTACGGCGTCGAAGAGGCTGTCGCCGGAGCCGCCGCTCACCGCGACCCGGTGCACCAGCGCGTCCGGGTCGCCGGCCAGCCGGACGCCCTGGGCGGTGACGGGCAGCCGGGCGGCGGCGCGGGCGGCGAAGTCGCGGAGGGTCTCGGGGTGGTCCAGCTCGCAGACGCGGCCGAGCCCGCGGCGGCCCGCGGCGTCGGTGGGGTCCGGCACGAGGGGGCCGGTGACCCGCAGGTCCAGCGCCCCGGCGAGGGCGTCGGAGACCCCGGGGTCCGCGGTGTCGGCGTTGGTGTGCGCGACGTGCAGGGCGATGTCGTGCTTGATCAGCCCGTGCACGACCCGGCCCTTGAAGGTGGAGGCCGCAACCGTCGTCGTCCCGCGCAGGTAGAGCGGGTGGTGGGTGACGATCAGCTGGGCGCCGAGGGCACGTGCCTCGTCGGCGATCTGCTGGACGGGGTCGACGGCGAAGAGGACCCGGTCGATCTCCGCTCCGGGGTCGCCGCAGACGGTGCCGACGGCGTCCCATCCCTCGGCCCGCTCGGGGGGCCAGAGCGCGTCGAGCTCGGCGATGACTTCAGACAGACGGGGCACGGGGGAAAGGCTACCTGGCCACCGCACCCCGCCGCCCCTGGCCGCCGGGGCCCGGGAAGCGGGACCGGCGGCCGGTACGGACCGTCACGGGGTCCGCTGCGCGACCAGGTCGGCGCGGAGGTCGTCGAGGACCAGGTTCGCGGAGGTGACGCCGAGGCCGAGGTACCAGGTCTCGTCCGAGACATCCTTGGCCCGGCCGGCCTTCACCGCGGCGAGATTCTTCCACAGCGGGTTGGCGCGGGCGGTGTCGCGCTCGGTGGCCTTCGCGTCGCCGTAGACACCGGTGAAGATCCAGTCGGCGTCCGCCTGGTCGATGTTCTCCGGGCTGATCTCCGCGGCGAGGTCGTCGATCTGCTGGTTCTTCGGCCGGGGCAGGCCCACGTCCTGGAGGATCGTGCCGATGAAGGACGCCTTGGCGTAGAGCCGGATCCGGTCCGGGAGGTAGCGGACCATGGAGATCGTCGGCTTGTCGGGGCCGATCTCCTCGCCGAGCTGCTTCGCGTGCTCCTCGTAGGCGGCCAGTTCGGACTCGGCCTTCGCGGTCCTGTCGAGCGCGGCGGCGTTCAGGAGGTAGTTCTCCTTCCAGGTGAAGCCCGGGCGGATGGAGAACACGGTCGGCGCGATCTTCGAGAGCTCGTCGTAGGAGTCCGCGGCACGCAGCTGGCTGCCGAGGATCAGGTCGGGCTTCAGTCCGGCGATCGCCTCCAGGTTGAGGCTGTTGATCGTCCCGACGCTCTTCGGATTCCCCGCGTCCTTCTTCAGGTACGACGGGATGGCCTCGTCCCCCTCGGAGGGGGCGTACCCGACGGGCTTCACCCCGAGCGAGACGACGTTGTCGAACTCGCCGACGTCGAGCACGACCACCCGCCGGGGCGCGGCCTCGACCACGGTGCTGCCCATGGCGTGGGTGACCGTGCGGGGGAACTCGCCCGCCTCCGCGTCGGTGCCGTACTCCGCGGTCTTCTTCGCCGCGTCGGCGAAGTCCTTGCCGCCCGTGGCGACGGCCGCCTTCTTGCCGCCTCCGGCATCGCCGTCCGGCGAACCGCCCGCGGTGTCCCCACCGCACGCGGACAGGGAGAGTGCGGCCGCGACCGCGAGACCGATCGCGGCGGTGCCGCGGCGTCGGAAGGACATGTTCTGCTCCGCTTCGAGAGGGACACAGGGAACTCTTAGGAAAGCCTCACCTTAGATGCACACACAAGGGGCAGCACAGCCACCCCCGACTCCGCAGGTGAATCCGGACATCGGAACCCTTATGTGTGAAGCGGGGAGGCTCACGTTGTCCGGCGGGGATTCCGCTACCTAGCTTCTGTTGCCGGAGGTGACCGGACCATGACTGCCTGTGCCATCGAGGACAAGACCGCCGGACCCGCGGGGGCCGACGCGACGGCCGAACCCGCACGCGAACCCGCGGATCCGGACGGATCGGCGGAGCCGGTGAAACCCCGCGCCACGGGGGCGGCGGACGACGGGGACGAGCCGGTCAGAGCGGGAGCGGCGGGCCGGGGCTCCGGACCGGACAGGGCCCGGGGCGCGGCCGGGGCACCCGACCGGGACGCCGGACCGCACCGCGCCGCCGGGGCGGGTCCGGACGCGGGGCCGGCCGCTGCGGGGACGCAGGGCAGCCTCGCCGGCTTCTCCGGACCGGCCGTCGCCTTCTCCGTCGTCTCCATCGGCCCCGGCAGCTCCGACCCCGGGCGGCTCGCTCCCGGGAGCATCGGCACCGGCGTCGTCGGCCCGGTGAGCCTCGGTCACGGGATCACCGGTACCGGCCGGCGGACCGGGCCGACGGCCCCGGACGGGGGGACGGGTGTGCGGGGCGGGTCCGGGGCTCCGCAGGAGGGGGCGGGCGTACGGACCGGCCCGGGGGGCACGCCGGGGGGAGCGGGCGTGCGGGGCGGGTCCGGGGGGACCGTCGCGCCCGCTCCCGCGCCGCGCGCCGCCACCGCCTCCGCGCCGCCGCTGCCTCCGCTGCCGCCGCTCCCGGTGCCGTCGGCCCCGGCGGGGGCCACGTCCTCCGCGTCGCCCGCGCGGACGGGATCCTCGGCGCCCACGGCGCACCCCGTGCCCCCGGTGCCCACGGCGCCACCCGCACCTCCGGCGCCCGCCGTGCCTCCGGTGCCCGCCGCGTCTCCGGCGCCCGCCTCGTCCGGGGCGTGGACCGGGGCGGCGCACCTCCCTCCGGGCGGGTCGCGGCCCGTGCCGCAACCGCTCGTGCTGTCCGCGGACCACGCGTACGCGGCCCGGCTCACCAGGGCCGGGACGGCGGGCGAGCCCGCCTGGTACCCGGAGCGGTGGACGCTGGACGGACCCGAGCCGTACGCCGTGCCCCTCCCCCTCGACCAGCCGGAGGAGGCGGAGGCCGACGTGCTGCCGCTCTCGGACGGGCGGGTCCTGATCCGGCGCCGGGTGTCGGCCGACCGGCACACCTTCTCGCTGCTCTACCCGACGGGGCCCGGCACGGGCGAACTCCTGCTGGGCGCCCTGGACTGCCCGGACCTGAGGCTCCTGCCCCCGTCCCCGGACGGCGCGGGCGTCCTCGCCCTGCTCCCCGGGGCGCGCTCCACCGCGGTCTGGCGGGTGGCGGGCGGTGAGTTCGGCCCCGAGCACGTCACGGACGTCCCGGGACGCTGTTCGGGCGGCACCTGGCTGGACCGGGCGGGCCGGCTGCTGGCGCTGGACCGGCGGATGCCCGGGGGCGGCCCCGTGAAGGCGGTCGTCGTGGACCTGGAGCGCGGTGGGGAGGTGACCCCGCTGCTCCAGATCGCGCCGGAGAGCAACGACCGGCTGCTGATGGCCGACGCCGACAGCGGCCTGCTGCTGGTCCGGTCGGACGCCCCCGGCCACGACCGGCTCGGCTGGGGGGTGCTCGGCAGCACCCTGCCGGTGCGGTTCCCGGAGTGCCTGCACCCGGCGGACGGCACGCTGACGCCGTTCGCGGTGCAGCCCGGCCAGATGCTGATGCCGGAGAGCTGCGCGGTCGCCCTGCGGGTGGACGGGGCGGCGGGCAGCTGGGTGGGGCTGTGGCGTCCGGCGGGACGCCGGCTGCACCAGTACGCGGCCCCCGGCGGGTGGCCTCCCGGGTCGGGTTTCTGGACCCGGGAGGGAGTCCTGCACCTGCCGTACGCGCAGGAGGGCGCACCCTGTGCGGTCGCACTGCTGGAGGCTCCCGGGGACGATCCCCGACCGGCCGTCACGCACGGAACGGGCACGTCCGGGACCACCCATGCCTTCGGTGTGTGCAAACCCGTTCCGCTGGGGCAGGCGCCTCTCACCGGGCGCGGCGTGCCCGGATAAACTCACGACGGGGCTACGCAGCCGTTCCGCGCGGGCGCCTGCGGTGACCGCGCCGGGAGGCGGCGGAGCCACGACACACACGTAAGCGATTGCAACGGGAGACTTCCCCTTATGCCTGAGGCCCGAACCGACACGACCCAGACGCGTCCGCCCGAGGCGGACAGTGACCGGGGCGAAGCCGGCGGCTACGGAAAGCACCGAGGAGGCCCGTCGGCGGAGAGCGTGGTCGCGCAGCCGCACGGCCGTCACCGCCGTCCCTCCGAAGGGGGTGGCAGCGCGGCGGCCTGACCGGCCGCCCCGTAGGACACGAGGGCCGTCGCAGCCGTCCGGCTGCGGCGGCCCTCCGCCGTGCGCGGCCGGCCCTCCCGGACGGGGCCCGGCAGCGCCCCGGGACATTTGTCACCGCGGAGTCCGTACACACACCCCTGCCGCCGGGCACGACCGGATCCGTAGGGTCGTCGCCATGACACGGACAACGGGGACGATGGGAACGACAGCGGTGAAGGGCGCACGACGGATGCCAGGAACAACGGCGACGAGGCCGGCCGGGGCCGTCAGCGCGGGCCCGGCGGTGGAGTTCGACGCGGTGGTGAAGACGTTCGGGTCGGCGGGGCGCACCGTCCGGGCGGTCGACGGCATCGACCTGACGGTCGGGCGGGGTGAGACGGTCGCCCTGCTGGGCCGCAACGGGGCGGGCAAGTCCACGGCCATCGGTCTCCTGCTGGGCCTGGACGTACCGGACTCCGGCAGGGTCGGGCTCCTCGGCCGCACCCCGGACCGGGCAGTGCGGGCCGGGCTGGTCGGGGCGATGCTCCAGGACGGCCGCCCGATCCCCCGGGTGACGGTGGGTGAGCTGGTCCACTTCGTCGCGGCGCTCTATCCGCGTCCGCTGCCCGTGGCCGAGACGCTCGCCCTCAGCGGGTTGGCGGAGCACGCGCGACGGCGCGTCGACAAGCTCTCCGGCGGGCAGATCCAGCGCGTCAGGTTCGCCGTGGCCCTGGCGGGTGATCCCGAACTGATCGTGCTGGACGAGCCGACGGTAGCCCTGGACGTCGACGCGAGGCGCGCGTTCTGGGTATCCATCCGGTCCTGTGCGCAACGCGGCACCACCGTCCTGTTCTCCACTCATCACCTGGAGGAGGCCGACGGGAACGCCGACCGGATCATCGTCCTGGACCGCGGCAGGATCGTGGCGGACGGCAGCGGCGAAGTGCTCAAGCGGTCGGCGGGCGGCGGTGTGGTCTCCTTCGACCTGGCGGGCCGGTCCGCGGCCGGACTGGAGTCGCTGCCCGGTGTCACGGTCGTCGAGGTGCACGGGGACCGGGTGCTGCTGCGCACGGACGACTCGGACGCAGCGGTCGTCGAACTGGCCCGGATGGGTGCCGTACGCGGCCTCCAGGTCAGCAGGGCCACCCTGGAGGACGTGTTCCTCGCCCTCACCTCGCCCGGTTCACCGGCCGCGGGGGCGGCCGGTCACGGGAACGCGGTCGCGTGATGTTCCCCTACGTCGCTCTGGAGATCCGCCGGACCCTGCGGGACCCCACGTTCCTGATCTTCGGGACCGGCATGCCGCTGATGATGTACCTGCTCTTCACGAACCTCGGCGGGGGCGCCGCGTACGACGACTGGAAGGCGGCGTCGATGGTCGGCATGGCCGCGTACGGGGCACTCGGTTCGTCCATGGCGATCGGAACAGGCATCGCGTCGGACAAGTCGCTCGGGTGGCTCAGGCAGTTGAGGATCACGCCGCTGTCGCCGGGGCACGCGGTGGCGGGACGTGCGATCAGCGGTGCGGTGACGGTCCTGCCGACCGTCCTGACGGTCCTGCTGGCGGGGGCACTCGTCAACGGGGTCCGGCTGGCGCTCTGGCAGTGGGGCGCGCTGGTCCTGCTGCTGTGGATCGGCGCACTGCCGTTCACCCTGCTCGGCATCGGCAACGGCTACCGCCTCACCGCTCAGGGGACCGGGGTGGTGAACGTGGCCGCCCTGATGGCCTTCGCCGTCGTCGGCGGGCTGTGGTTCCCGCTCGACGTGTTCCCCGGATGGCTGCGCACCGCGGGCGCGTTCACGCCCGCGCACGGGTTCGCCGGCCTCGGCTGGTCGACGATCGCCGGGCACGCCCCGGCGCCCGGCTCGGTGGCCGTGCTGGGTACGTGGCTGCTGTTGTTCGGCGGGTACGCGGTGTCGGCCTACCGCCGGTCGGCGAGGACCTTGTGAGGAAGGGGACCGTGCGCGGGAGGCGGACGGAGAAGAGGGGCCGGCGGCGCGGCCCGTACGCCCTGCTGCCCACGCTGCTGATGGGGCTCGGCGCGTTCTCCAACCTGTGGCAGGGCGAGACGCCGAACCCCTGGATCGGCGGTCTGGGGCTGCTGACGTTCAACTCGCTCTACGTCTCGGTGGTGTTCAGGGGGTTCGACCCGAAGAGGCGGGAGAGCGCCGCGTCCTACGGGCTGCTCGCCGCCATGGGCGTCCTGACGTTCGGGCTCTCGATCGGGTACGGCGGCAACTGGCTGCTCTTCTTCCCCCTGTTCTCCCTGGCCTGCGGCACGCTCCTGCGCGGCCGGCGGCTGGTCGTCTGCCTGGTCGTCCTGGCCGGGTGCGCCTGTGCGGTGGCGGTGTGGCGCGGCGACCACGTGTCGGAGCCGTGGACGATCGGATACGGGACGCTGCTCTCCGGGGCGGTGACGGCGGCGATCCTCACCCTGTCCGAGACGGTGACGGAACTGCGCGCGACCCGGCAGGAGCTGGCCCGCAGCGCCGTCGAGCAGGAACGGCTGCGGTTCTCCCGCGATCTGCACGATCTGCTCGGCCACACGCTGTCGGTCGTCGTGGTCAAGTCGGAGGCGGCGCGCAGACTCGCGCCGTACGACGTCGACGCCGCGGTCGCCCAGGTCGCCGACATCGAGTCGGTGGGCCGCCAGGCCCTCACCGAGATCCGCGAGGCGGTGACCGGGTACCGCGAGGGCAGCCTGGCAACCGAGCTGGAGAAGGCCGGTCCGGTGCTGGCCGCCGCCGGGATCGTCGCGGCCGTCCGCCGCTCGGGGCCGGCCCCCGCCCCGCAGGCCGACGCCCTGCTGGGCTGGGTGGCGCGGGAGGCGGTCACCAACGCCGTACGCCACAGTGGCGCCACCCGCTGCGTGTTCGTGCTCGACTCCACCTCCGAACGGGTGCGGCTGACGGTGACGGACGACGGCACCGGTCCCGGCCGGCCGGACGGGGCGACCGGCGGGACCGGGCTGAAGGGCCTGGCCGAGCGGCTGGCCGCCGCGGGCGGCTCACTGGAGTCGGGCCCCGGGCCGGACGGCGGCTTCGCCCTGGCCGCCGAGCTTCCCGCGGGGACCTGGGAGCCGACCGGCGGGCGGGAGTGCGGCTGAGGCGGGCGCCACGGGGCGGGGTGGTGGCGTCGCCCCCCCCTCCGGGCCCGCTCCGGCGGCCCGGCGCCGCGACCGGCGGTGGCCGCCTGGAGGGGCAGCGCCACGGGACGTCCCGTGGTCCCCGACGGGTGCGCGACCCCGGCTGCGGCCCCTCGCGGCGTTGCCGGAACACCCGGATGCATCCGGCATGCGGACGCCTCTCCGCCGTGCGGTGCACCGCGTCCGACCCCGCGCTCCGTTCCACCGGGGATGACGGGACAGCCCTTAGTGTGAGGCCGTGAACGAGATGCCGGAGGACCACCGCCCCGCGGTTTCGGTACGCATCCTGCTCGCCGAGGACCAGGGCATGATGCGCAGCGCGCTCGCCCTGCTGCTCGGGATGGAGCCGGACTTCGAGGTCGTCGCCCAGGTGGCGGACGGCGACGGGATCGTCGACGCGGCGCACCGGTCCCGTCCGGACGTGGCGCTGCTGGACATCGAGCTCCCGGGCCGCAGCGGTCTGGACGCGGCGGCCGACCTGCGGACGGAGGTGCCGGACTGCCGGGTGCTGATCCTGACGACGTTCGGCAGGCCGGGCTATCTGCGGCGGGCCATGGAGGCCGGGGCCTCGGGCTTCCTGGTGAAGGACGGCCCGGTCGGGGATCTGGCGAAGGCGATCCGGCAGGTCCTGGCCGGCGAGACCGTGATCGACCCGGCGCTCGCCGCGGCCGCGCTGGGCGCGGGCCCGAGCCCGCTGACCCCGCGGGAGCGGGACGCCCTGAACGCCTCGGTGGACGGGGCGACGGTCGCCGACATCGCCGTGAAGCTGCGCCTGTCGGAGTCCACGGTCCGCAACTACCTCTCCTCCGCGATCGGCAAGACCCACACCCGCAACCGCATGGAGGCGATGCGCGCGGCACGTCGGCAGGGCTGGCTCTGAGCCGAGGGACGCGGGACCGCCGACGGGCCGGACGGCGGGAGCCCGGGGCGGGACGGGCGACGCGCGGCCGGGCGGACCGCCTGCGCGGCTGCACGGCCGACTGACCGGCAGGTGCGGCATGACGCCGCGATCCGCCCACCGGCGAGGAGTCCTCGCTGACGCGACCCATGCCTCGCTGCCGCGACCCACGCCTCGCTCCCGGGAGCTGCACCTCGCTCCCGGGGCCTACGCCTCGGGGGCGTGCAGCGCCGGCGCGGTCTGCTTACCCGGTCCTCCCGCCCGCCTCCCGGTCCGTGCGCCCGGCCGGCCGCCGGGGCCGCCGCGGCCCGGGAGCCAGAGCAGCATCATCATCGCCCCGGCGAGCAGCACCAGTGCCGAGGTGCGGAAGGCCAGGGCGTACCCGGCCGTGATCTCCGCGGCGTCCACCGAGCCCGCGGTGCGGGCGGCGGCGACCGTGGAGAGCACCGCGAGGCCCAGCGCGCCGCCCATCGTGCGGGAGGTGTTGACCAGCCCGGAGACAAGTCCGGCGTCCCCGGGTGCCGCGCCGGAGGTGGCGAGCGTGGCCAGCGGGGTGGAGGCCAGGCCGGCCCCGGCCATCATCAGGATGCCAGGCAGGCAGACCGAGGTGAGGTAGGAGCCCTGCACGTCCAGGGTGGACTGCCAGCCGAACCCGGCGGCGGTGACCAGGGCGCCGGCCACGGCCAGCGGTTTGGCGCCGGTCCTGGCCATGATCACCGGTGCCGCCTTCGCCCCGGCGAAGACGGCGGCCGAGCTCGGTACGAGCGCGAACCCGGCCTCCAGCGGCGTGTAGCCGAGCACGTTCTGGGCGTACACCGTCATGAAGTACCACATGCAGAAGGTCGCCGAGCCGAGCAGCAGCATCGACACGTTCGCCGCGGCGACGGCGCGCACCCCGAGCACCCGCAGCGGCATCAGCGGGGCCGCCGTCCTCGCCTCCACCAGGACGAACAGACCGAGCAGCGCCAGGCCGCCCAGCAGCGGCACCAGGGTGGCGGCCGCGGTCCAGCCCGCGGCCTCGGTCTGCACGATGCCGTACGCCGCCGTCGCCAGGCCGGCTGTGACGAGCACCGCGCCCAGCAGGTCCACACGGCGCCGGTCGCCGGCCCGGCCCTCCGCCAGCCAGACCGCGGCGCCCGCGAGGACGAGGACGCCGATCGGTACGTTGACCAGCAGGACCCACCGCCAGGAGAGGGTGTCGGTGAGCACTCCGCCGATCAGCCCGCCGGCCGCGCCGCCGCCCGCGCCCACCGCCATCCAGGTACCGATGGCGCGGGTCCGCGCGGCGCCCTCGGGGACGGCGGCGGTGAGGAGGGTGAGGGTCGCCGGGGACAGCACGGCCGCGCCGAGCCCCTGCCCGGCGCGTGCGGCGAGGAGCTGCCAGCCCTCCTGGGCGAACCCGCCGGCCAGTGAGGCCGCGGTGAAGAGGCCCAGACCGGTGAGGAACATCCGCTTGCGGCCGTACAGGTCCGCGGCCCGCCCGCCGAGCAGCATGAAACCGGCGAAGGCGATCGAGTAGGCGTTGACGACCCACTGCAGTCCGGGTGCGGTCAGGCCCAGGTCGGTGCGCATGGACGGCAGCGCCACGTTGACGACGGAGACGTCGAGGACGACCAGGAACTGGCCGGTGCAGGCGGCGGCGACCACCGCCCAGGTACGGGTGCGGGACCGGGAGGGGAGCTGTTCGGACGGGGACGCGTCAACCATGGGTGTCATCCTCGCAGGCGGCCCCCACCCCGTACATCGGTGTACGGTCCCCCGGTCCCCCACGCACGGTCCCCCCGGTCTCCCACGCCTTCCGGCGCGGTGACCGCACGGACTTCCCTTTTTTTACGCCGCGTTCACCGGAATATCGCAGCCGTACGGAAGCGTTCACCATGCACGCACTTGGCGGTGAGTGCTGCCCGCGGGCGCTCCGCCGCACGTTCCACCCCGCTCGGTCCGCTCGGACTTTCCCGCTCGACCCCCTGCCCGGAGGCCACACGTATGCAACGGACGACGAACGAACAGCAGGGTCTTCCCGAAGATCTCCCCGACCCGCGCCGGAGCGGGGGCAAGGGCGGCGGGGTCGTCCCCGTGCTCGCGTTCGCGGGGATCACCGTCGCGGTGATGCAGACGCTGCTCGTCCCCGTCATCAAGGATCTGCCGTCCCTGCTGGGCACCGACCCCGGCAACGCGACCTGGGTGATGACGGCGACCCTGCTCGCCGGGGCCGTCGCGACGCCGATCATGGGGCGCCTCGGCGACCTGAACGGCAAGCGGCGGATGCTGCTGGCCAGCCTCGCGGTGATGGTGGTCGGCTCGCTGATCTGCGCCTCCACCGACGAGCTCGTGGTGATGATCGCCGGCCGGGCGCTCCAGGGCTTCGCCATGGGCGCGATCCCGCTGGGGATCGGCATCATGCGCGATGTGCTGCCGCCCGAGAAGCTCGCCTCGGCGATGGCCCTGATGAGCTCCTCCATAGGAGTGGGCGGCGGACTCGCGCTGCCCGCCGCCGCGGTCGTCGCCCAGCACGCCGACTGGCACGCCCTCTTCCTCGCCTCGGCCGCACTGGGTGTGGTCGCCATGACGCTGACCGCCTTCGTCGTGCCGGAGCCTCCGCTGCGCGCACCGGGGCGCTTCGACCTGGTCGGTGCGCTGGGCCTCTCCGTCGGTCTGGTCTGTCTGCTGCTGCCGGTCACCAAGGGCGGCGACTGGGGCTGGACCTCCCCCCTCACCCTGGGGCTGATCGCCGCGTCGCTGGTGGTCCTGGTGCTGTGGGGCCTGTTCGAGCTGCGCTCCCCGGCGCCGCTGGTGGATCTGCGGACCAGCGCCCGCCGCGAGGTGCTGCTGACCAACCTCGTCTCGATCATGGTCGGGGTCGCCTTCTACGCCGTCTCGCTGGTCCTCCCGCAGCTGCTCCAGCTGCCGGAGTCGACGGGGTACGGCCTGGGCCGGTCCATGGTGGTGGCCGGACTCTGCGTGGCGCCGCTGGGTCTGACGATGATGTTCGTCGCCCCGCTGTACGCCCGGATCTCGGCCCGCCGCGGCCCGAAGGCCTCCCTGATGCTCGGCATGCTGATCATCGCCGTGGGTTACGGGGCGGGACTCGGCCTGATGAACGCCGCCTGGCAGACCGTGATCATCGCGGTGGTCCTCGGGGCGGGGATCGGACTCGCGTACTCCTCGCTGCCCGCGCTGATCATCGGGGCGGTCGACGCCTCCGAGACCGGTGCGGCCAACGGCCTCAACACGCTGATGCGGTCGATCGGCACCTCGCTGTCGAGCGCGGTGATCGGCATGGTGCTGGCGAACACCGCGGTGCCGATGGGATCGGTGGACGTGCCCAGCATGGAGGGCTTCCGCACCTCCTTCATGATCGCCACCGGGGCGGTGCTGATCGGTCTCGTGCTGGCCGCGTTCCTGCCGGCGCAGCGGCGGGCGCGCCCGGTGCTGCTGGCCAGCAGCGCGGGCGACGCGCTCGCCGCCGCGGAGTACGCGGCCGCGGCGGAGTCCGCTCCCGCGGGGGTGCGGGCCGGCGCCGCTGAGCGCCGGACCCCCTAGCGGGCGGCCCGGACACCCCGGTTCCGGCCGCGCGTTCCTGCGGCCGGGCCCCGGACCGCCCGGCCCGCAGGGGTCACCCGTACGCCCCGCCGGTTCCCGCGGCGGGGGCGTACGGCACGATGGGACGCCGTCCGATCCGCCGCCCCACCAGGAGGAACCCCGTGGCCGCCGAGTCCGCCGTCCGTCCCGAGCCGGAGGTCCTCGCCGCCTTCGAGGCCGCCAAGGGCTTCATGCCGGTCCACGAGGGGCTCGCCCTGTACGCCGCCGCCACCGGGGCCGCCGCACTGGGACTGCCGCTGCTGGAGGTCGGCACGTACTGCGGACGGTCCACGGTCCTGCTGGCGGCCGCCGCGCGGGCGGCCGGGGTGACCGCCCTGACCGTCGACCACCACCGGGGCAGCGAGGAGCAGCAGCCCGGGTGGGAGTACCACGACCCGGCGGTGGTGGATCCCGAGGTCGGCCTGATGGACACGCTGCCGTCCTTCCGGCGCACCCTGCACCGGGCGGGTCTGGAGGAGCACGTGGTGGCGATCGTCGGACGGTCCCCGCAGGTCGCGGCGGTCTGGGGCGGCGCGCTCGGGCTCGTCTTCATCGACGGCGGGCACACCGACGAGCATGCGAACGGCGACTACGAGGGCTGGGCCCCGAAGGTGGCCGACGGCGGTCTGCTGGTCATCCACGACGTGTTCCCGGATCCGGCGGACGGCGGCCAGGCCCCGTACCGCGTCCACCGGCGCGCCCTGGACTCGGGGGCGTTCACGGAGCTGTCGGTGACGGACTCGCTGCGCGTCCTGCGGCGCACCGGTCCGGGAGTCTGACCGGCGGTCCGGCGGTCCCCGGCCGAGGATCACGGATAGCATCGCGGCGTGCGCCACCACGATCTCCTTCCCCCCACCTCACCCCGCCCGGGGCCGCGCAGCCGAGCCGTGTTCGCCGCGGCGGCACTGGCGGGCGTCTGTCTGACCGCCACCGGATGCGCGGACGGCGGCGGTCCCGGCGCCGCCGGCGCGGAATCCGCGGCACGGCCGCCCTCCTCCGCCCCTCCCGGAGCACCGGACGCCTCCCCGAGCCCCTCGCGGGGCCCGCTCACCGGCCGCACCGTGGTCGTCGACCCCGGGCACAACCCCGGGAACCGCGACCACACGCGGGAGATCAACAGCCAGGTGGACATCGGCACCGGCCGCAAGGAGTGCGACACCACCGGCACCGCGACCGACGCGGGGTACCCGGAGGCCCGGTTCACCCTCGACGTGTCCCGGCGGCTGCGGACGCTGCTGGAGGAACAGGGCGCCGAGGTCGTCCTGACCCAGGACGACGACCGCCCCTACGGCCCGTGCGTCGACGAGCGTGCGCGGATCGGCAACGAGAAGAAGGCCGACGCGGTCGTCTCGGTCCATGCGGACGGTTCCGCAACCGGCAACCGGGGATTCCACGTCATCCTTCCCGCAGCGGTGAACGGCGGCGGTGCGGACACCTCGGAGATCGTGGCCCCTTCGCGTGACCTGGGCGTGCGGATCGCCGGAAGTTTCGGACGCGCCACCGGAAGTGCACCGTCCGACTACATCGGCGACGGCACCGGGCTCGACACCCGTGGCGATCTCGGTGGTCTCAATCTGTCGACGGTGCCGAAGGTATTCATCGAATGCGGCAACATGCGTGACCCGAAGGACGCCGCACTGCTGACCAGTGCGAGCTGGCGGCAGAAGGCGGCCCTCGGTATCGCCGGGGGCATCGAGGGCTATCTGACGCGGTAGTTCCGCGGTGCGGGTGACGACTTCGGGGGGAGGCCGGAGACGGGAAGCGGGCAGCGGCACGGCCCGCCCGGGCAGACGATAGATTCATCCGTACGATGGGGAGCCGCCCCCGGGCTTCGCGCCGTACCCGCCGTTCGGGCAGCATCGACGACCGCCCCGACGAGACGACCGACTAAGGACCTTCACGTGAATATCCGCTCCCTCACTCGAGGCGACGGCGTGGTGATCGGAGCAGCGGTCGTGCTGTTCGTCGCCTCTTTCCTCGACCTCTCCGGCTACGAATGCCCCTCGGGCGTGGACTGCTCGGGCTACAGCGCGAACGCCTGGGACTCGCTCTCCGTCCTGATGGGCATCTACCTCGCCGGCATCATCGGTGCCGCGCTGCTGATCGTCAGCCGCGCGCTGCCGGGCCGCAAGGTGGTCGGCTTCGAACTCGGCCAGTTCGGCGCCGCGTTCACGGTCTACGCGCTGTGGACCATGTTCTGGACGATCATCGACGCCGGTGACGCGGGCGCCGGCCTGATCCTCGGGCTGCTGGCGACCATGGCGCTGGCCGGCGCCGCCGTGGCCACCCCGCTGGTCCCCCTGCTCAAGGCCCCGCTGCTGGGCGAGCCCCGCCCCGCGCAGGCCGCGCAGCCGGCCTACGGCCAGCAGCCGGGCCAGGGTTACGGCTACCCCGGTGCCCAGCAGCAGCCCTACGGCGCCCAGCCCGGCCAGCAGCAGCCGTACGGCGGCCAGCAGGGCCAGCAGCAGGCACCGCAGCAGGCCTCGCAGGGCGGCGGGGCGCCGGCCGGCGACTTCACCCCCTTCTGGTTCGCCGTGCCGGTGTCCCGTCCGCTGTACGGCGAGGACGGCGCCCCGAACCCGATCGCCGAGCTGGCGCCCGGTACGTGGTACCTCGCGGTCGAGCAGCGCGGTCCCGGGCTCGTCGCCCAGACCCAGGACGGCCGTCGTGGTGTCCTGCAGGACACCACGGGCATCCAGCGCGGCTGAGCCGCCCCGTGCCCGAGTGGCCCCCGCCCCGAAGGGCGGGGGCCACCGTCATGTCCGGGGGTGTGCGCGGCGGTTGGCGCCTGGCTGGGCTTCCGCCCGGGGGTCAGCCGGTCAGCTGGGACGCGGAGGGCACCTTGTTCCGGACCTCGGCCCCGGCGCTCTTCCCGGCCTCCTTGACGCTGCCGATGACGCTCTCGAAGACGCCCACGTCGCCCGCGCCCGCCTGGCCCTTGCCCATCCGGGTGGCGACGTCCTTCAGCGAGTCGATCCCGGCGGCCAGCGGCGCGACGGCCTTCGCCAGCAGCGGGTCGCCCTCGGCGTTGGCCGCCGCGGCCTTGAGCCGGTTGTAGGCGAAGGCGCCCGCGACGCCCGCCTTGACCGTCGCGACGGTCCGCCCGTCCGCGCCCTTCGTGAACTTCCCCGCACGGTAGGGCTTCACGATCCACTGGTACGCCGCTCCCGCCGCCAGGCCCGCGTTGGCCACGAAGCGCGTCTTGGCGAACTTCTGCTTCTGCGCCGACGTCGAGGGGCTCGGGCTCGCCGAGCTGCTGGCCGTCCCGGCGCCACCGCCGCCGTCGCCGCACGCGGTGGCCCCCAGCAGGAGGGAGCAGGACAGCAGGAGCGCCCCGAAGAGCCGGCGAAGCGGTACGGAACGGGACACGGCAGGCCTCCCTGACGGGGGTTCTCACGACGAGTGACGCGGTCCGCCGCTCGCCGTCAGACTCACCCGCACGGGCGTGTTCCGCCACCCGGCACCCGCCGTACGGGTCCGGCCCACGCCGAACTCTCCGCAGGGGTTTCACTCACGGTAAAGCGGCAATCCGGAGAGCATGTCTCCAAGAACAGGCACAGGAAGCAGTACCGCCGCACGTGTCATCGCCGTCGTCGCGGACATCATGGCCTTCATCATCGTTCTGTGGATCGTGATGTACCTGCTCGACGCCAACCGGGGCAACGACCTGGTCCAGTGGGTCCAGGAGTCGGCGCGCTGGCTGGCCGGCTGGTCGTACGACCTGTTCACCTTCGACGAAGCGTGGGCGCGGGTCGTCGCCGGATACGGTCTGGCCGCTGTCGTCTATCTGTTCATCGGTCACGCCGTGGCGGGCCGGATCCGCCGCTCCTGATCCGCGGGGGTGTGCCGACGGCCCACGGGCCGTCGGCACACCCCGTCCGGTGACGCCCTCAGCGGCAGCAGTCCGGTTCGAGTCCCGCCGGGAGCCGTTCGCCGCCGAAGACCGCGGTGGTCGCCTCGTCGCCCCCGAGCGCGGCCACCGCGAGCAGCAGCGATCCGGCCGTCCAGGTGGTGAGTTCCTCGGGCCACACGGCCTTCTCGCCCTCGAAGACGTAGCCCGTCCAGTACAGCCCGCCCTCGGCCCGCAGGTGCTGGACGGACTGCAGGATCTCCAGCGCGCGGTCGGACTCCCCCGTCGCCCAGAGCGCCAGGGCCAGTTCACAGCTCTCGCCGCCGGTCACCCAGGGGTTGGGGAGCACGCAGCGGACCCCGAGGCCGGGCACGACGAAGCGGTCCCAGCCGTCCTCGATCCGCCGTGTCGCCTCGGCGCCGGTCACCGCGCCGCCGAGGACCGGGTAGTACCAGTCCATCGAGTAGCGGCTCTTGTCCAGGAAGCGTTCCGGGTGGCGGCGGATCGCGTGGCCCAGGGCGCCGGTGGCGAGTTCCCAGTCCGGCTGGGGTTCCTCCCGCTGGTCCGCCAGGGCCAGCGCGCAGCGCAGCGCGTGGTGGACGGAGGAGGAGCCGGTCAGCAGCGCGTCGGTGACCGGGGTGCCGTCGGGTTCCCGCTTCCAGCCGATCTCGCCGCCGGGCTGCTGGAGCCCCAGCACGAACTCGACGGCCGCGTAGACCGTCGGCCACATCCGGTCGGCGAAGGCGTCGTCCCCGGTGGCGAGGTAGTGGTGCCAGACGCCGACGGCCACGTAGGCGCAGAAGTTGCTCTCGCGTCCCCGATCGGTCGGCCGCTCGGGGTCGCCGTCGTGGTAGGCGGCGTACCAGGAGCCGTCCGTGTTCTGGTGGCGGGCGAGCCACGCGTAGGCGCGGGCGGCGGCCTCGTGCTCCCCGGCGGCGTCCAGCGCCATGGCGGCCTCGGTGTGGTCCCACGGGTCGAGATGGTGGCCGCGGAACCAGGGCAGCGCCCCGTCCTCGCACTGCACCGCGAGCAGTGCGGCGACGGTCTCGGTGGCCTGTCCCGCGGTCAGGACGCCCGGCAGGACGAGGTGTTCGGTCTGCTCCGGCGTGCTCACGCCTCGGCCTTCGGCAGGTGCGGCTTGGTCGCGTAGGCCACGAAGCTCTTGCCGACGACCGGGTTGAGCAGCTGCTCGGTGACCCGGGTGACCAGGGGCTTCTTCATGATGTCCCAGACCAGCAGCTTGTGGTAGGCGCGCACCGGGAGCGCCGCGTCGTCACCGTCGCGGCCCACGCCGAACGCGCACTTGAGCCACCAGTAGGGGCTGTGCAGCGCGTGGGCGTGGTGGGTGCCGTAGGGCTTGAGCCCGGCCTCACGGATCCGGCCGAGGAGTTCGTCGGCCTTGTAGATGCGGATGTGGCCGCCCTCGACCTCGTGGTACGCGTCGGAGAGTGTCCAGCAGACCTTCTCGGGGCCGTAGCGGGGGACGGTGATCGCGATCCGGCCGCCGGGCCTGAGCACCCGGACCATCTCGGCGAGCACGCCCTTGTCGTCGGGGATGTGCTCCATCACCTCGGAGATGATCACGACGTCGAAGGACGCGTCCGGGAAGGGGAGGTTGAGGGCGTCGCCCTCCATCGCGGTGGCGGTGGCGCCGGCGGGCGCCTCACCGGCCTCCTCCATCGCGGCGAACCACTTCGCGACCTCGCGGATCTCCTCGGCGTTCTGGTCGAGCGCCACGACCCGGGCGCCGCGCCGGTAGCACTCGAAGGCGTGCCGGCCCGCGCCGCAGCCCAGGTCGAGCACCCGGTCGCCTGCGGCGAGCGGGAAGCGGGTGAAGTCGACGGTCAGCACGGGGGCCTGCCTTCGAGGTCGGAGGTACGGATTCCGGGAGCCGTGCGGGTGCTCACCTGCGGGCTCCCCGGGCGGCGATCGACTGGCGGTAGAGCGCGACGGTGCCCAGCGCGGCCCTGGCCCAGGTGAAGCGGGCCAGCACCCGGGCGCGGCCGGCCTCGCCGAGCCGGGCGCGCAGCTCGCGGTCGCCGAGGAGCCGGCCGAGCGCGGCGGCGAGCGCCCCCGCGTCGCCGGGCGGCACGGCGAGGCAGGTCTCCCCGTCCGGGCCCGTGACCTCCGGGATGGCGCCGCCGGTGGTGGCCACCAGCGGGGTGCCGGTGGCCATGGCCTCGGCGGCGGGCAGCGAGAAGCCCTCGTACAGGGAGGGGACGCAGGAGACCTGGGCGCTGCGGACCAGGTCGACGAGTTCGGCGTCGCTGATGCCCTTGACGAACTCGACGGCGTCCTGGAGTCCGTAGCGCTCGATGGCCTGGGCGACGGGGCCGTCCTCGGCCCGCCTGCCGACGACCACGAGGTGCGCCGCCGGGTTCTCGGTGCGGAGCTTGGCGAGGGCCTCCACCAGGTGGACGAGCCCCTTGAGCGGGACGTCGGCGCTGGAGGTGGTGACGATCCGTCCGGGGACCTCGGCGACCGAGGGGTCGGGCGACCAGAGGTCGGTGTCGGCCCCGATGTGCACGACCTGGACCCGGTCCCGGCGCACCCCGAGGTGCTCGGTGATCTCCTGCTGCGACGAGCCGGAGACCGTGAGGACGGAGGGCAGGCGGCGGGCGACGCGCTTCTGCATCCGGGTGAAGCCGTACCAGCGGCGGACGGAGAGCCGGCGGCGGGCCGACTCCGCGGCGTCCAGGTCGAGCCGGCGGTCCACGGTGATCGGGTGGTGGATGGTGGTGACGAGGGGGGCGCCGAGGTCCCCGAGCAGGCCGTAGCCGAGCGTCTGGTTGTCGTGCACGACGTCGAAGTCCCCGCGCCTGGCGCGCAGATGACGGCGGGCCCGCAGGCTGAAGGTGAGCGGTTCGGGGAAGCCGCCGGTCCACATGGTGGCGACCTCGGCGAGGTCGATCCAGTCGCGGTACTCGCCGCGGCGCGGGGTGCGGAACGGGTCCGGCTGGCGGTAGAGGTCGAGGCTCGGGAGCTCGGTGAGCGGGACGCCCTCGTCGAGCACGGGGTAGGGCTGGGCGCCGATCACTTCGACGCTGTGGCCGAGCCTGGCCAGCTCCCGGCCGAGGTGGCGGACGTAGACGCCCTGGCCCCCGCAGTAGGGGTTGCCCTTGTAGGTGAGGAGCGCGATGCGCAAGGGCCGGTCACCGTCGGTGCCCGCGAGGGGGCCTGTCTCTACGGCCTCAGCGGTCACACTCGGCCCCCTTCTCACTGCGTTTTCGCCGGAGCGTAACCGCTCGCGCTAATCTAGAACAAGTTTCAGACTCGTTCGTTCAAACTCGCACCGAATCTACCGGCAGGTAGCGTCGACGTGACGGCAGGATCAGGTGATTCGCGCCACGATGGAGGCCCTGGCATGCTGTGCGCGCCCGGAGACCGGCGCCCGGCCGGACGGGAAACCGGTTCTCCCTTCCTGGATGGGGACAGATGACAGCGGAAGCCAGGCCGGCGGCCCTGCCCCTGACGGAGCGTCAGGAGGCCCGTCGCCGCAGCATCCTGCGGGCCGGCGCGCAGCTGGCCGGGCGGGGCGGTTTCGAGGCGGTGCAGATGCGCGAGGTGGCGGACGCCGCCGGGGTCGCCCTGGGCACGCTCTACCGCTACTTCCCCTCCAAGGTCCACCTGCTGGTCGCGATCATGCAGGACCAGCTCCAGCGACTCCAGGTCACGCTCCGCAGGCGGCCGCCCGCCGGGGACGACGCGGCCCAGCGGGTCGCGGAGACCCTGATGCGGGCCTTCCGGGCGCTCCAGCGGGACCCGCATCTGGCGGACGCCATGGTGCGGGCCCTGACCTTCGCCGACCGCGGGGTGAGCCCGGAGGTGGACGCCGTCTCCCGGCTGACGACGGCGATCGTGCTGGACGCGATGGGGCTGGAGGAGCCCACGCAGGAGCAGCTGTCCGTGGTGCGGGTCATCGAGCACACCTGGCACTCCGCGCTGATCACCTGGCTGTCGGGGCGGGAGTCGATCGCCCAGGTGAAGCGGGACATCGAGACGGTGTGCGGGCTGATCGACCCGCCGGCGGCCGCGCGCTGAGGACCTGGACCGTGTGCGGTGCCCACACCGGCACCCGCACAGGTGGGGTGCCCTGCACCATGTCGGCGGCGGCACGGTGTCCGCAGGGTTCGGCCGGCCTCGCCCGGACTCAGCGGTCCCGGCCGCCCGACAGCAGGTGCAGGCGCAGGGCGAGCTGGAGCTCCAGGGCGCGGTCGGGCTCGTTCCAGTCGCGGCCGAGCAGCACCTGGATGCGGTCCAGGCGCTGGACGACGGTGTTCACGTGGACGTGCAGCTCGTCCTTGGCGCGGATCAGGCTGCCGCCCGCCCCGAAGTAGGCGCGCAGTGTCCGTACGAGGTGGGTGCCGCGCCGCTCGTCGTAGCGCAGCAGCGGCCCCAGCACCCCGGCCACGAAGCCGTCCACGTCCTGGGCGTTGCCCAGGACGACGCCCAGGAAGCCGAGTTCGTCGACGCCGGCCCCTTCGCCCTCGCGGCCCAGCACCCGCATGGCGCGCAGGCAGCGCGCGGCCTCGGCGTGGGCGGCGGCGAGTTCGCGGGCGCCGCGGGCGGGTCCGGTGCCGGCGACGGTGACGGGCGCCTGGACCAGGTGGCCGAGCTGCGCCGCGGCGGCGCGTGCGGCGTCGCCCGGGGGCGCGTCGTCGCCGTCGTGGTCGATGAGCAGCACGACGGCGCCGGCGTGTTCGGCGCTGACCCCGTGGATGTCCCCGCCGAACAGGTAGCGCAGGGCGGCACCCCCGAGCCGCTCCCCGGCCGCCGCCTCCGCCACCAGCAGGACGTGGGGCCGGTCCAGGTCGATGCCCAGTCTCCGGCCCCGCTCGGCCAGCCCGGCGGGATCGCGGCCCGGGTCGCCGAGCAGGTCGCTGATCAGCTCGCCCCGTATCCGGTTCTCGGTCTCGGCGACCGTGCGGCGCAGCAGCAGCAGGAGGCCGGTGACGACGGCGGCGCGTTCGTAGAGCCGCCGGTCGGAGTCGTCGAGCCGGGCGGGCCGGTGCAGCACCAGGCTGGCGAGGAGCTCCTGGCCGGCGAGCACCGCGCAGATCCAGCGGCCGTCGCGGTGCACGGCGCGCGCCTCGTGCCGGGACTCCTCCGCGGTGCCGGAGAGCCAGCCGGCGTCCATGCTGTCGGCGGCGAACGCGGTGCCGTCGGGCCGTACGGCCGCCAGCGGGCGCCCGCCGGGGTCGTGGATGGTCAGGGGGCTGTCGAGCAGCCCGGCGACGGACACGGCGACGTCCTTCACGTCGCCGCCGCGCAGCACCAGGTCGGTGAGCCGGTCGTGGGCCTCCTCGGCGCGCTGCATGGCGGCCGAGTGGGCGCGTACGGCGGCGTTGGCCTCGGCCAGTTCGGCGTTCGCGCCGGCGAGTTCCGCGAGGGCGGTGCGGGTGTCGTCCAGGGCCCGGGCGGTGTCGATGGCGATCGCGGCGTGCGCGGCGAGCGAGCAGAGCAGGGCCACCTCGTCGGGGCTGAAGACCCGCGCGGCACGGTCGGCCGCGAAGAGGACCCCGATGACCTTCCCGGTCCCGCCCCGGCTGGAGCCCAGCAGCAGCGGTACGCCGAGGATCGCCACCAGCCCCTCGTCCAGCACCCCGGCGTTGATGTTGCGGGTGTGGCGGAAGCGTTCGTCGGTGCGGTAGTCGGGGGTGGCGTAGGGGCTCGCGGTCTGGGCGACCAGTCCGCCGAGCCCCTCGCCCAGCTCCAGCCGGAGCCGCTGGAACAGGACGGACACCGATCCGTCGGTGACCCGCATGTAGGTGTCCCCGGCCTCCTCGTCGGGGAGCGTGAGGTAGGCGGTGTCGGTGCCCAGCAGCATCCTGGCGCGCCGCACGATCGCCTTGAGCACGTCGTCCAGGTCGCGGGAGGCGGCCAGGTCACCCGCCGTGTCGAAGAGGGCGGTGAGCTGGAGCTCCCTGCGCCGGTGCTGGCGCAGGGAGCCCCGGATGCGCAGTGCGGCGGCGGCCGCCCGTTCCACCTCGGCCAGTTCGGGCGCGGGCACACCGGCGGCCCTGGCCTGCGAGGTGACGGCGCCCAGAGCCTCGGCGGGGGCGTCGTCGGCCAGCAGGTCGAGGAGGCGTGCCAGGAGGGACGCGGCGGAGCGGGGCGGTTCAGACATGGGCGGTCATCGTTCTTCCGGCTGGCGTGCGGGCGGGTGGTCAGTTGGCGGTCCAGCCGCCGTCCATGGTGAGGGAACTGCCGGTGAGGTGCGAGGTGCCCGGTCCGCACAGCCAGAGGACGGCACCGGCCACGTCGGCGGGCTCGATCAGCGACTTCAGGGCGCTGCGCTCCAGCAGCACCCGGTTCACCACCTCCTGCTCGGAGATGCCGTGGCTGCGGGCCTGGTCGGCGATCTGGTCCTCGACCAGGGGCGTGCGGACGTAGCCGGGGCTGACGCAGTTGCTCGTCACCCCGTGCGGCGCCGCTTCGAGTGCGACCACCTTGCTGAGACCCTCCAGTGCGTGCTTGGCCGAGACGTAGGCCGCCTTGTAGGGGCTGGCGCGCAGCCCGTGCACGGACGAGATGTTGACCACGCGGCCCCAGCCGCGTTCGTACATGCCGGGGAGCGTGCGGCGCAAGATGCGGAACGGGGCCTCCACCATGACCCGGTGGATCAGCGCGAAGCGGTCCGGGGGGAGCTCGTGCACGGGGGCGACGTGCTGGAGCCCCGCGTTGTTGACGACGATGTCCGCGTCGGCGGGCAGCGCGTCCACCGCCTCGGCCACGGAGAGGTCGGCCACCCAGGCCGTTCCGCCGATGCGTTCGGCGAGGCGTTCGGCGGCCTCGCCCGCCTTGTCCACCACGTGCACGTGGGCTCCCGCGGCGGCGAGCGCCTGCGCGCAGGCCAGTCCGATGCCGCTCGCGGCGCCGGTGACCAGGGCGGTGCGCCCGGCGAGGGGGCGGGGGGCCTGCTGGGGGGTCGGGGAAGTCTGCATGGGCGTCACCGTAAGGAGGTCGCCGCCCGCATCACACGGGGCCGGTGCACACACCGCGGGCCGGCCGCATGGTGGCGGGGTACATGGTGCGGGCCCGCGGGGGCGGGCGCACGGCGGGCGGTCCCGGGCGGGCGCAAGGGGAGCGCCGCACACAGCGGTGGGCGGCGGATGGCCGCCTGCCACATGGGCGTCCCGGGCCGCGGCCCCTAGGTTCCGGCAGCAGTACCGCACACCCGCCGGCTCCGCGGGTCCGCCGGTCCGGCACGTCCGCCCGCACGTCCTTCGAGGAGGCCCCACCGTGCGCCCACCGATCCTGCGACGCCTGCTCCGCCGCGTCGCCTCCGTCTCCGCCTGCGGCCTGCTCGCCGTGCTCGGCGCGCTCCCGTCCCCCGCCGTCGCGGCCCCCGCCGCCCCGGCGGCGGCCGGCCTCCAGCAGGTCACCGGCTTCGGCTCGAACCCCGGCAACCTCCAGATGTTCGCGTACACCCCGGACACGGTGGGGGCGGGTGCGCCCCTGGTGGTCGCCCTGCACGGCTGCACGCAGTCGGCGGACGCCTACTACGCCCACTCGGGCTGGGCCGAGTACGCCGACCTGTGGGGGTTCGACGTCGTCTTCCCGCAGACCACCTCGGCGAACAACGCGCTGTCGTGCTTCGGGTGGTTCGACGCGACGGAGAGCACGCGGGGCAGGGGCGAGGCGGCGTCCGTCGTCCAGATGGTCGAGTACGCGAAGCAGACGTACGGCTCCGACGGCCGCCGGGTCTACGTCACCGGGCTGTCGGCGGGCGGCGGGATGACCGCCGATCTGCTGGCCGCCTACCCGGACGTCTTCGCGGGCGGCTCCGTGGCCTCCGGCCTGCCCGCCCAGTGCGCGACCACCCAGGCCGCCGCCTCCGGCTGCCAGACCGGCCCGCAGAAGCTCTCGCCCGCCCAGTGGGGCGACAAGGTCCGCGGGTCCCACCCGGGCTGGACCGGTCCCTGGCCCCGGGTGGCGATCTGGCAGGGCACCTCCGACTACACGGTCTACCCGGCCAACGCCACGGCGCTGCGGGATCAGTGGACCGACGTCTGGGGCATCGGCCAGACCCCGTCCCGCACCGAGACCCTGCCCGGCAGCACCACCCGGAGCGTCTACGACGACGCGTCCGGGCAGCCCGCAGTGGAGACGTTCTCGGTGGCCGGCATGGGACACGGACTGGCGGTGGACCCGGGGTCGGGCGCCGGCCAGTGCGGGTCGACGGCCGCGTACTTCCTGGACACCATCTGCTCGACCTACCACACGGGCGTGTTCTGGGGGCTGGACAGGACGGCGGGAGGCGGGGACGGGCTGCCGGCCCCGGCCGGCCTGAAGGTCACCGGGGTCACGGACAGCAGCGCGTCACTGGCCTGGAACGCGGTCGAGGGCGCGGCCTCCTACGCGGTGTACCGGGACGGCGCGAAGGTGGCCACGGCCACCGCCCCGTCGTTCACCGACACCGGCCTGGCCGCGGGCACCTCCTACCGCTACTCGGTGACCGCCGCCGACCCCTCGGGCACCGCGGGGGCGGGCTCGTCCACCGTCACCGCGACGACCTCGGGCGGCTCCGCCCCGGCCACCTGCTACACCGCGACGAACTACGCGCACGTGGCGGCGGGGCGGGCGCACACCGCGGGCGGCCACGCCTACGCGAACGGTTCAGGCCAGGACATGGGGCTGTACAACGTGTTCGTCACGCACACCCTGCGGGAGTCCCCGGCCGGCCACTTCGTGATCGCCGACTCCGGCTGTCAGGCCGGGTCCTCGTAGTCGTCCCTGACCTTCTCCGGCACCCGGCAGCCGTCCTCGACCGCGGTGAGCGACACGGTCCACCCGGCGCTCTCCGCGGTGTAGTACCGGGCGTACAGCTTCCAGCCGCGCTTGGCGAGGGTGCGGTAGGTGACGTCCCGCCCGGTGTGGCGGGAGACGATCTCCCAGTCGTGCTGCCGCAGCCCGGTCACGGTCGACTCGAACGCGTCGGCGGCGTCCGCCGCCGGCGCGTAGCCCGTCCAGGGCGCGACGCACCGCCGCCAGTCGCCCTCCGGGAGTCCGGCCCCGGAGGTGTCGCCGGGCGGGAGGCCGCCGGCCCGGGCGAGGGCGGCTGTCTCGTCGGACACGAGGTCCGCGGTGAACGGCAGGGTGGGCTCGGGCGAGGGGGCCGGGGCGCTCCCGCTCTCCTCGTCGAGGCCGCAGCCCGCCGTCAGCGTCATGAGTCCGGCCGCCGCGACGGCGGCCGCCGCGCCTCTTCTGGTTCCGTGCACTGGATGCTTCCCACCCCGGTCGTTCCTCCCCCACGGGCACGCGCCCGTGTGACCCCCGCCGGAGTCTCGCACGGGCTCTGACCTGCTGGGAAGGCCCTTCGGCCGCCGGATACGGCTGTCCCGCCCGGAGGGGCCGGCCGGTGCCCCGGTAGAGTGTGCGGGTCGTCAGCATGCCCGTACGGGGGGGGAAGCCGGTGCGAATCCGGCACCGGTCCGATCCCCCACGCGCTCGGCCCCGATCGAGCAGGGCAGCACCCCATGCGAGAGGCCCAGCCCGCCATGTCCGTACGCAGCCGCGCGGCAGCGCTCGCGCTCACCGCCGTGCTCTGTGGAGCGGCCGTCCCGTCGGCTGTCGCCGCGCCGAGCCCCTCCCCGTCCGCCTCCGCGCCGGACCTCCCGGAGGGGCTGTACGGCACCCAGGACCCGACGTACGACGGGGTGTGGCGCCAGTCGCTGGCCTTCCTCGCGCAGAAGATCGAGCTGGTCACGCCCGCCACGCAGTCGGTGGACTGGCTGATCGGCCAGCAGTGCGACAGCGGCGCCTTCGCCGCGTACCGCGACGCCTCCCGGCCGTGCGACGCCAAGACGGTCGCGGACACCAACGCGACGGCGGCGGCGGTCCAGGCCGTGGTCGAGCTCGGCGTGCACCGCGAGGTCGTGGACCGCGGGGTCGCCTGGCTGAAGTCCGTGCAGAACGACGACGGCGGCTGGGGCTACAACCCGGGCAGCCCGAGCGACGCCAACTCCACCGGCGTCGTCACCGGCGCGCTGGCCCGGGCGGGCGTGCCGCTCGCCGACCTCACCACGGCGGACGGCAGGACCCCGTACACGGCGCTGCAGACCTTCGCGCTGCCCTGCGGCGGCGAGGGCGGCGGGGCGTTCGCCTACCAGCCGGACAAGGACGGCGGGCTGACCGCGAACGCGGACGCGACGGCGGCCGCGGTGCTCGGCTCGATGGGCAAGGGCATGGCCTCGGGCAACTACAACGCGGCGAAGGCCCCCTCCTGCACCGCGGGCAGCGGTCTCACCCCCGAGCAGTCCGCGCAGAACGGCGCGTCGTACCTGGCGAAGGCGCTGGCCGGGAAGGGTTACCTCGAACTGCCCCCGATGCCGGGCGCCGAGGAGTCCGCGCCGCAGCCGGACTTCGGCAACACCGCGGACGCGGTCGTGGCCCTGGCGGCGTCCGGTCACAAGGACAAGGCCGCCGACGCGGTCGCCTACCTGGCGAAGCACTCCGGGGACTGGGCCGGCAAGGGCGGTCCCGCCGCCACCGCCCAGCTGGTCCTCGCCGCCCACGCGACCGGCACCGACGCCCGTGACTTCGGGGGCGTCGACCTGGTCGCCCGCCTCAACGCCACGGGCCCGGCGCCCGCCGCGACGGCGGTGCCCTCGCCGACCGCGACGGCGCCGACCAAGCCCGCCGACACGAGCAGCGACGACGAGGGCCTCGGCCTCTGGTGGATCGTCGGCATCGGTCTCGCCTTCGGCGCGGGCATCGGTTTCCTGCTCAGCGGACGCCGGAAGAACCAGCAACGGTGAGGCGCCCGCTGGGCACGGCGGCGCTGCTGCTCCTCGTCGCCGCCGTCCTCGCCGTGCCGGGCGCGGGGACCGCGCAGGCGACCGGTTACCGCTACTGGTCGTTCTGGGAGGGCGACGGCGGGACCGGCTGGACGTACGCCACCCAGGGGCCCTCCGCGGTCCGGCCGGACGACGGCACGGTGCAGGGTTTCCGGTTCTCGGTGAGCGAGGACTCCCAGGACGCGGCACGGCCCCGCCGGGCGCCGGACTTCGGGGCTGTCTGCGCGGGCACCCCGGCCGAGGACGGCCGGAAGCGGATCGCGCTGGTCATCGACCCGGGCACGGCGGCGGACGCCCCGGACGGCGAGGAGCCGCCGGCGGCCCGCACCGCCTGCGCCCGGGTGGCGCCGGACGCGAGCACGGCGGAGGCGCTGGCCTCGGTGGCGAAGCCGCTGCGGTACGACAGTGCCGCGATGCTCTGCGCGATCGCGGGCTATCCGCGGACGGGCTGCGGCGAGCAGACCGGCGGGGAGGCGGAGGCCCCGGCGTCCGGCACCCCGTCCACGGCACCGTCCGCCGACGACGCTGACGGTACGGACGGCGCTGACGGCGGCGGCCCGTCGGTGGGTGTGGCGGCCGGGGCCGGCGCGGTCCTCGTCCTGGGTGCCGCCGCGGTGCTGCGGGCCCGCCGCCGCCGATGACCCGCTCCACCGGCCCGGCCCGGCTCCGCCGTGCCCTGCGCGCCCCCGCGGCGACCCGCGGCAACGCGCTGCCGGCCGGGGCGTGGTGGCTGTGGGCCCTCGGGCTGGCGACCGCCGCGTCCCGCACCACCAACCCGCTGCTGCTCGGACTGCTGGTGGCGGTGGCCGGCTTCGTGGTGGCGGCGCGCCGTACGGACGCGCCGTGGGCCCGCTCGTACGGGGCGTTCCTCAGGCTCGGGCTGTTCGTCGTCGCGGTGCGCCTGCTGTTCTCCGTGTTCCTCGGGTCGTCCGTCCCGGGCACGCACCCCCTGTTCACGGTGCCCGAGGTGCCGCTGCCGGACTGGGCGCAGGGGGTCAGGATCGGTGGCCGGGTCACCGCGGAACAGGTGGTCTTCGCGCTGTACGAGGGCGCGAAGCTGGCCGCCCTGCTGATCTGTGTCGGCGCGGCGAACTCGCTGGCCAGTCCGGCGCGGCTGCTGAAGTCCCTGCCCGGCGCGCTGTACGAGGTGGGGGTCGCCGTCGTCGTCGCGATGACGTTCGCGCCGAACATGGTCGCCGACGTGGCCCGGCTGCGGACGGCCCGCCGGCTGCGCGGGCGGCCCACCGGCGGGGTCCGGGCGATGCTCCGGATCGGGCTGCCGGTGCTGGAGGGCGCGCTGGAGCGTTCGGTGGCCGTGGCGGCGTCGATGGACGCGCGGGGGTACGGGCGCACCGCGCAGGTCCCGCCCGCCGTCCGGCGGACCACGCACGTGCTGACGCTGGGCGGGCTGCTGGGGGTGTGCGCGGGGACGTACGGGCTGCTGGCCGCGCAGGGCGCGGTGCAGGGGCTGCCGCTGCTGCTGGCCGGGCTGGTCGCGGCGGCGGCCGGGCTGCGGCTGGGCGGGCGCCGCTCGGTCCGCACCCGCTACCGTCCGGACCGCTGGGACGCCCGCGCCTGGCTCGTCGCGGCCTCGGGCGCGGCCGTCGCGGCGGTGATGATCCGGGCGGGCGCCGCCGATCCGGCGGCCCTGCGTCCCGGTGTGGTGCCGCTCACCGCTCCCGTGCTGCCGCTGTGGCCGGCCGCCGCCGTGCTGATCGGTCTGCTGCCCGCCGTGGTGGCGCCCCTCCCGCCTTCCCCCTCGGACTCCAAGGAGCGCCCGTGATCCGGTTCGAGCAGGTCTCGGTGCGGTACGAGGGCGCCGCGCGCCCCACCCTGTCCGGGGTGGACCTCACGATCCCCGAGGGCGAACTGGTGCTGGCCGTCGGCCCGTCCGGTGTCGGCAAGTCGACTCTGCTGGGTGCGGTGTCCGGTCTGGTGCCGCACTTCACCGGCGGGGTGCTGTCCGGCCGGGTCACCGTCGGCGGGCGCGACACCCGGACCCACAAGCCGCGTGAACTCGCCGATCTGGTGGGCACGGTGGGCCAGGACCCGCTCGCCCACTTCGTGACGGACACCGTCGAGGACGAGCTGGCCTACGGCATGGAGTCGCTGGGCCTCGCCCCGGACGTGATGCGCCGCCGGGTCGAGGAGACGCTGGACCTGCTGGGGCTCGCCGAACTCCGCGACCGGCCGATCGCCACGCTCTCAGGGGGCCAGCGGCAGCGGGTGGCGATCGGCTCGGTCCTCACCCCGCACCCCCGGGTCCTGGTGCTCGACGAGCCGACCTCCGCCCTGGACCCGGCGGCGGCCGAGGACGTGCTGGCGGTCCTCCAGCGGCTGGTGCACGACCTGGGCACGACGGTGCTGATGGCCGAGCACCGTCTGGAGCGCGTCGTGCAGTACGCGGACCAGGTCCTGCTGCTGCCCGCCCCCGGTGCCGCCCCCGTGATGGGGCCGCCCGCGGACGTCATGGCGCTCTCTCCGGTACGGCCGCCGGTGGTGGCCCTGGGCCGGCTGGTGGGCTGGGATCCGCTGCCGCTGTCGGTGCGTGACGCCCGGCGCCGGGCGGTGGACCTGCGGGAACGGCTTGCCGACGTCGAGCCGCCGTCCCGGGAGGCCCCGGTGGGCGCCGGGCCGGCGCCGCTGCCCGAGCCGGCCGCGCCGCGCACCGGTCTGCTGACCCGGCTGCTCGGCCGCCGTGCGGCCGTGGCCCCCGGGCCCGGGCCGGTCCCGGTCCCGGCCGGCGAGGCGGTCGTGCGCGCCGAGGGGCTCGGGGTGCGGCACGGGCGGGTCCAGGCGCTGCGCGGGGTGACGCTGTCCGTCGCGCCGGGCGAGACGGTCGCCCTGATGGGACGCAACGGCGCGGGCAAGTCGACGCTGCTCTCGGCCCTGGTCGGGATGGTCGCGCCGGCCGCGGGTTCGGTCCTCGTCGGCGGTCTGCGGCCGTCCGGCAGCAGGCCCCGCGACATGGTGCGCCGGGTCGGACTCGTCCCGCAGGAACCACGCGATCTGCTGTACGCGGACACCGTCGCCGCCGAGTGCGCCGCGGCGGACTCCGACGCGGGCGCGCCCGAGGGCAGTTGCCGTGCGCTGGTCTCCGAGCTGCTGCCCGGGGTGCCGGACTCCGTCCACCCCCGCGACCTCTCGGAGGGCCAGCGCCTCGCGCTCGCCCTCGCCCTGGTGCTCACCGCGCGCCCTCCGCTCCTCCTCCTGGACGAGCCGACGCGCGGTCTGGACTACGCGGCGAAGGCGCGGCTCGTCGCTGTGCTGCGGCGGCTGGCCGCCGGGGGCCACGCCGTCGTCCTGGCCACCCATGACGTGGAGCTGGCCGCCGAGCTGGCGGACCGGGTGGTGATCCTGGCGGACGGCGAGGTCGTCGCCGACGGCCCGACCCGGCAGGTGGTGGTGTCCTCCCCCGCGTTCGCGCCGCAGACCGCGAAGATACTGGCGCCGCGGCAGTGGCTGACCGTGTCCCAGGTGCGCACCGCCCTGGAGGGTCTCGCGTGACGGCACGGTCCACCCGCCCGGTACGGCTCGGCCGGCACGCCGTCGCGGCGCTGGTCCTGGTCAGCGCGGTCGGACTGGTCGGCTTCGGCTGGCCGCTGCTGGCCGGCGCGGACTCCGGCCTCGCCCACGCGCAGGACGCGCCGTGGCTGTTCGCCGTGCTGCTCGTCCTGCTCGTCGGGGTCGTGCTGGCGACGATCGCGGACTCCGGTCTGGACGCGAAAGCCGTGGCGATGCTGGGGGTGCTCGCCGCCGTCGGCGCGGCGCTGCGTCCGCTGGGCGCGGGGACCGCCGGGCTGGAGCCGATGTTCTTCCTGATGGTGCTGAGCGGCAGGGTGCTGGGGCCGGGCTTCGGGTTCGTCCTGGGCTCGGTCACCATGTTCGCCTCGGCTCTCCTGACGGGCGGGGTCGGGCCGTGGATGCCGTTCCAGATGCTGGCCATGGGCTGGTTCACCATGGGCGCCGGCCTGCTGCCGGCACCGGACCGGCTGCGCGGCAGGGGCGAGCTGCTGATGCTCGCGGGCTACGGCTTCGCCGCGGCGTTCGCGTACGGCACGGTGATGAACCTGTACGGCTGGACGATCGTGCCCGGACTCGGTTCGGGCGTCTCGTTCGTCCCCGGCGGCCCGCTGCACGAGAACCTGGTCCGCTTCCTCGCCTACTGCGCCGCCACCTCGCTCGGCTGGGACCTGGGCCGCGCCGCGCTCACCGTGGTCCTGACGGCCGCCGTCGGCCCCACGCTGCTCAGAGCGCTGCGCCGGGCGACCCGCCGCGCCGCGTTCGACGCCCGCGCCGCGTTCGAGGCGCGGGACGACTGACCGGCCCCGGCCCGGAGCGACGGCCGGTGCCGGGCGGAGCCTCCGCCGTACGCCTACGCCTTGCTGCCCGCGGGCGCGGGCGCGGGCACCGCGGCCGGCCGCTGCGCACTGTCCCCCGGCCCGGGGCGCGGCAGCCCGGCCCCGCGGTCACCGGTGCCGCCGGCGGCCCTCAGCCTGCGCGGGCCCGCCAGGACGTACGTCAGCCCGAAGCCCGCGGCCACCACGGCGCCGCCGCCGACCGCGTCCAGCACCCAGTGGTTGCCCGTCGCGACGATGGCCGAGACCGTGAACAGCGGGTGCAGCATCCCCAGGACCTTCATCCACGTCCGCGGCGCGAGCAGCAGGATCACCAGACCGCACCACAGCGACCAGCCGAAGTGCAGGGACGGCATCGCCGCGTACTGGTTGGTCACCGCGGTCAGCGCCCCGAAGTCGGGGCTGTCCAGGTCCTGGACGCCGTTGACCGTGTCGATGAAGCCGAGTCCCGGCATGAGGCGCGGGGGCGCCAGCGGGTAGAGCCAGAAGCCGAGCAGGGCGAGGAGGGTGGCGAACCCGAGAGTGGAGCGGGCCCAGCGGTAGTCGGAGGGCCGGCGCACGTACAGCACGCCGAGGACCGCGAGCGGCACGATGAAGTGGAACGTCGAGTAGTAGTAGTCGAAGAAGCCGCGCAGCCAGGGGATGCCGACGACGGTGTGGTTCACCCAGTGCTCGATGTCGATGTGCAGCCACTGCTCGGCGGAGTGGATCTGCCGGCCGTGCTCCTCGGCGTCGGCGCGCCCGGCGGTCGCCGCCAGCCTGACCTTCGCGTACGCGGAATAGACGACCCGGATGAGCAGGAGTTCCAGCAGCAGGTTGGGGCGGCTGAGCACCCGGCGCCAGAACGGCAGCAGCGGCACCCACGCGACGCGCGCCGGTACCGGCTCCGCGTGGTCCGTGGGGACCGGCCGCCGCCAGTGGGGCGAGGCGCGGGAGAGGAAGGGCACCGCGCAGGCCGCGGCGAGCGCCGCCACGAGCAGCGCGTTGTCGCGCAGCGGGAGGATCACGCCGACGTTCGGCAGCAGCATCTTCCCCGGCAGGGTGAGCACGAGCACCACGACCGCCGGCCAGACCAGCCGGTCCGAGCCGTGGACGCCGACCCGGCCGACGACGGCGAGCAGCACCCACAGCAGCTGGTGCTGCCAGGCGGTGGGCGACACGGCGACGGCGACGCAGCCGGTGATCGCGACGGCCAGCAGCAGCTGCCCGTCGTGGGCGTAGCGGACCGCGCGGCGCAGCCCGAGGACGACGACGGCGGCGGCCAGGGCCAGGAACAGCACGATCTCGAACGGCCCCTGGAGCCCGAGGCGCAGCAGGGCGCCGTGCAGCGACTGGTTGTCCAGGCTGTCCGGGCGTTCGCCGAGTCCGGCACCGGCGAGGTGGTGCACCCAGTACACCCAGGAGTCCTGCGGCATCAGCGCCCAGGCCAGCGCCGTGCAGACGGCGAACGTGGCACCGCCGCTCACGGCGGCCCGGCGTCTCCCGGTGAGCCAGAACAGGGCGGCGAAGAGCAGGACGGCGGGCTGGAGCGCGGCGGCGACACCGGTCAGCACCCCGGGCAGCCGCTCGCCGCGGACCGCGAAACAGGCGAGCAGCACCAGCAGGACCGGCAGGATGCTGGTCTGGCCCAGCTGCAGGGTGTTGCGGACCGGCAGCGACACCATCAGCAGGGTGATCGCGACGGGCGCCGCCAGGAACGCGGTGCGCCTGCTCACCGGTGCGGGCAGGGCGCGCACCGCGACGAACCCGAGCAGCACGACGAGCAGCAGGGACCCGAAGGTCCACACGACGCCGAGTGCCTGTTCGGCGGAGACCGTCAGCGGCTTGAGCACCAGTCCGGCGAACGGCGAGCCGGTGAACCGGCCCGGTTCGTAGAGGGATCCCGTGAGGTGCAGCACCCCGGTCGCGCCGGTCCAGGTCTCCAGGTCGGTGAGGCGTTCACCGGGCGGCCGGCGCAGCACCACCGCCACCTGCCGTATCGCCAGGACACCCACGAGCAGCCAGAGCACGGCCCGGGCCGCCGCCACCCTGGGATCCTCCGTACGGATCGCCCTGGCCCCACCGTCCGCCGTGTTCCCCCGCACACTGCGCTCCACATCTGTCACGCTGCGCCGACCCTCCCGCTCTCAAGCACTGTCCCCTCGGCCCGGGTATGTGCGGATGAAGCCTCGCATTGCCCTATGAGGTAGACACAATCAACCTCCTCTTCGCCCGGCTGTCACCACTGATGTGCCGAAAGAATGCCCGAATATCGCCGGGCGGGCCGGTGCTCCGGCTCTGCGTGGTACCGGCCCGGTCAGCCCCCGTCGACCCCGGAACCCGGCAGGTCCGCCTGCCAGCCCGCGAAGAGCGGGACGTCCGACGAGCCGTCGAGGACAACGACGCCGAAGGGCCGGTCGAAGGCGAGGTGCCGCACCGTCCGGGGCCGCGGGGCGGCCGACCGCGCCGCCGCGACCGTGACCGCCGCGGCCTCCACCCCCTCCTCCCCGACCTTCACGACGGCCTCCTGGACCACCTCGGAGACGTGGAGGCGCACCGGCGAGAGACCGGAGAGGTCCGCGGCGGCGGAGTCGGTCGCGAGCCGCACCCCGAGGGCCGGCAGCTGTTCCGTGAGGGGAATCCTTGTCCGCAGGGTGAAGCGGGGCAGTGCGACGGTCACCGCGCCGGCCTCCAGCGGGGTGCGGGAGTCCTCGGCGGCCCATGCACGCGGCAGGACCCGGGCGGCTTCCTCGCCCGGCTCCCCCAGGACGAACCTGACCCGTGCCGGTGCCGCGCCGTCCGGCCCGGTGCGGCAGCGCAGCTCGACGACGTGCGCGCCCGGCACCGTCCACACGTCCGCGCGGCGCACCGGCGCGTGCATCGTCGCCACCGGCAGGCTCCTGCCCGCCGCGTCGGTGAAGGGCAGGTCCCGGGTGCGGGCCGGGTCGAACCGCACCTCCCAGAACGCCTTCAGGGCCAGCACGTTGGCCAGGGCGAGCGCGACGCCGCCGAGGTCCAGCGGAAGCCGTTCGATCAGGCCCCCGGTCCGTTCGCGGACCCATGCGTCGGCCTCCGCGGCGTCCACCGCGCCGAACGCGACGTCGGGGAGCGCGCGTACGTACTCCGGGCGCAGCGGGACGTCGTGCCAGACCCGGGTCGCCAGGTGCAGCGCCCCGGTGCGCCCCCAGTCCCGCGCCGCGTCCGTCACCACGGCCGCGGCCTCCCGCCCGGCGGTCCCGAGCAGGGCCCGCAGTTCCTCGGCGGTCTCCGTGCGGGCGCCCGCCGCGAGGGCCGTCAGGGCCAGCCACAGCCCGGCCGGCGAGCACACGAACCCGCGTCCGCCGGGCGGTGCCAGCTCGGGCAGCCATCGTTCCCCGAGCCGCTGGACGGCCCCCTCCACGTCCTGCTGCATCATCGCTCCCTCTCCGCTCCGAACAACCCGTTCCCCGCCCCGCCCCCACCCGGACAGAATGGCCCCATGACGTGGACCGTGGCCCCCGAACACTTCGCCACCCCGGAGGCGACCGCGCTGCGGCGCGACTACTACGGCGAGGTGGCCGGCCGGTACTGGGGCCGCCGGGCGACCGAGGCGGAGATCGACGACGGGCTTCTGGACGACGAGGTCGAGCTGCTCGCCCGCCCCACCGGTGCGTTCCTGGTGGGACGGTACGACGGCGCACCGGCGAGCTGCGCGGGCCTGCGCCTGGTCGACCCGGTGACGGCGGAGCTGACCCGGGTGTTCGTCCGGCCCGCCTTCCGCTCGACGGGGGGCGGCGGGCTGCTGCTCGCGGGCGTCGAGAGCGCGGCGCGGGCCTACGGGGTGCGGTCGGTCCGGCTCGACACCCGCGACGACCTGGTCGAGGCCCGCGGGCTGTACGCCAAGCACGGGTACCGGGAGGTCCCTGCGTTCAACCGGGGCCCGTACGCGGAGCACTGGTTCGCCAAGGAGCTCTGAACGGCCCCGGCGCCCGTCCGCGGTGCGGGTACGGGTGCCCGCCGGTGCGGTCCGGTGCGGTGCGGTCGGTGCGGTGCGGTGCGGTGCGGTCGGTGCGGTGCGGCCCGGTCGCACGGTGGTGGTGCGGGCGGGTGCGCCGGTCGCACGGCGGCGCGGGTGAGGGCACGGCGTGGCGGGTGAGGGCACGGCGGTGCGACCGGTGCGGGGGTGCGGCGGGTCAGCCCGCCGAGTGGTCCCGGCGCGGTTCGGGCATGTGGGGCCGTTCCCTGCTCGACCCGCTCACCTCGGCCGACAGCTCGCTCACCAGGCGGATCAGGTCGGTGGGGCGGTCCGGACCCCACCAGTCGCCCAGCAGCTCGGCCAGTGAGTCCTCGCGGGCCCGGGACAGCCGGACCACGGCCTCGGCCCCCTTCTCGGTGAGGACCAGCTGGACCCCCTCGCGCCGGGCGTAGCCGAGTCCTTCCACCTGGCGGGCGGCCGAGGTGATGACCCGGAGCGGCACGGGGGCCACCTCGGCGAGCCGGCCGGGTTCGACGGTGCCGTGCCGTTTGATGCGCAGCAGCAGCCAGCTGGCGGCGGGCTGGAGGTCGTACCCGGCCCGCTCGGTGATCTTCTCGTAGATCTCCCGGCGTCCCTCGCGGGTGGCGAGCACCGACAGGGCGCGGGCGCACTCGTCGTACGAGGAGCGCTGGACCGGGTTCGGGGCGAGGGTCTCGCTGGAGTCGGGGGCGGTGACCGAACCGCGCAGGGGCTCCTCCTTGAGGAACCAGGCGAGGCAGAACGCGACCAGCACGACGGGTGCCGCGTAGAGGAAGACGTCGGTGATGGAGGTCGAGTAGGCGCCGAGCACCGAGGGGCGCAGGTCCGCGGGGAGCCGGCCGATGGCGCGCGGGTCGGCGGCCAGCGCCCCGGCGTCGGTCCCGGGCGGGAGCGGGCGGCCGCTGAGCGCGCTCTGCAGTTCGCCGGTCAGCCGGCTGGTGAAGATCGTCCCGAACACGGCCACCCCGAACGACGCGCCGATGGACCGGAAGAAGGTCGCCCCGGAGGTGGCGACGCCGAGGTCCTCGTAGCCGACGGAGTTCTGCACGATCAGCACGAGCACCTGCATGACGAGGCCGAGACCGGCGCCGAAGACGAAGAAGCAGACGCTCATGGTCCAGGTGGAGCTGTTCTCGGAGAGCGTGTGGAGCAGCAGCAGGCCGACCACGGTGAGGGCCGTGCCGGCGATCGGGAAGACCTTCCAGCGGCCGGTGCGGCTCACGATCTGGCCGGATCCGGTCGAGGTGATCAGCAGGCCGAAGACCATCGGCAGCATGTGCACCCCGGACAGGGTCGGGCTGATGCCGTGCACGACCTGGAGGAAGGTGGGCAGGTAGGTCATGGCACCGAACATCGCAAAGCCGATGACGAAGCTGATGACGGCGACGAGGCTGAAGGTCCTCTTCCGGAACAGCCTCAGCGGCAGCACCGGTTCGGCCGCCCGTCGCTCGGCCGAGACGAACGCCGCGAGCAGCACCACGGCGAGGACGGCGAGGGCGATGATCTGCACGGAGCCCCAGGCCCAGGTGGTGCCGCCGAGCGAGGCGACGAGGACCAGGCAGGTGGCGACGGAGGCGATGAGGAAGGTGCCCAGGTAGTCGATGCGGTGCGCGGTGCGGCGGACCGGGATGTGCAGGGCCGCGGCGATGACGAGCAGGGCGACGACGCCGATGGGCAGGTTGATGTAGAAGACCCAGCGCCAGCTGAGGTGCTCGGTGAAGAAACCGCCGAGAAGCGGTCCCAGCACGCTGGTCATGCCGAACACGGCGCCGAAGAGGCCCTGGTACTTGCCCCGTTCGCGCGGGGTGACGATGTCGCCGACGATCGCCATGGAGAGCACCATCAGTCCGCCGCCGCCGAGGCCCTGGAGGGCGCGGAAGCCGATCAGCTGCGGCATGTTCTGGGCCATGCCGCAGAGCGCCGAGCCGACGAGGAAGATGACGATGGCGGTCTGGAAGAGCTTCTTGCGCCCGTACTGGTCGCCGAGCTTGCCCCACAGCGGGGTGGCCGCGGTCGCCGCCAGCAGATAGGCGGTCACCACCCACGAGAGGTGGTCCAGGCCGCCCAGCTCGCTGACGATCGTGGGAAGGGCGGTGGACACGATGGTCTGGTCGAGTGCGGCGAGCAGCATGCCGAGCAGCAGTGCGCCGATGGACACCAGGATGTTCCGCCGGGACCGCCCGCCGTCCGCCGCAAGGGGTGGCGGGCTCAGCTGCTGGGCCATGAGCATCTCCTCGGATCCGCTGGACCCCCATCCTGTCCGCTCTGTGCCGTTATGGCCTGCCGAGCACCCTGGCGGGCGGGCGACCGCGTCCGTGGCGGACTGCATAATCGCAGGCAGTCCACAGGGGAGGGGAACCCACGATGACCGGAGCCAGGTGCCCGGAGTGCGGCGGCGAGCGGAGCGAGAGACCCGGGGCGGGATGCGCCTGCGGAGCGGGTACGGCCGTACGCCCCGGGCGGGACGCCCGTAGGGCGGAGATCGCGGCGGCCGAGGACTTCGACCCGCTGCGTATCCGGCCGTACGTGACGTTGCACAGCCAAGACCCCGATACCGACGACACAGACGACACCGGCCACACCGGCCACGCCGGCCACACCGGCGATGCCGACCACGCCGGCGCTCCTGCGGACCCGGGCGAGGCCCCCGGTGCGGCCGGGCCGGCGCCGCAGCCCGCGAACGGTGCGCCGGGGACGGCCGCACCGGGGGTAACGAGCGTCTCGGCGGGCATGCCGCCGGCGGCTCCGGGTGCGCGGCCGGACGGCGGCGCTGCGGACGGGGCCGGCGGGCGGAGCGCCGCGGCGTACGCCGGGGACGGGCCCGATCCCGTGCAGCCGCGCCGGCGGCGGCCGTTCGCCGTGGTCGCCGTGGGGGCGGCGGTCGCCGCGGTGGTGGGTACGGCGGCCTTCGCGGGCGGCCTGTTCGACGCGAAGGACGACCGGGACACGGCGCTGCCCGAGGCCACGTCGAGCGTGCCGGACACGGACGGCGTACCGGCCGCGTCCGCGCCGGAGCCGTCGTCGGCGTCCCCCTCCACCGCACCGTCCCCGTCGGCCTCGGCGTCGGTGCCCGCGGAGGCGCCCTCGGCGTCCCCCTCCTCGTCGCGGAGCCCGTCGGCGTCGCCTTCCCCCACCGTCCCGCAGCCCCCGTCGCCCTCGGCGTCCGCGACGGAGGCCCCCACCGCGCCGGTCGCGGCTCCGCCCGTCGAGGAGGTGGCCGGGACGACCCTGCGGCGCGGGGACCGCGGCCCCGAGGTCTCCGAGCTCCAGCGCCGGCTGCAGGAGGTCTGGGTGTACCGGGGGCCGGACGACGGCACCTACTCGGCGCAGGTCGAGCAGGCCGTCGCCGAGTACCAGCGGTGGGCGTCGGTCCGCAGTGACCCGCCGGGGGTCTACGGACCGGAGACCCGCAGCGCCCTGGAGGCGCGGACCACCGGCCGGGGGCGCCGGTCCTGACGGGGAGGTCGCGACACGGCCGCACCGGCCCTCCGGCCCGGTGCGGCGGTCGGGCGGTGCGCGGATTGGCGTTTCGGCGACCGTTTTTGTACCGTGGTGGAACAAAGTAGCCTCCGCTCGTTCTCCCTGACCGGCGAGCGGGGCTGCTTGTCTTTCTTCACCCGCAGCCGTGAGCTGTCCCCCGCGCCCTGGAGCATGCCGATGCCGGCCACCGTCCTCGAAGCCCGCGCCCTCCTGCTGGACATGGACGGCACCCTGGTGAACTCCGACGCGGTGGTGGAGCGCTGCTGGCGGCGCTGGGCGACCGCGCAGGGGCTCGACCCCGAGGCCGCGCTCAAGGTGGTCCACGGCCGCCAGGGCTACGCCACGATGGCCGCCCTGCTGCCGGACCGGCCCATGGAGCAGAACCACGCGGAGAACCGGATCATGCTTGCCGAGGAGACCGCCGACACGGACGGCGTCGTCCCCATCGGCGGGGCACCGGCGTTCATGGCGTCGATCGCGGACCTCCCCCACGCCCTCGTGACCTCGGCCGACGAGGCGCTCGCGCAGGCGCGCATGACGGCCGCGGCGCTGCCGATGCCGGAGACCCGCGTCACCGCGGAGATGGTGGGCGCCAGCAAGCCGGACCCGGAGGGCTTCCTCAAGGGCGCGGCCGAGCTGGGCTTCGACCCGGCGGACTGCGTCGTGTTCGAGGACTCCGAGGCGGGCATCGCGGCGGGCCGGGCCGCCGGCATGCGCGTCGTGGGCGTGGGCCCGCGCGCGGCCGCCCTCTCCCCCGACGCCCACGTCGAGGACCTGACGCGGCTCCGGGTGGAAGCGGGTGCGGACGGTTCGATCCGCCTGCTCGTCGACGCCGCCTGACGCACCCTCCCCCTCCGGTTCCCCCGAGGCCTCCCCGGCTCCTCCGAGAGCTCTCCGGCTCCCCGAGAGCTCTCCTGCCCCTCCGAGGCCTCCGGCTCCCCCGGTTCAGTCGCGGTGCAGCAGCCCCCGTGCGATCAGTTCCAGCACGAGCGCGACGGCGACGGCCTGCACCGCGATCAGCGCCACCAGGACGAACAGCTGAACGGCGCCCGCCTGCACCGGTGAGGCGCCGCCCAGCAGCATGCCCACGAACGCCCCCGGCAGGGAGACGAGCCCCACGGTCCGGGTCTGGTCCAGGCCCGGGAGCAGCGCGTCCGACGCCGCGGGACGGGCGATCTCCAGCCTGGCGTCCCGGTCGAGCAGCCCGAGCGCCATCCCGGCCTCCACCTCGCCCCGGCGGGTCCTGAGCTCGTCCAGCGCACGCCGGCCACCCAGCACGGTGGCGGTGAGGGCGCCCCCGACCAGGATGCCCACGACCGGGATCAGCGCGATGCCGCGCGGCGGGAGCACTCCGGCGAGCAGCAGCGCCACGACCACCGGGACGGAGCCCGCACCGATCGGGAGGGCGGCCCACCACCAGGTGCGGTTGGGGGTGATCCGGCGGCCGGCGGTGCGCACCGCGACCGCGAACATCAGGGCCAGGAAGCCCAGCAGCGGCCCCGTCGCGTGCACCACCCAGCCGATCAGCAGGGAGACGGCCGCGAGTTGGAGCGCGGCGCGCAGTCCGGCGACCGCGATCTCGCGGGCCCGGCCCAGCGAGGCCCACGCGGCGACGGCGACGGCGAACAGCAGGGGCACGACGAGGGCGACGCCGAGGGCGGGACCGACCGGAAGCAGCACTCCGCCACCCTGGAGGCCGCACACGCACCCGAAGTGTGTCCGGAATGGCCTGCTTGCCAACTCTTCGCCTCGAACGCCCTTCGGACGGGACGTCAGACCGATCGTCCCACCTCTTGATGTGACGTGCGCATGTCGTCACTCTGTTACCTGGCGACCACCCCATCGAAACCCGGCGCCGCCACGATGGCCTGGCTCCGCAGGTCGCCCGCGCAACATCCCCCCATATGCAGGGAGTTCACATGTCAGGTATCTACGCGCGTCGCATAGCCGTCGTCGCTGCCTCGGCAGCGCTCGCCGCCACCACCGGGCTGCTCACCGCCCCGACCGCGCAGGCCGCGATGCCCACCCCGGTCAGCGCGTCGACCGCCCGTACGTATCTGGGGCAGCTCACCGTCTCCGCCGAGGGTTCCTCGTCCGGCTACAGCCGCGACAAGTTCCCGCACTGGATCACCCAGTCGGGGACCTGCAACACCCGCGAGGTGGTGCTGAAGCGCGACGGCACCGGCGTCGTGCAGGACTCCGCCTGCGCCGCGACCAGCGGCACGTGGCACTCGGAGTACGACGGGGCGTCCTGGACCGCCTCGTCGGACGTGGACATCGACCACATGGTCCCGCTGGCCGAGGCCTGGCGCTCCGGGGCCAGCGGCTGGACGACCGCCCAGCGCCAGTCCTTCGCCAACGACCTGACCCGGCCGCAGCTCATCGCGGTCACCGACAACGTCAACCAGTCGAAGAGCGACCAGGACCCCGGCACGTGGCTCCCGCCGCGCACCGCCTACCGCTGCACCTACGCCCGCGCCTGGGTGCACGTGAAGCACTACTACGGCCTGAGCGTCGACTCGACCGAGAAGAGCGCCCTGCAGTCGGTCCTGAACGGCTGCTGACGCCCCTCCCGCCCCGGCGGAACGCCCCGCCCTCCTCCGTCGTTCCGTACCCTACGGACGCATCGGTGACGGCGACGCGAGGAGGGCACACATGGCCGGGCTACGCCTGGGACCACTGCTGAGGTACGTCGACTGGGAGTCCGGCTCCCGGGCGACGGTCTGGGTGGAGTCGACCAGGCCCTGCACGGCGGAGGTCCGCTGCGCGGACGGGGCGGCCGGGGCCTCCCTCACGTTCGCCGTCCAGGGGCACCACTACGCCCTGGTGGTGGTGACCGGCCTCACGCCGGGCTCGACCACGCCCTACGAGGTGCTCCTCGACGGCCGCCGGGTGTGGCCGCCCGAGGACTCCCGCTTCCCGCCCAGCACCATCACCACGCCGCCGCTCACGCCGCCGGACGGCGCGGGGGGCGAGGAGAACCCGGTCCGGGTCGCCTTCGGCTCCTGCCGGTGGGCCGCGCCGCCCGCCCACGGGCACGGCCCCTCCGCGGTCCCCCGGCCGCACCCGGGCCGGGGCGACGCCATCGGCCCGGACGCGCTCGACACCCTGGCCGTCCGGCTGGCCGCCGACCCCGACGCGGTGCGCCCGGACGTCCTGCTGCTCCTGGGCGACCAGGTGTACGCGGACGAGACCTCACCGGCCACCCGGGAGCGGCTCGCGGCCCGCCGCGGCCTCGACGAGGCGCCCGGCGAGGAGGTCGCGGACTACGAGGAGTACACCTATCTCTACGACGAGTCCTGGCGCGACCCGGACGTGCGGTGGCTGCTCTCCACGGTCCCCAGCTGCATGATCTTCGACGACCACGACGTCATCGACGACTGGAACACCAGCGAGGCGTGGGTGCGGGACATGCGCCGCACGCCCTGGTGGCACGAGCGGATCGTCAGCGGGTTCATGTCGTACTGGGTCTACCAGCACCTCGGGAACCTCTCCCCCGAGGCCCTGGAGGCCGATCCCGTCTACGCGGCCGTGCGCACCGCACCGGACGGCACCGAGGCCCTGCGCGCCCACGCCGCGACGGCCGACGCCGAGCCCGCCGGGACCCGCTGGAGCTACCGGCGTGTTTTCGGCCGAGTACGGCTTCTCATGGTCGACACCCGGGCGGCCCGGAATCTCGACGAGCAGCGGCGGGCGATCCTCCGGGACGAGGAGGCCGCCTGGCTGCGCGACGAGGTGCTGGCGGACCCCGGCGCGTACGACCATCTCCTGATCGGCACCTCGCTGCCGTGGCTGCTGCCGCCCCTCGTGCACGAGGCGGAGACCTGGAACGCGGCCCTGTGCCGCGGCGACCGCGGTGACCGCTGGGCGCGCCGCGGCGAGAAGCTGCGCCGAGCCGCTGACCTGGAGCATTGGGCCGCCTTCCCGGAGTCCTTCGAGCAGTTGTCGGAGCTGCTGCGGGAGGCGGGGCGCGCGCCCGGCGCCCCCGCGTCGATATGCGTGCTCTCGGGTGATGTGCACCATGCCTACGTCGCCGAACCCCAGTGGGCCGACCGGACCCCGAAGGACACCGGGACCGCACGCCTCCTGCAACTGACCTGCTCTCCCGTCCACAACTCCGTCCCCGCCTATCTGCGCGCCGGCTTCCGCTTCGGGTGGAGCCGCGCGGGCCGGTGGCTCGGGCGCGCCCTGGCGCGCCACGGGCGGACGGGGCGGCCCCCGATGCGCTGGCGCAAGACGGGCGGGCCGTGGTTCGGCAATCAGTTGATGACACTCACGCTGCGCGGCCGGAAAGCTTCACTGACATTGGTTCAGGCCACCGAAGGGCCCGCGGGGGCGCAGCTGGAGACCGTTCTGGAACGTTCACTCACATCGAACGAATGATCTATTTTCAGCCAGAGAATAATGTTGAACTTGCAAGCAATGATGAGGTATCCCTAACCTGACAGGCCCCGATCGGTTCTCGTCCCCAGACCGAAGGAGCCCCACCCCCCATGTCCATACGTCTGAACCGGGCCCAGCCCTACGCACTCGGCCTGTTCCGCTTCGTCATCGGCTTCCTCTTCGCCTGCCACGGCGCCGCCTCCCTCTTCGGGGTCCTGGGCGGCGCCATGGGCGGCACCCTCCCCGCCGGCAGCTGGCCGGGCTGGTACGCCGCGGTCATCCAGCTGGTCGGAGGCACGCTGGTCGCACTCGGCCTCGGCACCCGTGTCGCCGCCCTCGTGTCCTCGGGCTCCATGGCGTACGCGTACTTCAAGGTGCACCAGCCCGAGTCGCTGTTCCCCCTGCAGAACGGCGGGGAGGCCTCGGCCGTCTTCTGCTGGGCCTTCCTGCTGCTGGTCTTCACCGGCTCCGGCGCCCTCGCCCTGGACCGGCTGTTCTCCTCCCGCGACGACTCCGGGGCCGAGAGCGGCCCCGCCCGCGAGAAGGCACCGGCCGTCTCCGTCTGACCCGTCCTCCCCGCGCTCCGGCCCCCCTTTCTCCCCGCGGGGCCGGAGTCGCGCGTGACCTGTGCGACATCGGGCATCCGTCCGGCGAATACCAGGTGAACGGGGTGATCGCCGGGCGTACGCTGTACAGCTGGCACTACCGCTCCTGCCGCTCCCCTGCGACATCGCGGTGTTGACACGTACATATGGGGACGACGGGGAGTCGAGAGTGTTCGAGAGTGTGGGTGCGCTGACCGGCAGCCCATGGATCTACGCGGTGGTGGCCCTCTCGGTGCTCCTGGACGTGTTCCTTCCCGTCCTGCCCAGCGGTGTCCTGGTGATCACCGCGGCCACGGCCGCCGCCGCGAGCGCCACCTCGGTCACCGCCGCGGCCGGCGAGGCCACCCGGCACGTGCCCTCGCTCGTGGTCCTCACCCTCTGCGCGGCTGTCGCCTCCGTGCTCGGTGACCTCGTCGCCTACCGCCTCGCCTGGCGTGGCGGCGACCGTCTCGACCGCGCCATCGCCCGGTCCCGGCGTCTCACCTCCGCCCAGGAACGCCTCGGCGCGGCACTGAGCCGGGGCGGCGGAGTGCTCGTCGTCATCGCCCGGTTCGCCCCGGCGGGCCGGTCCGTCGTCTCCCTCGGGGCGGGCGCGGCACACCGCAGGGTGAAGGAGTTCCTGCCGTGGTCGGCCGTCGCCGGAGTCGCCTGGGCCGTCTACAGCGTGGGCCTCGGCTACCTCGGCGGCCAGTGGCTGGGCGCCGGCTGGCTCGGCACGGCCGTCTCGGTACTCGCCCTGTTCCTGGCGGGCTCCCTCGCGGCGGTCGTCGTCCGCCGCCCCGCCCCCACGGCCACGGCCACGCCCGCGGTCGCGGTCGCCGGAGTCCCCACCGGCAGCTGACGGGCCGGGCTGACCGTCGGGGCCGTTGTCCCCGGGACTGTCCGCCGGCGGCTGTTGTCCACCGTGGCTGTCCGCCGGGGACTGTTGCCCCCCGGAGGCTGTCCTGCCCGCCGGGGCGGCGCGGCGCGGGCGTTCAGGCCCGGGTGGCTGCGCCCCGTATCTCCAGGCCGTCGAGCAGCCGCTGCGTCGACGCGGCGATCTCGGCCACGGCCCGGTCGAAGACCTCCTGGTTGTGGGCGGCGGGCGCACGGAAGCCGGACACCTTGCGCACGTACTGGAGGGCGGCGGCTCTCATCTCCTCCTCGGTGGCCTCTTCGGGGATGGCGGGCGGACGGAGTGTCTTGATGCTGCGGCACATGTCTCCAGTGTGCTCCGCGCCACTGACATGAGTACGCGCAGCGGGGTTCCCGGCGGTCCTGGCTCCGCCACCGACACCGCACCCGAGGCCCGGCACGCCCAGGGCCTGGGCAAGGTTCGTCTGGATCACTTCCGCCGGCCGAGGTTGTCGTTGATGATGTCCATGTGACCAACCGCATCAGCGCTCTGATCTCGGCCTTCGGCGTCCTTGCCGGCGTGGTACTGGTCGTTGCGGGCGTGCGTGAATACCGCTCCGGCGCGTCGGTCCTCTGGCTCGTGGCTGGAGCCGTGATCCTCCTCAGCGCTTTGTACGCGCTCGTGCGGGACGTGCGGCGGTTCCGCACCGGGCCGACCGCCTGACAGCGGCGCCGTTCCGACCAGCGCGAGGCATACGAGCAGCGCAACACCGTCGAACGCTGCATCAACCGCTCGAACCAGTGGCGGGGTATCGCCACCCGTGACGAGAAGACCGCGACCGGCTACCTCGCCGGACTCCAGATCGCAGGCATCTTCCTCCGGTCAGCGCGGTGATCCCAACGAAACTGCCTAGACGCCGGAGGTCCGGGCGCCCGGCCGGGCGGTGCGCTCGGCGATCGGCTCGATGACGTACCGCCCGTCGAGAACGTCCTGGCCGGGGAGGTGGAGCCGCAGCACCGCGCGGAAGCGGCCCGGTGGCACGGGCAGCCAGTTCGCGGCCGCGGCGCGCTCCTCCGGGCGCCGTGCGGAGAGGTGCAGCGTCAGCGCGCCGTCGGCGTCGCGGACGAGCCCGGCGGTCCGGTCGCCGATCGCGTACCGCTCCTCGGCGTTCGCGACGAGGTGGCCCCCGGGGCTGTCGTACACGGTCAGCGACCAGAACCCGCGGACCGGTGGCGGTGGTGCGAGGCGCAGGACGTAGCGGCGGGCCCCGTCGAGGGGATGGCCGCGGGAGTCGCACGAGGTGTGGGCGTACACCGCCTCGTACCCGTGGGGCAGCAGCCGCGCCCGTCGCGCGGCCATCGCCCTGACCAGGTAGGCGGTCTCCCGGTCGGGGATCGTCCACTGCGGGGCGCGGAGCGTGCCGACCCCGAAGTGGTCCAGGTTGTAGTCACGCAGGTGCGGGACGGTGCGCCAGGCACCCGGTGGACCGCCGGCCGTCGTTCCGGCCCGCCGGGCTGCCTCCTCCACCCGTAGCCGGCCCACGGCGAGCCCCCGCCGGAGCGCCCGCACGAAGCCGGGGCCGGCCGATCCGTACGGCGAGATCCCCTCCTCCAGGAGCCCGAGGGGCTGGAAGCGGTCCTGGTAGGCCCGGTCGGGGGCGGAGGGCGGGAAGTCGGCCATCCACACCCGGAGCTCCTCGAAGAACCGCAGCTCCCCAGGCACTCCGGAGTCGGTCGCGGGGAGCCCCGTGCGGTGCGCGCGGTCGCCCAGATGCGTGAGCGTGAGCTCCTGCTGGAGCGCCCTGACCCGCGGCAGGTCCTGCGGTCCGTCGCAGGCGAGGCGGCCGAGGACGGAGACCACCGAGGTGGGGGCGTCGATCACCCCCGACAGCCCGTCGGGCACCGTGCCGGCCCAGCCCGGCGGGACGACCAGCCAGTCCCCCTCGGCCGTGCCGGTGGCGCGGGGGCCGAGGTAGGCGAAGACATTGCTCCACGCGTCGACGAACTGAAGGACGTAGTACGCCCCGCCGGTGTCCGGGACGTGCAGCCGCACCGGCCCTCCGGAGAGGTCGAGCTGGGCGAGCGCGTCGACGAGATCGGCAGGGGCGTACGGGACGTGGCTGCCGGGCGCGGCCGGGCCGTCCGCATGGGCGAAGTCGTTGAAGGGGGCCGGTGCGAGCACCCCGCACCCCTCCTGGAGGCAGGCCTGGACGGCCGACAGCCTGCGGACGAGCGGGGACCCGTAGACGTACGCGTCGGCGGCCAGCGCCGTGACCGCGTCCGGCCGCGGACCGCCTCGCCCCGGGCTCACCTCGGACGACCGGCTTCGGCCGGCCGGCGCGGCGGGCCCGGATCGACACCCCGCCGGACACCCCGGCCCGGATATCCCGGACGCGGCCGGGAACGCCGCAGACCGCCGCCGTCGACGCGGAGCGGCACCCCCGCACGCGTCCTCCCGGCCGCCGCCGGGGAACCGTCCGCACCCGGAGCGGGGCGGCACCTGGCGCCGCCGCGGCCCGGAGCGGAGCGGCCCGCGACGCCGGGTGCGGATACTGCTGACTGGTCCATGGGATTCCTCCACTCGACTGACCGCCCCGGGGCCGCCCCGCGGCTGCGGAGAGCCACGACCGTGGGTGCCACCCTCACCGGCCACGCCCCACCGAGAGCCGAAGGCTGACCGCCGACGACCGACGACCGGCGGTCACAGGGGGTGCGTGACGGCCGACAGCCGACGGCCGACGGCTGACGGCCGCGCCTGCTCCTCGCTCAGGCGGCGCCCACGGCGACGACCTGACCCTGCGCGTCGACGGTGAGCACCACCCGCTCGACCTCGTTCGTGAGCGCCAGCACGGCCCAGACGGGGGCCCACAGGCAGCACGTGAAGGCGGTCAGGACCGCGTGCAGCACATGGTTGACCGGCTGTCCGCGCACCAGCACGGCCTGGTTCCGGGACCGGGACTCCACCCGCCAGCCCGTGGCGATGCGCCGGCTCACGGCCCAGTCGAGGGTCAGGCCCCGTTGCCTCCCGTCGGGCACCGCTCCACCCACCCCGTAGTAACCGGGCGGAGGTTCCAGCGATGCTTCGGCCCGGCGTGCTCCACGACGCTTCACGGGGCTCACCTCCAGGTGTCGCGGTCTCCGCCCCGCCACTCGATCAACTCCGGCTGGTCGAGGTCGATCTCCTCGGCCCCCGGGGCGAGCCCGGCCCGCCGCAGGTACGAGGCGACGTCCCCCCGCCCGCGCGCCAGCCCCACGATCTGCCCGCGCACGGTGACCCGCCGCCCACCGGTCGGTGTGGGCGGGTACACGATCACGGGCGGGTGTCCGGACATGCCTCCACCGTCCCCCGTGCCCCGCCGGCTCGCAATCCAGAGGGACGGCGCCCGGTGCGGGGCGGGCGTGGGGCGGGTCCGGGGCCGGTGGCGGCACCCGGCCGGCGAGCCTCAGACCTTCAGCGCGGCCACCTCGCGCACCCGCGGCGCCATCTCCCGTACCGCTCGTACCTTCGTGTGCGGGGCCAGGCGCCTGCGCAGGATCGCGAAGTGGTCGTCACCGCGGGCGGACGAGACGTGTTCGTACGCGTCGAGGAAACGTGTCCAGGAGTCGCACGCGGCGTCGAGATGGCCGTGCTCGAACTGCCGCTGCGCCAGCAGCCCGTACGCGTGGACACGGCCCTGGCGTTCCTGCGCCGGCTGGACCTTGATCGACTGCTTGAGCGCACGGATGCTGCCGGGCAGATCCCGCTCCTCGTAGAGGACGTGGGAGACGTGGAAGAGGTAGGCGGTGCGGTCGTAGCCGCCGATGGCGTCACGGTGGTGGTCGGCCTTCGCCAGGGCGGTCTCCGCCTGACGCAGCCGGGCGTGGGACTGGGGCCGGTCCTTCACCATGGAGGCGGCGTGGGCCTGCTGGCCGCGCAGGAACGCCACAAGCCTCGGCCCGGCCACCGGGGCCGCTTCGGCGGCGGCGTCGGCCAGTTCCAGGCTCTTCTCCCCGTGGCCGAGGCTCGACGCCTGCAAGGACATGCCGCGGAGGGTCCGGCAGAAGGTGACGTGGTCCTGGGCTTCGCGCGCGAGCTGGAGCGCCTTGGCGTAGTAGGTCTGGCCGAGACCGTGCGCCTTGTCGTACATGGCCATCCATCCCGCCAGATACGTCAGGTCGGATGCGGCGGCCAGTATGTCGGCGTGAACCCGCTCGGTGGCCTGGGCGCGGAGCCACGGCGCGACCGTGTTCACCAGGAACGCGGCGGCCAGAGGGCGCGCGTGCCCGGCGCCGAACTCGTCGAGGATGTCGGCGATCCGGTCGGTCATCGACCGCACCGAGGCCACCTGGGAGGCGCCGATCCGGGTGGTGGCCTTGCCGGCCGCCACCGGCTCGTCGGCGGCGTGCGCGCTCGACGCGAAGGCGGGCACGGCGAGTGCGGCCGAGAAGAGGGTGGAGGCCAGTACGCCACGGCGCGAGGGGTCCATGTCAGCCCTTCCGAGGTCCAGCAGTTCCTCGACAGTGTCGGTCCCGTCGCACCGGGCCCCGGCCGCCGACGACGCGAGCCCGGCTTCGACGTGGGTGACGGGACGTCCGATGCGTGCGGACAGCGCTTCGACGATCAGCGGTCTGACCTCGGGTTTCGGGAGGGTTCCGGCGATCCAGTGGGCCACCGCCGTGCGGTCGTACGTCAACTCCAGTCCGGCCTGCGGCCCGAGACGGTTGACCCGCTGGGCCAGCTGTGTGCGCGTGAGTCCCGCCTGATCGAGAAGGTCGGCCAGGGCCGGGTTGGGTGTGCGGTTCCTGGACGCCATGTCCTCAACTCCCCAGAACTGCATCGCGTTCACGGTGTTCACGGTCGCCCCGGCTCCCCACGGTACCCGCAGACGGTGACCGGACGGTTACCTCATGCACAGACACCGAATGATGTCGGCCCAGGAAGACAGGGTGAGCACCACCATGACCACACACGCGGGCAGCACGGCCGGAACCCGCAGGACTCCGGCCACGGCCGCCCACCCGGGCAGCGGAGCCGACGCACCTCCCCGGGCCTCGGCAGAGCCTGCTCACACCGCAGGCGCGATGACCGTGACCTTCACCGTCACCCCGCCCGCCGACCGGCTCGCTCCCCGCGAACAGGACGCCCGCCACGTCGCCGACCTGCGACGCCTGGTGCGCGGCAGGCTCACCTCGTGGGGGCTGGCCGACCTCGCCGACGATGCCGAACTGATCGTCAGCGAACTGCTCACCAACTCGCTGATCCACAGCGGCGGCACCCTGATCAGCCTGGACGTACGGATCGAGAACGAACGCCTCCGCATCGAAGTCCGAGACGGAGCCGGACGCGGTCCCGGAGGTCCGGCACACCTGACGCACCCGGACGATGAGGCCGAGAACGGACGGGGCCTCGCGCTCGTGCACCTCCTCGTCCAGGCCCGCGACGGCGCATGGGGCCTCGGCCCGGACGGCACGCACACCTGGTGCACCCTGCCGATCGGTACGCGAGAAGCACGATGAGCCCCGCCGACGACCGATCGGACCGCACCACCCAGCTCCGCCGCCTCACACCCGCCGCCCGCCGGCCGACACCCGTACTCCTGGGCCACCACCCCGATGCGGCGCTCAACCGATCCGGACCCACGGGCGGTGAACTCCGGCGCCGCATGGGCATTTCAGGGGGCGGGAGAAGCACGCCAGTATGAGGGGAAGGGGCGCTTCGCCGGATTCAGTGAAAGTGCTGCAGAACGGCTCTCCACGGTGACAAACTCGCAGTTCAGCAAGAGTGCTCCCCGCGCGTGCGGGGATGGTCCCTGGTGGGCTTCGCGTGGGAAGTACGTGACGTAGTGCTCCCCGCGCGTGCGGGGATGGTCCCCTGGTGATCGCGGCACTCACCCTCGGACTCGGGTGCTCCCCGCGCGTGCGGGGATGGTCCCACGACAAGGACCGGAACCCACCGCCGGGCGCCGTGCTCCCCGCGCGTGCGGGGATGGTCCCGTCGTCCCGGACTACCCGGTGAACATACGGGTGTGCTCCCCGCGCGTGCGGGGATGGTCCCTGAGGGCGGAGCAGATGCGGCTCCACACCACGGCGCTCCCCGCGCGTGCGGGGAGTACACACTAAATAACCTGATCTTGCTCTCATCAGTGCTCCCCGCGCGTGGGGAAATGGTCCCGCCGGAAGACAGAAGACACCTGACTCCGCACGGTACTGCCCGCATCGGCGAGATCACCGCCTCACCGGACCTCACGGCGGGCACGGTCGAAGCAACACTCGACCGGCATCGAACTGGCTAGGGTCGCCCCCATGAGCGCAGCCATAGCCGCCATGGTCACCGCAGTCGTCGGAGTGCTCGGCACACTCTTCGCACCGCTGGTCACGAGCTGGGTGACGAAGCGTCAACGCTCGGCGGAGAAGCTGGTCGAGGAGCGGCGTCGGCTCTTCGAGGAGCGGCGCACGGCGTACACCTCGATGAACAGGGCGACGAGCCACTTCCACACGCTCCTCAAAGACGCCCTGCACCGCACGCGCGACGGGGTCTGCACCGACGAGGACCGGGCCCAGCTGGAGGAGGGGCGACGCGAATACCGCGCCCGCTACGCCGAGGCGCAGATGATCGTTCCCGAGGCCGTCCTCGACTCGTCCCGGGAACTCAACGTCGTCCTGGCGGGAGTGGACGCCGCACTCAAGCGCATCGATCGCGGTGTGCCCCGCGAAGGTGAGACGGCCGGTCAACTGCTCCTGGATCTGAGGGCGGCGGATCCGAAGCTCACCGCCATGCACCGCCTCATGCGCCAGGATCTCGGCGTCTCCGGCTGACGCCTCGCCGAGGGCACGGCGAAGGTACCGCGCAGACGTGACGACGCTGCCACAGGAACCGGGGCTCGTGGTAGGCCTCTGCCGAGGGCGAAGGCCGCGTGGTGAAGTGTCGCGAAGTGGAGGAGCAGTGAGCGTGGACAGCCGGGGAGTACTGGGAGTCGTGGCGACGGCGACGGACGGGGTGGAGACGTTGCGCACCGGGCTGGTCGAACCGGCCGTCGCTCGGGGCTGGCAGGTGTCCGTGACCCTGACGCCGACCGCAGGCCGGTGGCTGAGGGCGAACGGCGAGCTGGACCGGCTGGAGGCGCTGACCGGCCTCCCGGTGCGCGACATGCCCCGGCTGCCGGCCGAGCCCCGTCCGCATCCTGTCGCCGATCGCCATGTCGTGGCACCGGCGAGCGCGAACTACATCGCCAAGCTCGCGACGGGCATCGCCGACAACCAGGCCCTCACACAGGTCAGCGAGGCCCTGGGTACGATCGGCGTTCCGGTGGTGGTGTTCCCTCGGATCAACGCGGCCCACGCGCGGCACCCGGCGTGGGAGGGCCACATCGAGACGCTGCGCAGGGCCGACGTGGAGCTGGTGTACGGGCCGGACGTGTGGCCTCTGTACGAACCACGTCAGGGCCCGGCGGTCCGTGAGCTTCCCTGGGCTGCGGTCCTGGACAGGGCGACCGCACCCGCTCGCCGCTCATGACGCGCCCGCGCGAGGCGATGGGCCTCGCGGAGCAGCAGCCGGACGGCCGTATCGGTACGCGGCCCCGGATTCACCACCGCGAGCCAGGCAGCGGCCCCGTAGACGGGGTGGGCGATCACCGTGTCGGTGGCTCCACGCTCGGCAGTCTCGGTCGCGGCCCCAGTCCCGGCACCGGCACCGGCACCGGCATCGGCAAGAGCGGGGCGTGCGCCGTCGGCCGGCTCCCCCGGCTCACGCCCCGTCCACTCGCGGAACATGTGCTTCCCGGCGGCGATGTTGACCCGAAAGGTGTCGGAACGGTCCAGGAGCGAACTCTCGTCACCGGGATAGTCCTTCGTCACGATCGTCGCGAACGGCTGGGTCGTCGCCCCCGGCGCGGTTCCGTCAGGAGAGTGGAAGAAGAACGTGTCGCCCCAGCTGATCTCCGGTGAGCCGTCGCCGTCCGTCGGGGCCACGATCAGCACTCCGTCGAGTCCGCGCATGAAATCGATGATCTCGTCGATGGTCATGTGTTCAAGCGTTTCATTAAGGTGCATGTGGAGACTCTGAGACCGTATCCCCAGGAGCACAGGTGACAACCCTCAAGTCGGCCGACTTGCGCACGGTCGATGTCGCGCGCCGTTCCGGGTACTCCGTCCAGCAGGTCCGCAACCTCGAACGGGACGGCGTCCTGCCCCCGGCGTCCCGTACGGCCGCCGGCTACCGGGTCTACGGGGAGAGGCACCTGCAGTCCGCGCTGGCCTACCGTGCGCTCGCGATCGGCACGGGTCCCGCGGAGGCGAAGCGGATCGTCCGCGCCGCACACGAACGCCCGGTCGCAGAGGCGCTGGCGCTGCTCGACGCGGCACATGCCCGGCTCGACCGGGAGCGTGCGGACCTGGCGCTCGCCGAGGAGGCCGCCGTCGCGATCTCGTCCGACCCGATCGAGGACGTACGCCTGGCGGACTCGATGAGCGTCGCCGAACTCGCCGCCGCACTGGGGGTGCGCCCGTCGACGCTGCGGCACTGGGACGCGGAAGGGCTGGCGGTACCGGACCGGGTCGCCCCACGAGGGACGCGGCGCTATACCCCGGACCAGGTCAGGGACGCCCGGATCGTGCACCAACTGCGCGGCGTCGGCTACCGGATCGCCCCGCTCCGGGCCCTGATGCCTGACCTGCGACGCGGGCGCGGACGGAAGGACATCGAGACCGCGCTGGCGACGCGATCCGCAAGCATCACGGCACGCTCCCGCGCCCTGCTGGACGCCGCAGCACCCCTGGCCACGATCCTCGCCGGCACCGGCACCTGACGATCTCCCCGACAGCCATCGCCCACAGCCGACTTCGCGGCCTTCCCACCCCGTCGGCGGGATCACACCAGGCGGAGCAACGCCAGGAAAAAGAGCGGCTGCGATCGAGGCGGGGCACTACCGTGGACGCACTGCACCACTGCGTCTCAGCGCCGTCGACACCGGCAGAGGTCGCACTGTGGTCACTGTTCGCGCGAGTCAGGATGGACGAGCCATGGATCTGTCGGAGTCTCTCGGCAAGGCTGTGGCCGCCCTCAGAACACCGGTCGGAGACGTCGACCGCGCACAGGGCTGGACCGACGAACTGCGCAGGGAGATCCAGGAAGAGATCTCGACCAGCCGCTCGGCCCTGCGCCGCCATGGACCTGAGACCGTCAGGTATCTGCGCCCTCGTCTCGATGAGTGGATGGCACGCGAAGGCGTGAAGCCCGGACGCCTCAGAGCCACGGTCCTGGACGCGCAATCCCGCATCACCGAGGCGCGCGAGGCCTCGTGCCACCGGGCTGAGTGAGCGCACGCAGATTACCCGTGGCGAGCAACAGACAAGGCCCAGGATCCCGGATGTGCACCGGTGGCCTGGGCCTTCGTCGTGCTTCCTGCTGGTGGGCGCGGACGGTTTCGAACCGCCGACATCTGCTTTGTAAGAGCAGCGCTCTACCCCTGAGCTACGCACCCGTGGATGAGGGAACAGGTTACATGGCTCGCGGCCCCCCTCGGCAATCCGGTTTCGGCGCTGCCTCCGCCCCACCGCCCGGCCCCTCCGTGTCCCCGCCGCACCCAGCGTTCAGGGCTCCCCCGAGGCCGGCAGAAGCGAGTGAAGGACGGCGGGTGAAGGGCTGCGGGTGAAGGGCTGCGGGTGAGGGACGGAGGCGGGGACGGGCGGCCCGCCGGTGTGGTGGGGCGGCAGGGGCAGGTGGCCGTCGGTGCGGGGGATATCCCCACCCCGGAGACGGTAGCCGTCCGGATCGTGCCGGGGGTGCGGCCGTACCTACGGTGGAGCCACATCGGCAGCGCTCTCAGGGGGAATCCAGGTCATGACCGTTCGCACACGACGTACCGACGCACTCGTCGCCGCTGCCGGGACCGTACTTCTCGTCGCCGCGCTCAGTGGCTGTGGGAGCGCCGAGGCGGAGGACTCCGTCACCGAGCACAAGTCGTTCGCCTTCGGCGGTGAGGCGCTGACCATCGACGCGGAGAACTCGGCGCTGGAGCTCGTGCCCGCCGACGTGGAGCAGATCGAGGTGACCCGCCGGGTCGGCGGGTGGGCCTTTCTGGGCAGTGGGCCGGATCCGGTGTGGAAGCTGGAGGGCGATGAGCTGAAGCTCCAGGTGAAGTGCCGGGCGATGATCAGTAATTGTGAGGCGTACCACGAGGTGAAGGTCCCGCGCGGGCTGGCCCTGACCGTGCGGGGGGACAACGGGAGGATCAGCGCCGCCGGCTTCGCCACGCCGCTCACGATCTCCTCCGACAACGGCCGGGTCACCGTGCGTGACGTCTCCGCACCGCTCGATCTGAGCTCCGACAACGGCTCGATCGAGGCCGAGCGGATCTCGGGGCGTTCGGTGATCGCCCGCTCGGTGAACGGGGAGGTCGAGCTCGCGCTCTCCGAGGTTCCGGATCTGGTGGACACCACGAGTGACAACGGGAGCATCTCGATCGCCCTGCCGGGCGGGCAGGAGACGTACGCGGTGTCCGCCGGGACGGACAACGGGAGGGTCTCCGTCGACGTGCCCCGCAGCGACAGCAGCCGGCATGTGGTGAAGGCGCGCAGCGACAACGGCGAAGTCACCGTCCGAAGTGCGAACTAACCGGCCCGTGCGTTCGTCCTCACTGGTGCGAGAATGAACCGGGCAGGGCGGATCGGCACGGGAGAGGGATGTGACGGCGACACACACGCGTCCGGGCGCGCAAGCGGGTGTTGGTTCCGCTGTGAGGGACGTCCTGGTGCTGATGCTGCTGCCGGTCCCTCTGGTCGCCGCGGCGCTGCCGGCAGCGTTCGCCGGCGGCGGCACGCGCCGCTGGTTCGGAGGGCGCGGGGAGAGTCAGCGGGCCGACGCGCAGGCGGCGAAGGACGCCGCGGCCGACGCGTTCTACGAGCTGGACACCGCGCAGCGCGATCTGCAGATCTCGATCGAGACGATCACCGCCGTGGACGGTTCGCCGCGCGCCCGCAAGGCGGCGGATGACTTCGCGGCGCTGGGCCGGCGGATCGACGAGGTCAGCCACGCCTACATCACCGCGGTCGACGCCCACGACCTGGACCGGGACGATCTGGAGCCCTCGGCGGCGGCCGGTGCGCGGACGCAGCTGACGCGGGCCAAGGACGATCTCGTGCGGGTGAAGGGTGAGCTGGACCGGTTCGCCCAGGGGCTCGGGACGCTGCTCAGTGGTGCGGAGACGCAGCTGGCGCGGCTCGCTCCCGCTGTGGAGCGGGCCCGGCAGGCGTTGCTCGCCGCGAGTAACGCCCTGGACGCCGTCCGTGCGTCCGGGCTGCGGGCCGACGATCTCGCGGCCCGTCTCGCGGCGCTCGCCCCGGAGCTGACCAAGCTCAACCAGGGCGCGGGCCGCCATGGTGTGGCCGAGACGCTGCAGCGCGCGGACCAGGTGCTGCGTGACGCGGAGGCGGTGCGGGCGGAAGCGGACCGGCTGCCCGAGCGGGCTGCCGAGACGGACCGCAGGCTGGTGTCGCTGCGTACCCGTGCGCAGGCGCTGACGACACGCGCCGGGCAGATCGAGCCGGTGCTCAGCGAGCTGCGGCGGCGTTTCTCGGCGGCCTGCTGGCAGGACCTGCAGCCTGTTCCCGAGCAGGCGGTGGTGAATGTCCGGCAGGCCGAGGAGAAGCTGGCGGAGGCCGCCACGGCGCGGTCCGAGCAGCGCTGGGCGGATGCGACGTCCCGTCTGAGCACGGTCCGGGCTCTGCTCAACGCGACCGACGAGGCGGTGTCCGCGGCCGGGGACCGTCTGCGGCGGCTCGACGCGGTCGCCGAGGATCCGCAGGCGGAGATCGACCGCACCCGGTTCACGGTCCGGGACGCGCAGCGGCTCGCCATGGCCGGCCGCCACACCCCCGATCCGCGCCATGCCCGCCCGCTGGACGACGCCGTGGCACGGCTGGACCGGGCGATAGCCGCGCTCGACGGGCGCCACCCCGACTACTGGCACTTCCTGACCGAGACGGAAGCCGTGCGGCAGACGGCGAACCGGGTCGTCACCGCGATCCGGGAGGAACGCGGAGGCGGCACGGGCGGGTGAGCGATCCGTGGGGGTCCGGGACCGTCGGGGTGCCCCGGTGGATCCGGGGCGCGGCCTCCGTCTTCCGTCGAGCCGCACCGGACTCCGACCGCCCGGTTTCGGGCTGATTTGTCCCCGGCGGCCGGTGGGCCGATCCTGGAGGTACTCAGCGGCTCACGCCGAGACGTCCCTGGCCGCTCGCGGCCGAAGGAGGCCGTCATGGCCACACACGTCCTGCGTCCCACGCGCCGGCGCGGAGCGCACTCCCGCCGCCGCAAGGCCACCCGCCTCGACGAGCACCTGCCCGTCGATCACCGTCTCAGCCAGGTGTACCGGGTGGGTGCGGGCCTGATGGGGCTGGTCCTCGTCGCCTTCGGCATCCTGGGGCTCATCGACCGGATAGGCATCTTCGACACCGGCGGCGACACGGTGGCGGGGCTCAACACCAACGGCGCGCTCAGCATCCTGTCCATCTGCGTGGGGCTGCTGCTCTTCGTCGGGATGGTCGTCGGCGGGAACTTCGCGTCGACCCTGAACATGGTTCTGGGCATCGCCTTCGTCGTCAGCGGGTTCGTGAACCTGGCCCTGCTGGACACCGGTCTCAACTTCCTGGCCTTCCACATGCAGAACGTGCTGTTCAGCTTCGTGGTGGGGCTGCTGCTGATGATGTTCGGCATGTACGGGAGAGTGAGCGGCGGGCTGCCGCACGACAATCCGTACTGGCGTGCCCGCCATCCCGAGCAGGTCGCGAGGGAGGAGCGCAGGCGCCGCGCGCTCTCCCCGATGCCCGAGGTGCCGAAGGGCAAGAGGCTCTAATCTGGGGCCATGCCCCGTTACGAGTACCGCTGCCGCCCCTGCGGCGAGACGTTCGAACTCAGCCGTCCGATGGCCGAGTCGTCCGATCCCGCCTTCTGCCCCTCGGGACACCAGGACACCGTGAAGCTGCTCTCCACCGTCGCGGTGGGCGGCTCCGCCTCCTCCTCGGCTCCCGCCCCGTCACCGGCCGGTGGTGGCGGAGGAGGGGGCGGCTGCTGCGGTGGCGGCTGCTGCGGCTGAGTACGGACTGCCCCCGGCCTGAGGACTGCTCGCCCGCCTTCCCGGACGCCCGGCCGCCCGCCTCCCCCGGCGGGCCGGCGGCGCGGCCCGGCCGCCGAGGAGCGTCCGCGGGGCCTCAGCCCTCCCGCCTCCTGCGTGTCGGCCTCCGCCGGAGCGCTTCATGCATGTCAGCCGCCGTCCCGCCTCCTGCGTGTCGGCCTCGGCCGGGGCGCTTCCTGCCCGTCAGCCTCGCGCTTCCTGCATGTGAGCGTCGCGCAGGAAGCGGCGCAGGATCTCCTCCCCCGCGGCGACGCCCCGTTCGCCGAGGAGCTCGGTGTTGGGCGCGTCCCAGCCGCAGTCGGCGAGCTCGCCGTGGCCCGGGCGCCAGGCCCGGTCGGCGGCGAGCAGCAGGTCGGCGTCCAGCAGGGAGTCACCGGCGGCGAGCGTGCGGGTGGCGCCGGTGCGGCGGGCGACCTCGCGCACGGCGGCGCTCTTGGTGAGGGGCTTGGGCACGGCGTAGATCTTGCGGCCCTGGAGGGAGACGGTCCAGCCCCTGGGGTCGGCCCAGGCGGTGAGTTCCTCGACCCAGTCGCCGGGGAGGGCGGCCCGGTCGACGACGAGGTAGGCGAAGAGGTCCTCGGCGACCCGCTCCTTGAGCAACCAGGCGGGGTCGGCCGCCGTCCGGAGGTGGGAGCGGACCTCGGCGAGCGGGGCGCACTCTCCCGCGATCCGGTCGGCGACGTGCTCCCGCCAGTCCGGGTCGGAGACGCCGTCGACCAGCAGGTGGCCGCCGTTGGCGCAGATCGCGTACCGGGAGGCGGGGCCGGGGAGGTGGATGCGGCCGTACTGTTCCCGGGTCCGGGTGGTGGTCGGGACGAACACCGTGACGCGGGCCAGTTCGTCGAGGAGCGCGGCGGCCGTCTCCGTCATGTGGCAGAGCGGCGCCCGGTCGTAGACCTCCACGCAGAGCAGGCGCGGGGCCTGCGCGTCGGGCATGGTCAGCTGGAGGGCAGCCGCCGAGTAGATGAGGGTGCGGTCCAGGTCGCTGGCCACCAGGGTCACGGGCTGCGGGGACTTCTCCCCGCCCAGGGGGGCGCCGACGGACGTGCTCACTTCGCCGTCACCGCCGTGCCGTCCGCGCCGGTGGCGCCGCGGGTGTACTTGGGGTGGATCAACCCGACGCAGGTGTAGGGGAGTTCGTCGACCTCTTCGACCGGGACACCGCGCTGCTCGGCGAGCAGGCGTACGTGGTCGAGGTCGGCGCCCGCTCCCCGCTTGGCCAGGATCTTCCAGGGCACCCGGCGCAGCAGCACCCGGGTCGTCTCGCCGACGCCGGGCTTGACCAGGTTCACGTCGTGGATGCCGTACTCCTCGCTGATGCGTTCCACGGCGGCCCAGCCCTCCCAGGTGGGGGCGCGGTCCGCGGCGAGGAGTTCCTTGGTGTCGGCCTCCACGGCGCCGGCGACCTCGTCGAACCGGGCGGCGACCGTGTCGAGGAACAGGCCGGACACGTCGGAGCCGGCGAGCTCGCGGTAGAACTTCCCGCCGTGGAAGTCGTGCGGGCCGACCAGGTCGGCGCGCAGGACCGTCCGGGAGATGAGCCCGGACACCGTGGAGTTGAGGCAGGCGGACGGGATGAGGAAGTCCTCACGCGTCCCGTACGTCCGGACGCAGCCCCCCGGGTCGGCCAGGACCGCGATCTCCGGGTTGAAGCCCTCGAACTCCTCCAGCGCAGCGGCGAGTTCGCGGGTGATGGCGCCCTTGCCGGTCCAGCCGTCGACGAACACGACGTCCGCCGGGTCGTGGTGGGCGGCCAGCCAGCGCAGGGCGTTGGCGTCGATGCCGCGGCCCCGCACGATGGAGACGGCGTAGTGCGGCAGGTCGAGGCCGTGCCGGTGCAGCGCCCACCGGCGCATGAGGACGCCGACGGGGGTGCCGGCCCGGGCCAGCGAGACCAGGACCGGCGTCCCGGACCCCGAACGGTACGAGCCGCCCCCGGAGCCGTCCCCCGCCCGGTCCCCGGGGCGGGAGCGCTCGGCCAGCACCGTCTCGGTGACGGTGCCGACGGCCCGGGCGATACGGGCCGCCGAGGTCTCCAGCGCGGCCTTGAAGAGCTCCTGGTACGCGGGGCTGGGCTGGTACTCGACGGGCAGGGACTCGGCGTAGTGCGCGCCGCCGCTCTGGATCGCCTCCTCGCGCTCCTCGGTGGGGGCCTCCAGGGACGTGTCGGAGAGGTCCTGGAGCAGCCAGCCGACCTCGTCCGCCGCGTAGGAGGAGAAGGCGGGGCCCCGGAGGGGTTCGGGCAGCATGGCGGCTTCCTGCGGGTGCGAGGTCGGCAGCGGGACGGGGGAGAGCGGATCCGAGGGGGCGGGCGGGGGCACGTACGAGGGGACGACCGCCAGCAGCACCCGGTCGGTGTGTCCGGCGAGCCGGGCCAGCAGTCCGTCGGGGGCGTGCAGGGCCGGGGTGTCCGCGGCGGAGTCGACGACGGCGACGACGGCGTCGAAGCCACCGCCCGCGACGTTGTAGGCGTACCGGTCGCCGGGTCCGTCCGCCGGGTCGTCGTGGGCAGGGAAGACGAGGCGGCTGCGTATCGCGTAGCCGGGGTCGTCGACGGCGAGCACGGGCGAGCGGGTGGTGGTGGAGTAGCGCACGTCGGCGGTGGTGGCCTCCTCCAGCGCGGTGCCGAGCCGCAGGGGTGCGTACATCAGCTCCTCGAAGCCGAGGACGAGCACCCTGCGGGCGTCGCCCAGGGCTTCGGCGACCCGAGTGGCCATGCCCGGAAGGGCGGCTTCCAGGGCGGCGCGGTGAGCCGGGGTGAAGCCGTGCCGCCCGCCGTCGGGGACGCCGGCCGGCCAGTCGAGGGCGACGCGGACGGGAACGGGACGCGTGACGGGGGACGGCGCCTCGGGGAAGGACGGCGCCACGGGGGACGCCGCGGCGGGCCGGTCCGGGTCCTGCGGCTGATCCGCGCCATTCCCCCGGTCCGCACCCTGCGCCCGGTCGGCACCGGACGGCAGCCCCGCATCCTGCCCCTGGTCCGCCTCGTGGGCGGCGACCAGGGCGCGGCCCTTCTCCAGGACGTCCTCGGGCAGGCGTACGGTGCCGCGGGCCCGGGCGACGAGGTCGACGCGGGCGCCGATCTCCTCGGCGAACTCGGCGAGCCGCCCCCGGTCGGCCTCGGACCGCATGTCCACCAGGGCGACGATCACGTACCGGTCCCGGGGGTAGCGGGCGTGGAGGGCCCGGACGGTGTTGAGGACGGTGTTGCCGGTGGAGAACTCGTCGTCGACCAGGACCAGCGGCGAACCGTCCGCCGAGGCCTTCAGCAGGTCCGGGTCCTCGGGCAGCAGCAGGTGGGAGGTGGCGTGCGAGTGGGCCTCCTCGAAGCCGCCCGCCTGGGCGACGCCGGCCACGGGGCGCCGGGTGGAGTGGAGGTAGGGAGCCACCCCGAGCCCGTCCGCGACCGCGTGGCCGAGGCCCGTCGCCGTCTCCGCGTAGCCGAGGACGACCGCGCGGCGGGCCTCGGCCTCGCCCAGCAGGTCCCGGACCCGCTCGCCGAGCTCGTGGCCCACCCCGTGGACCACGGACGGCCGCTGCGGCACGTGCTTGCCCAGGACGTTCGACACGAGCAGATGGGCCCGCTTCGGGTTGCGGCGCAGGGCGAGGCCCAGCATGTCCCGGAGCTCCCCGTCACCGACGAGCTCGACGCCGAGCCGCTCCGCGACCCAGTTGCCCGACCACTCCACGTCCACTGCCTCTTCCTCCGGTAGGTGCTCGGATTCTTCCGGTACGCGCACGCCCATGCCCGCTCAGTCCGTCACACCGGCGGCGAGCAGCTCCACGAACCCGACGTCCTCGCGGGCCACACCGAACAACTCGGCCCGCAGCAGGGTGCGCTCGGCCCAGGCGCGGTGCGGCTTCACTTCGTTCATCTTGTTCGTGTACGAGGACCGCAGCACTCCGCCGCCGCCCCGCTCCGGCCGCAGGATGTCCTGGGCGTCGCTGTACTCCTCGTGGCTGACCACCGACAGCGCGTGCACGGGCGGGACGTGCGAGGGGTGGATGCAGGTCTTGCCGAGCAGTCCGTTGGCCCGGTCGAGCTCGATCTCGCGCAGCAGCCCGTCGAGGTCGTGCTCGATGAGGGTGGTGCGCAGCTCCTCGGCCTGTCCCATGAAGGGGCTGCGGCGGAGCTGGGGCTTGAACATCCGTTCCTGGAGGCGGAAGTACTCCCACACGGGCCCGGTGATCGTGAATCCGCTGCCGTCCGCCCGGCCGAGCACGTTGACGACGTCGCCGATGACGGCACCGACGATCTGGACGTCGTAGGCGGTCATGTCGGGGGCGCGGCGCAGGCCGTACGCGGAGCAGAAGTCGGTGACGCCGAGCCGCAGCGCCAGGATGCGCTCACGGTACGTGTCGACGGTGCGGCCGATGCCCCGGAGGGTCTCGCCCCTGGTCTCCAGGTGGAGGAGTTCGGGGGATTCCAGGACGGGCATCGCGAACAGCCGGTGCCCGCTCTCCGCTTCGGCCGCGGTGAGGACCTCCAGGAAGTGCTCGCCGCGCGCTTCCGTGAATTTCGGAAGTACGAATCCGGACAACAGCCGGACGGAACTCCCGAGCCGCCGTACGAGGTCGGAGATCTGGTCCGGTTCGCGGACCCGGATGAAGAGGAGCGGCACCTCGGCGTCGCGTGCCTCCAGATCGGCGAACTGCTGGACGAGGTTCTCCTCGGCGCCGCTCACTTCGGCGTCGTCGATGGAATCCTCCAGGCAGAGCACCATCGAGACCACGCCGCGACCGGTCTGCTTGATCACGTCATCGGCCAGCCGGGGACGGGTCGCGGGGCTGTAGAGCGTGGCCCCCAGGGCGGTGCTCAGAATGCGGGCGGACGAGCCCGCGTCGAATACGCACGGCTCCTTGAAGAACAGGCTCTCCCGGACAGCGGGCGAGATGTGCCCGAAATGACGCATGTGATTCCCCCGTACTGCCATAGAGGCCGGACAAACGTATGGCCGGTAATAGTACGTTCGAGCAGGTGTCGGCGGTTCCCCGACCGCGTGAACTTCGGGTGTCCCCGGTGTATCTCACCTCTCGTGCGGCGCGCCTGTGCGCTCCCGGCGACCGCCGTCCGGCCTACTTGTTCGTACCCCCGCGTTGTCCGGACACCCCACCAACAGGCAGGATGACCGCCATGACGCACGCGATGCTGAAGGGCTCGAACGTCCCTCTCGACGCCATGGCCGTCCGGGCCGTGCTGCGCTGGACCCCGGGATCCGGCGTCCCGGACGTGGACGCCTCGGCCCTGCTGATCGGTCCCGCCGGGCAGGTGCGTTCCGACGAGGACTTCGTCTTCTACAACCAGCCCCGGCACCCGTCGGGGCTCGTGCGGCGTCTGCCCAAGCGGAGCTCCCCGGAGGGGCTCACGGACACGATCGAGGCGGACCTCTCCTCGCTCGACCGCTCCGTGGAACAGGTGATCATCGCCGCGTCCTGCGACGAGGCGGCGTTCGAGCGCGTGACGGACCTGCGGATATCGCTGTACGACGCGGCCGCCGCCGACAGTGAGCCGCTCGCGGTCTTCGACGTGCGGGCGGAGACGGGCGAGGAGACCGCCGTCATCTGCGGGGAGCTGTACCGGCGCGGTGACGGCTGGAAGTTCCGGGCCGTGGGCCAGGGGTACCCGACGGGCCTCGTCGGGCTGGCCACCGCCTTCGGGATCTCCGTGGACGAGGCCGAGGCCGCGTCCGAGGCCGGTCCCGCTGCCGTGCCCTCCGAGCCCGCCGTGCCGTCGGCCGACTCCCAGGCCACGGTCCAGCACCAGCAGCCCGCGTACGGCTACCCGCAGCCGCCCACGACGGCCCCCCAGCCCGCCTACGGCTACCCGCAGCAGCCGGCGAGCCCTCCGCAGCCGGCGTACGGCTATCCGCAGCAGCCCGCGGCCGTCCTCCGGCCCGCGTACGGCTACCCGCAGCCCGCCGCGGCGGCGGCGCACGCCGCCGATCCGAACTTCGTGCTCCCCGCGCAGGGACCGCAGTTCATCCGGCCGTGAGCCGGGGGCGCCGCGGTCCGTCGCGGCGCTCCCTCAGGCCCGTGTCTTGTAGCCGCGCCCCCACTGCATCCCGAAGCCGTACATCCGGTCCAGCTCCGACTGGAAGCCGTAGACGAACTTCACCTCGCGGTGCACGACCAGTTCGCCCTTGGTGTTGTCCACGGTGAACACGGCGCAGGAGCGTGCCTGCGGGGCGCGCTCGTCCAGCTCGATCTCGATGCGCGGGCCGTTGCCGGGGTAGAGCGTCACCTTGGCGTGCGTGCGGTCGAAGGCCGGGGTCTGGTCGTAGATGTACACGAAGAACAGCAGCCGCTTGATCTCGTCGCGCTTGTCGAGGTTCACGTAGACGGTCTCGCCCGACGGCGCCCCGAAGCGGTCGTCGCCGCTGAGCCTGATGTAGGGCGGTGCGTTCAGGTCGCCTATGAGGTTGCCGAGCGGCTGCACGACCCCCCTGGTGCCGTCGGCCAGTTCGTACATGCAGCCGAGGTCAAGGTCGACGTTGACCATGCCCTGGGTGTGGGCCTGCACCACGTCGGGCTGGAAGAGCTTCAGCGGACGCAGCAGCCGGCCGCTCTGCCGCGACCTCCCGCCGATGTCCGACGTACGCATCCGCCACGACAGGTTGACCCGCAGGTTCCCCGACAGCGCGCCCTGTTTGTTCAGCGAGACCGTGGCGTTGCGCCGCGAGAGCACGATCGAGTTCGTCGCGGAGTTGCCCGACTCGAACTGCGCCGCCCGGCGCGGAAAGAGGCCGTCCCAGAAGCCCATCCCAACCCCCATACATGTCCGTCGTGTCGCCCGACCCGTGCATACGGCCCACCCGCCCCGCACGCCGCAGCGGGGCGGCCACCGGGCCGGGTCCGGGTGTTCCCGGAGAACCGCCGCCGTGGGCCGCCCCGCAGAGAGAGCGTTCCTCATTCCCTACCGGGTCACACCCCGGAGGAGACTTCCGCCTTGGAATCGGAGCCGCCGGTCTCGCCGCCGGCCGCCTCGATCGCCTTGTTGCGCCGCACCGAGGACCAGAAGGACCAGCCGATCAGCACGACCCCGACGAGACCGGTGATGATCTCGTTGATCTGGTACTGGATGGTGACCAGCAGGATCACCGAGAGCGCGCCGATCGCGTAGTGCGCGCCGTGCTCCAGGTAGACGTAGTCGTCCAGGGTGCCCTGCCGGACGAGGTACACGGTCAGCGAACGGACGTACATGGCACCGATACCGAGGCCGAGGGCCATCAGCACGATCTCGTTGGTGATCGCGAAGGCACCGATCACACCGTCGAACGAGAAGGACGCGTCCAGGACCTCCAGGTAGAGGAACATGAAGAACGCGGCCTTGCCCGCGAGAAGGACCCCGGACACCGGCTTGCCGGCCTTCCTTGCCGCTTCCTCGGCCTCCTGCTCGCGCTCCTCCTCCTCTTCGAGCTTGTTCTCGAAGAACCCGGAGAGACCGCCGACCACGAGGTAGGTGATCAGACCGGCGATGCCGGAGAGCATGACGGTGGACGCCTTGTCGGCGTGGCCGCCGCCGTGCTGGTGCGCGTGGGTCGCGAACGTCATCGCGGAGACCATCAGGACGATCAGCGCGACGCAGACCGACAGCATGTCGACCTTGCCGAGCTTGGCGAGCGGACGCTCGATCCAGCGCAGCCACTGGATGTCACGGTCCTCGAAGATGAAGTCGAGGAAGATCATGAGCAGGAACATCCCGCCGAACGCGGCGATCGACGGATGCGCGTCCGTCACGAGTTCCTTGTAGCGCTCAGGGTTGTTGAAGGAGAGATCGATGGCCTCGATCGGTCCGAGCTGGGCGCTGACGGCCACGATCACGACGGGGAAGACCAGCCGCATACCGAAGACCGCGATGAGCACACCGACGGTAAGGAAGATCTTCTGCCAGAAGGCATTCATCTTCTTCAGGATTCCGGCGTTGATCACCGCGTTGTCGAAGGACAGCGAGATCTCGAGGACCGACAGGATCGCGACGATGCCGAATGCCTGCCACCCCCCGTAGAACACCGCTGCGACCAGGCCGAGCGCGGTCACCGCGAACGACCAGCCGAAGGTTTTCAGAAGCACTGGCTACCCCATCGTGTGTGTAACGGGTCTCCCCCGGTCGAGAACGGGGCTCCCCCGCGCCGTGCGCGGCTTTACGAAACGTTGACCCCGAAGTCTAGAGCGATGCCCCGGAGCCCTGACGCGTACCCCTGCCCGACTGCACGGAATTTCCACTCGCCGTTGTACCGGTAGAGCTCGCCGAAGATCATCGCGGTCTCCGTGGAAGCGTCCTCGGTGAGGTCGTACCGCGCCAGTTCCTGACCGTCCGCCTGGTTGACCACGCGGATGAAGGCATTGCTGACCTGCCCGAAGGTCTGCCCGCGATCGTCGGCTTCATGGATGGAGACCGGAAAGAGGATCTTGTCGCAGTGCGCCGGCACCTGGGTGAGGTTCACGATGACGGACTCGTCGTCGCCCTCGCCCTCACCGGTGAGGTTGTCGCCGGTGTGCTCGACGGAGCCGTCGGGGCTGGTGAGGTTGTTGTAGAACACGAACCACTCGTCGCCGAGGACCCGGCCCGACTGGCACAGCAGGGCGCTGGCGTCGAGGTCGAAGTCGGCTCCGGTCGTGGATCGCGCGTCCCAGCCGAGCCCGACCAGCACCTGCGTGAGATTGGGTGCGGCCTTGGAGAGGGAGACATTGCCTCCCTTGGCGAGCGTGACGCCCATGGTGTGTCCTCCCCGAGTCGATGACGGTCTTTCGCCCGGCGCGACGCCTGACGGACGCGGGGCGCTCTGCCGAGCGCGTCCGGCGCCGCACGGGGTGCGGCGCCGGACGCGGTGGAGCTGAGGTGTCCGGGGGATTCCCCCGGACCGGCTCAGACGTTGACGCCGAAGTCCTGCGCGATGCCGCGCAGACCCGAGGCGTACCCCTGGCCGATGGCGCGGAACTTCCACTCCGCGCCGTTGCGGTAGAGCTCGCCGAAGACCATGGCGGTCTCCGTCGAGGCGTCCTCGCTGAGGTCGTAGCGGGCCAGCTCGCTGTTGTCCGCCTGGTTCACCACGCGGATGTAGGCGTTGCGGACCTGGCCGAAGCTCTGCTGGCGGCTCTCGGCCTCGTAGATCGAGACCGGGAAGACGATCTTGTCGACGTCGGCGGGGACGCCCGCGAGGTTGACCTTGATGACCTCGTCGTCGCCCTCGCCCTCACCGGTGAGGTTGTCACCGGTGTGCTCGACGGAGCCGTCGGGGCTCTTGAGGTTGTTGAAGAAGACGAAATTCCCGTCGCTGCCGACCTTGCCCTCGGCGTTCGTCAGCAGAGCGCTGGCGTCGAGGTCGAAGTCGCCGCCGGTGGTCGTCCGGGCATCCCAGCCCAGACCGACGATCACCGCGGTCAGGTTCGGCGCGGCCTTGGTCAGCGAGACGTTGCCGCCCTTGCTGAGGCTGACTCCCACGAGTCCTCCAAAAGTGTTGAGAGGGCCGGCAGACACCAGCGCCCCCGTTGTGCGTTGGCATCGGAACAACGATTGGATCCTAGTGACCGGTTCCCGGCCAAAACAGGCTTTTGGCCGGTCGCCGCCGGGAGATCCCCGGATCCGGCCGGTCGTCTACCCCGGATCCCGCCGCTCACGGGCCCCGGGCCGTCCGGGAGTCCCGGTGCGGGGCCCGCGGAGGCCCGGAGGCGTGCGCCCCGGGCCGTCCCCGGATCAGAGCGAGCCGAGCGCCTTGACGTAGTCGTTCAGGTCGCGCGCGTCCGGAAGGCCGTTGACGACGGTCCAGCGGACCACGCCCGCCTTGTCGATCACGAAGGTGCCGCGCACCGCGCACCCCTTGTCCTCGTCGAAGACGCCGTACGCCCGCGAGGTCTCCCCGTGCGGCCAGAAGTCCGACAGCAGCGGGTACGGGAGCGCCTCCTGCTCGGCGAAGACGCGCAGGGTGTGGATCGAGTCGTTGGAGACGGCGAGCAGCTGGGTGTCGTCGTTCTCGAAGACGGGCAGCTCGTCACGGAGGGCGCACAGCTCCCCCGTGCAGACGCCGGTGAAGGCGAAGGGGTAGAAGAGCAGCACCACGTTCTTCCCGCCGCGGAAGCCGGAGAGCTTCACGGTCCGCCCGTGGTTGTCCTTGAGCTCGAAATCCGGAGCCTGCGTACCGACCTCGATCGCCATGTCCAACGCATCCCTTCACAGACGTCACACTTCCCGGCCTGGGCCGTCCGGGTGAAACCCACCCTACGCAGCGTCCCGCGCGGGCCGCGGAAGACCCGCTGGGGCGCGTACGAAGGCCCCCGCCGGCACGGTGTCGCCGTCGGGGGCCTTGAGTGGTGTGGGGAGGAGCTCAGCGCTTGGCCTTGGCCCCCTTGGGGGTGACCAGGCGGCTGCCCGCCCAGTCCTTGCCCGCGTTGACGCTCTTGGTCTGGGCGAGACCAGCGGTCCGGGCAGCCTCGTTGATGTCGCTCGGTTCGACGTGGCCGTCCCGGCCGGTCTTCGGCGTCAGCAGCAGGACCATGCCACCGTCCTCGATCAGACCAATGGCATCCACCAGCGCGTCCGTAAGGTCGCCGTCGTCTTCACGGAACCAGAGCAGGACGACGTCGGCGACGTCGTCGTAGTCCTCGTCGACGATCTCCTGGCCGGTTGCGGCCTCAATGCCCTCACGGAGCTCCTGCTCGACGTCGTCGTCGTAGCCGATCTCCTGGACCACCTGTCCGGGTTCGAACCCAAGCCTCGCGGCCGTGTTGGTCCGTTCCTCCGCGTGGTCCGCGGTCGCGCTCACGGGTTGCCTCCTGATCATGTTTCGGAAAGTGCTTCAGCCACGCGCGTGCGCGGGGCATGGGCGGTAGTCCACACGGGCGCGGCGAATCGCGCAAGTACCCGGCGTACGAGAACCGCCCAAACGGTGACGTTCCCTGCCACGTCACCGCAACGTCCGGCAAGTCTCCCGCGGGACCGGAAACGGTGTCCGGACCCTTTACGTCCTTCCTCAGCTTATGCCGTTTCGCTCCGCCATTCGGATTCGAACAGGCTTTGGGAACGTATGGCCGGGTCGGGCGTATGGTTGCGGTTTGGGCGGGAGCGCCCTCGCGCTGTCGGTGCAGCTGCCCGGACACGGTGTCCGGGAACCTTGTGTTACCCCACAGTAGAGGTGACGTTTAGGTCCTCGCGGTACACGATGGAGACGGCTTACGCCTCCGACGCGGGGGTACGTCCCCGCAGCCAGGCCCCCGGACGAGCACCACCGAACAGCGAAGGAACAGCGTGGCTTCCGCATCCGATCGCAACCCGATCATCATTGGCGGCCTTCCCAGCCAGGTCCCGGACTTCGATCCCGAAGAGACCCAGGAATGGCTCGACTCCCTCGACGCCGCCGTCGACGAGCGCGGCCGGGAGCGGGCCCGCTATCTGATGCTCCGGCTCATCGAGCGCGCCCGCGAGAAGCGCGTGGCGGTGCCCGAGATGCGCAGCACCGACTACGTCAACACGATCGCCACGAAGGACGAGCCGTTCTTCCCCGGCGACGAGGAGATCGAGCGCAAGGTCCTCAACGCGACCCGGTGGAACGCCGCGGTGATGGTCTCCCGCGCCCAGCGCCCCGGGATCGGTGTCGGCGGCCACATCGCCACCTTCGCCTCCTCCGCCTCGCTGTACGACGTGGGCTTCAACCACTTCTTCCGCGGCAAGGACGACGGCCTGGGCGGCGACCAGATCTTCTTCCAGGGGCACGCGTCCCCGGGCATCTACGCCCGCGCCTTCCTGCTCGACCGGCTCAGCGAGGCGCAGCTCGACGGCTTCCGGCAGGAGAAGTCGAAGGCCGGGCACGCGCTGTCCAGCTACCCGCACCCGCGGTCGATGCCGGACTTCTGGGAGTTCCCCACGGTGTCGATGGGGCTCGGCCCGCTCGGCGCGATCTACCAGGCGCGGATGAACCGCTACATGGAGGCGCGCGGCATCGCCGACACCTCCGCCTCGCACGTCTGGGCGTATCTCGGCGACGGCGAGATGGACGAGCCGGAGTCGCTGGGCCAGCTGTCCATCGCCGCCCGTGAGGGCCTGGACAACCTCACCTTCGTGGTCAACTGCAACCTGCAGCGGCTCGACGGCCCGGTGCGCGGCAACGGCAAGATCATCCAGGAGCTGGAGTCGCAGTTCCGCGGCGCCGGCTGGAACGTCATCAAGCTGGTCTGGGACCGCAGCTGGGACCCGCTGCTGGCGCGGGACCGCACGGGCATCCTGGTCAACAAGCTGAACACCACCCCGGACGGCCAGTTCCAGACGTACGCCACCGAGACCGGGGCGTACATCCGGGAGCACTTCTTCGGTGACGACCCGCGGCTGCGGGACATGGTCAAGGACATGTCCGACCAGCAGATCCTGCACCTGGGGCGCGGCGGCCACGACCACCGGAAGGTCTACGCGGCGTACGCGGCGGCCAAGGCCCACAAGGGCCAGCCGACGGTGATCCTGGCCCAGACCGTCAAGGGCTGGACGCTCGGACCGAACTTCGAGGGCCGCAACGCGACCCACCAGATGAAGAAGCTCACGGCGGACGACCTCAAGCGCTTCCGTGACCGCCTGCACATCCCGATCGCGGACAAGCAGCTGGAGGACGGCAACCCGCCGTACTACCACCCGGGCCGCGACTCGGAGGAGATCCAGTACATGCACGACCGCCGCCAGGGTCTGGGCGGTTACGTCCCGACCCGCGTGGTGCGGTCGAAGCCGCTGCCCCTCCCCGACGAGAAGGCGTACGCGACCGCGAAGAAGGGCTCGGGTCAGCAGTCGATCGCCACGACCATGGCGTTCGTCCGCGTCCTGAAGGAGCTCATGCGGGACAAGGAGATCGGCAAGCGTTTCGTGCTGATCGCCCCGGACGAGTACCGCACCTTCGGCATGGACGCGTTCTTCCCGAGCGCGAAGATCTACAACCCGCTGGGTCAGCAGTACGAGTCGGTGGACCGTGAGCTCCTGCTCGCGTACAAGGAGTCGCCGACCGGGCAGATGCTGCACGACGGCATCTCGGAGGCCGGCTGCACGGCCTCGCTGATCGCCGCGGGTTCGGCGTACGCCACACACGGCGAGCCACTCATCCCGGTGTACGTCTTCTACTCGATGTTCGGTTTCCAGCGCACCGGTGACCAGTTCTGGCAGATGGCCGACCAGCTCTCGCGCGGTTTCGTGCTGGGTGCGACCGCCGGCCGTACGACGCTGACCGGTGAGGGCCTTCAGCACGCGGACGGCCACTCCCAGCTGCTCGCCTCGACGAACCCGGCCTGCGTCTCCTACGACCCGGCGTTCGGGTACGAGATCGCGCACATCGTCCAGGACGGGCTGCGCAGGATGTACGGCGGGGCGCCCGAGGAGAACGAGGACGTCTTCTACTACCTCACCGTCTACAACGAGCCGATCCAGCACCCGGCCGAGCCCGCCGACGTCGATGTCGAGGGCATCCTCAAGGGCGTGCACCGCTACAGCGCCGGCGAGAAGGGCCAGATCCCGGCCCAGATCCTCGCCTCCGGCGTGGCGGTGCCGTGGGCGGTCGAGGCCCAGCGGATCCTCGCCGACGAGTGGAACGTGAAGGCGGACGTCTGGTCGGCGACCTCCTGGAACGAGCTGCGCCGCGAGGCGGTCGAGGTCGAGCGCCACAACCTCCTCCACCCGGAGGAGGAGCAGCGCGTCCCGTACGTGACGGAGAAGCTCTCCGGTTCCGAGGGCCCGTTCGTGGCGGTCTCGGACTGGATGCGCTCCGTGCCCGACCAGATCGCCCGCTGGGTGCCCGGCACCTACCAGTCGCTGGGTGCGGACGGTTTCGGCTTCGCCGACACCCGGGGTGCGGCCCGCCGCTACTTCCACATCGACGCGCAGTCGATCGTGCTGGCGGTGCTCACCGAGCTGGCGAAGGAGGGCAAGGTCGACCGTTCGGCGCTGAAGACGGCGCTGGACCGCTACGAGCTGCTGGACGTGGCCGCGGCGGGCCCCGGCCCGGCCGGCGGCGACGCGTAGCACTCCCCGGCGGAGACCGGAACCGGAGGGCGGCAGGGTCCGAGGACCCTGCCGCCCTCCGGCGTGTGCGGGGCGGCCCGGCCGGTCAGTTCTCCCAGATCTTGAAGGCCCTCACCGTGTACGGGGACCGGGGCACCCAGGTGCCGCCGCCCGGATAGGTCTCGAACTCCCCGGTCTCGGCGCACTCGGCCGACTGGTAGGTGGTGACGGGCCGCCCGGTGCGGTTCACCAGGGCCTGCGCGGACCCGCCGGACGGCAGGGGGACGCAGCTCTCGATGTCGACGGTGGACAGTTCGTGGGCCTGGACGGCCCCCTTGAAGTCGGGCTTCGCCCAGAGGCACAGCTGTCCCGCGCCGCACGGCGCGAGTCCGGCCGGTGCGGCCTGCGGGGCACTGCGGGCCTGTGTGTGTCCGGCGGGACCCCGGTGGGCGGCCGGTGCGGCGCCCGAGGACGGGGCGGTGGCCGGGACGAGTGCGGTGGCCGCCAGGGCGGCGGCGAGGACGGTGGTGCGCATGGTGGATCAACCCCCGTGGTCGAGCGAGCCGGGTGGCTCGCGTCTCCGCACTCTGACCTGCGGAGCCGACGGCCGGGAAGGGGGCGGGAGGCGGACCACCCTGATAGGCGACGGCCCCGCCGGAGCGGTCCGGCGGGGCAGTCGGATGCGCCGTGTTGACGCCGGGGAACCGGGTCGGGCCCGGTGCCGCCGGAGCGTCAGATGTGGGCGGCGCCCGCCCCGGCCTCGGCGTTCGCACCGCGCTTGGTGAGCGTGGCGACCAGGGCGGCGACCACGGCGACGATGCCCGCGACCATGAAGGCGGAGCTCATCCCCGACACGAACGTGTCATGGGCGACGTCCGTGATCTTCATGGCGATCTCCGGCGGGGTGCCGGGGGCGACCGGCGGCATCCCCACCTTGATGGCGGCCGACGCCTGGTCCAGCTGCGCCGGACCGACCGGCGGAAGCTCCGCGGCCTTCCAGTTGCCGTCGAGATCGGCGTCGACCCGGGCGGCCATGACGGCGCCCAGGACCGCCGTGCCGAGGCTGCCGCCGACCTGCATCGCGGCCTGCTGGAGCCCGCCCGCGACGCCGGAGAGCTCCATCGGGGCGTTGCCCACGATGACCTCGGTGGCGCCGACCATGACCGGCGCGAGACCGAACCCGAGCAGGGCGAACCAGAGCGACATCGTCAGCGTGCCGGTGCCGACGGTCAGCTGGGACATGCCGAACATGGCGACCGCGACGGACACCATGCCGCCGACGAGCGGCACGCGCGGGCCGAACCTGGTGATGGCGGCGCCGGCGAGCGGGGAGCCGACGATCATCATCCCGGTGAGCGGCAGCAGGTGCAGTCCGCTGTCGACCGGGCTCATGCCGTGGACGTTCTGCAGGTAGAAGGTGACGAAGAACAGGCCGCCCATGAAGGCGAACGCCATCAGCACCATCAGGACCACACCGGCCGACAGCGGCACGGAGCGGAACATGGCCAGCGGGATCAGCGGCTCGCGGACGTTCTTCTGGGAGAGCGCGAACACGGTGAACAGCAGGACGGCGGCGCCCAGGAACCCGAGCGTCCGCCAGTCGCCCCAGCCCCATTCCGAGCCCTTGATGAGGGCCCAGATCAGGCAGAACATCGCCTGCGACAGCAGGACGATGCCGCCGATGTCGAAGGACTTCGGCGCGTTCTCGGCACGGTGGTCCCGGAGGATCACGAAGCCGAAGAGGAGCGCGATCACCCCGACGGGCACGTTGATGAAGAAGACGGACTGCCAGCTGACGTGCTCGACGAGCACACCGCCGAGGATCGGACCGCCCGCGGTCGAGGCTCCGATCACCATGCCCCAGATGCCGATCGCCATGTTCAGCTTCTCGGCGGGGAAGGTGGCGCGCAGCAGTCCGAGCGCCGCAGGCATCAGCAGGGCGCCGAAGAGGCCCTGGAGCACCCGGAAGGAGATCACCAGGGACACGCTGCCGGACAGGCCGATGGCCGCCGAGGCGGCGGCGAATCCGGCGATGCCTATCAGGAAGGTCTGCCGGTGGCCGAAGCGGTCGCCGAGCTTGCCCGCGGTGATCAGGGAGACGGCCAGGGCGAGCATGTAGCCGTTGGTGATCCACTGGACGTCGGCGAGCGAGGCACCGAGGTCCTGCTGGATCGCGGGGTTGGCGATGGCGACGATCGTGCCGTCGAGCGCCACCATCATCACGCCGATGGCGACGGCGAAGAGGGTCAGCCAGGGGTGGCCGCGCAGCCCTTTCACCGGTGCGGGAACAAGGATGTCGTCGGGCTCCCGCGGCGCCTTCTCGACAGTGGTCTGACTAGTCATGCGCAGGACGTTATGGCAGCCGCCGGGCCGTGGCCAACGGATTCACGTGACGGTCACTGTCAGGTAACTCACAGGCATTCTGAGCAGGCAAAAGCGGCGGCACGGGGTCCGGTTCACGACCTGCGGGCGGACGGGGGAATTCCCCTCGCCGGCACCTCCGTGGGGTGGGGATCCCGTGCGGCGGGCTCCCTCGTGCGGGCGCGCTCCGTGCGGCGGGCGGGCTTCCCGTACGGCGCGTGCTCCCCGCACGACGGGCTCCCCGTGCGGCGGGCGCACACTGCGGGTACGGGCGCGAGCCGCACGCCGTATCGGCACCCCGCCCCGCCGTCCCGGCACCTCGCGGGAGTGCGCGTACGTCCGGGGCGGCGAGGTCACGTACGCGGGGCCGGCCCGGGGTACGCGCACCGACGTCCGGGGATGCCCGGGGCCTCGGGCACCCGGGGCACCGGACTCCAGGGACGCCCGGGGCACCCGCGCCCCCAGGAACACCCGGGGCTCCGATGCGCCGACCCCGCGCCGCGTCAACGTCCCGCCCCGGAACACTCTTTCGGGGGCGCACCTGGAACCACACCGGACACCCCCGCACGACCGCCGGACCGGCCGCGGCGGACCCCGCGCCGGAACTCCGTCCACCGGCCCGCCGGATGACCGGACGGACGCCGCCGTGCGCACTCCGCCCATCCCCGGCGCACCCGCAGACCGGAACGGAAGCTTCCCTTCAGGTCGCGCAGGGTGACGGGTCGGCCCGGCCCCGGAACCTCGTCCCCGGGTGCCCGCAGCCGCGCCCTCCAGGACGCGACGCACGACGGGGCGGAGGCCGGGTGGAGGCGGAGGCAACTGCGGGGCGAGCGGGCGGGGAAGGGCCCCGAAGGCGCCCCGGGGCCGGCCGAACTCCCCCGGAACGGCCCGGACCTGCGGCTTCGAGAGCCGGCGCACCGCAGGCGGCGGACCTTTACACCCCTCGCACAGCTGTGCCGCACTTCTCACCGGCTCCGCATGGCCGACATCACAAAGCCCGTGCCGCGCGGGCCGTTTCGGGCGGACGGCGGGCTCGTGGCGCATCGGTACGTCGACCCGGCGCACACGGAGCGTAGGAGTCGGGCGGTTCATTCCCCGCGGACGAGTGATCCGTGTCACTGCTGTCACAGGGGTCGGCGGGCGTCTCCTAGGGTAGGGCGCAGTGACTTCCTTCGACTCCTCCCCCACGCTCACCGCATCGCGCGCCCTGCTCGCCATCGCGGTCGTGTTCGTGATGCTGGCGACCACCGGCTGGACCGCCGTGCGTCACCAGCACGCGGCAGAACCGCGCGAGATCGCGCTCGCCTCCTGGGCGAAGGGCCGCATAGCGGGTCACGCCCTCCCGGACGCGAGCGCTCCGGCGGACCGGCTGGCGCACTTCTTCGGGGCGCTCACGGCGGGCCAGCGGGTCGCGCTCGCCGACGCGTACCCGCTGGTGGTGGGGAACATGAACGGGGCACCGGTGACTCTGCGCTACCGGGCGAACCGGCATGCGCTGGAGCAGGCGGAGTCGGCCGAGGAGCAGCGGACCCGGGACGCGCGGCTCTCTCCGGACGGGCACCGCCAGGCCGTGCTCCGGCTGGACCGGTTCCGTTCGCTGCTCACCGGGGACCGGAAGATCCTGGCGTTCGATCCGTCGGGGCGCGGCCGGGCGGCCGAGGTGTTCGGCGATCTCGACCGGGCGGAGCGGATCTCGGTCGTGGTGCCCGGGGTGGACACGAACCTGCTGACCCTGGAGCGGTCCGGGCTCAAGGCGAACGCCGCACCCGTCGGCATGGCCCGGTCGCTGTACGACGCGGAGCGGTCGGCCGGCCCGGCCGCGCGCACCGCGGTCATCGCGTGGGCCGACTACACGGCGCCGGCCGGGATCGGCATGGACGCCGCGCTGGGCGGACTCGCGTCGGAGGGTGCGGTGCGGTTGAACGCCCTGGTGAGGGCGCTGCCCGGCACCTCGGACGTCTCGTTGTTCTGCCACAGCTACGGCTCGGTGCTGTGCGGTGTGGCCGCGCACGGGCTGCCGGACAGGGTCTCCGACATCGCGGTCGCGGGCAGTCCGGGGATGCGGGCGAACAGCGCCGGTGCCCTGCACACCCGGGCGCGGGTGTGGGCCATGCGGGACGGCGACGACTGGATCGAGGACGTGCCGAACATGGCGGTCGGAGGGCTCGGGCACGGCGCCGATCCGGTCGACCCGTCCTTCGGCGCGCGGATCGTGTCGGCGAACGGCGCGATCGGACACAGCGGCTATTTCGAGCCGGGTACCGAAAGTCTGAGCAACTTCGCCGCGATCGGTGTGGGCGCCTATGACACGGTCAGATGCGCGACCTCCGACCAGGCGTGCCACCGGGAGATTTCCGGCGCCTCGGGGGCCTGACGCGCGTAGAGGGGCCTCTGACGCGCGTAGAGGACGGCGAACGGCCTGCCTGATTTCGCCTGCACCGAAGGGGGACGTGCGGGGCTGTGCCACATACGATGAGGCACATGGGTGATGTGCTGGCCGGAATTCAAGCCACCTGGGAGTTCGACGCCGACTCCGTGCTCATCCGCTTCGAACGGGGAATCCGTACGCCGAGGCTCTTCCTGAGCCTGCGCGAGCGCCGTGTTCCGTACGCGGCGCTGTCGTCGGTGACGCTGACCCCCGGCAAGCGGGGCACGGTGGTACTGCGCGCGGTGCCGAGACCCGGTGCCGATCCGCTGCTGGAGGCTGCGGCCGGGCAGCTCAAGGAGAGCAACGACCCCTATCGCCTGGTGCTGCCGGGCGATCAGGAGACGCTCGCCGAGTACTACGCGGAGGAGCTGCGGGCCGTGCTGGACCCCGAGGCCTCGCTCCCCACCGAGCGCTTCCTGGTGACGGCCCCCGAGGCGCCGATGCAGTTCAAGGCGTACGACGGCCGCGCGGGCTTCGACGGCGCCCTGGTCTCCTTCCGGTGGTTCTGGACGGGGGCGTCGAGCGCCAAGTGGAAGGCGGGCGACCAGACGTTCCCGGTGGCGGACCTGGGCGGGATCGAGTGGCGTTCGCCCGAGGGTCTGGAGGGGTATCTCCGGCTGGTGCCGCGCGGTGCGGCGGCGGGCCCGGAGGCGGGCGGCCCCGCACCGGCCCCGGCACCGGGTGCGGGTCAGCCGCCGGTGGAGCGGGTCCAGCCGGACCAGGATCCCGCCTCGGTGGTGTTCGGCCTGGGGTACGGCCCGGTGCACGAGTCGCTGCCGTTCGCCGCGGCGGTCCTGGAGTCCGTCCGCCGGACGCAGTCGGTGCCGGTCGCGACCGCTCCCGTCCCGGTGGGCGGCGCACGGCGCGACCCGGCGGACATCGCCGAACGGATACGCCACCTCGGCGACCTGCACCAGGCGGGCCTGGTGACGGACGCGGAGTACACCGCGAAGAAGGCGGAGCTCCTCGCCGAGCTGTAGACCACGACGGACCAGGTCCGCCGCCCCGAGGGCACCGGTCCCGGACGCACCGGCTCCAGAGGCCACCGGTCCCGGACGCACCGGTCCCGGAGGGACGGCCCTGGAGCCGTCGGCCCCGGCGGCCGGCCGGAAGCGGGCGCGCCCGGCTGCTCGCGCCCGGTGGGCGTCCGCCGTCACGGACCGGCTGCGCGCGGAGCTCCGGTCCGGCTACTCGCGCGCGGTGGCCGTGCTGCTCATGTCCGGGTAGCGGTCCCCCGCCACCCGGCCCGCGAGGGGCTCCAGCAGGTCGAGTTCGGGCCGGGTCAGGGTCAGCCGGGTCGCCCCGACGTTCTCCAGCAGACGGCTGCGCCTGCGCGTGCCGGGGATCGGCACCACGGCCAGGCCGTGCACCTGGGCCCGCTGCTGGACCCAGGCCAGGGCGACCTGGGCGGCCGTCGCACCGTGCGCGGCCGCGATCGTGTGCAGCGGTTCCAGCAGGGCCGCGTTGGCCTTCGCGTTCTCACCGGTGAAGCGGGGCTGGTGCTGGCGGTAGTCGCCCTCGCTCAGCTCCTTGACCGCGTCGGCGAACGCCCCGGTCAGGAAGCCGCGCCCGAGCGGCGAGTACGGGACGAGCGTCACCCCGAGCTCGGCGGCGGCCGGTACGGCGCTGCGCTCCACGTCGCGGCTGAAGAGCGACCACTCGGACTGGAGGGCGGCGATGGGGTGCACGGCGTGCGCCTCGCGGAGTTCGGCCCCGGTCACCTCGCTCAGGCCGAGCTGTCTGACCTTGCCCGCGTGCACCAGGTCGGCCATCGCGCCCACCGACTCGGCGAGCGGCACGAGCGGGTCGCGGCGGTGCATGTAGTAGAGGTCGATGACATCGGTGCCCAGCCGGCGCAGGCTGGCTTCGACGGCCTGGCGGATGTAGGCGGGGTCGTTGCGCACCCCGCGGTAGTTCGGTTCGGTGTCGCTGCGCTCGATGGCGAATTTCGTCGCCAGCGTGACGGCGTCCCGGTGCGCCGCCACGAAGGGCGCGAGGAAGGTCTCGTTGGCCCCGCTCCCGTAGACGTCGGCGGTGTCGAAGAGGGTGACGCCCGCCTCCAGCGCGGCCTCCAGGGTGTCCCGGGCGGCCGCCTCGTCGGTGTCCCCGTAGAACTCGCTGATTCCCATGCAGCCGAGTCCCTGCACACCGACCCGCGGGCCTGCGGTGCCGAGCTCCGTCGTCGCGATCTTTCCGGTGTCGCTCATGTCGTTCCGGCCCTTTCCGACGCCGCGCGGGCGCCGCCATAAAAGTCGATCTTGAAGTCGAGTACGGCGAGGGCTCCCTGGAGTTCCGCGATCCGCGCCCTGACGTCGCGCCGGGTCGACTCCAGCAGCTCCTGCCGTTCCGCGATGGTGTGGTCGCCCTCGCGGACGAGTTCGGCGTACCTGACCATGTCGGCGACCGGCATTCCGGTCAGCCGCAGCTTGCCGACGAAGGAGAGCCAGTCCAGGTCGCGGTTGCTGAACCGCCGCTGGCCGGTGTGGGACCGGTCGACGTGCGGCATCAGCCCGATCCGCTCGTACCAGCGCAGGGTGTGGGCGGTGAGCCCGCTGAGGGCCACGACCTCGCTGATGGTGTAGCGGTCCCGGCCCTCGGGCCGCGGATGCGTCTTCGGGGCCGTGGTGCAGGTGTCCGTCCCAGCGGAAGTGCTCTCCATCACCGTCATGCCTCCACGCTAGAACCCTGGAGTGCACTCCAGGCAAGCGCATCGGGGTGGCGGTCACGGATTCGGCTCCCGTTAGGCTCGTACGCATGCAGAGCCTGGCGATGATCGAGAACTGGCCCGTCCCCACCGCGGCAGCCGCCGTCGTCACCTCGGACGGCACGCTCCTGGATGCCCACGGTCCCACCGCGCACCGCTTTCCGCTGGCCTCGGTGACCAAGCCGCTCGCCGCCTACGCCGCGCTGGTGGCCTACGAGGAGGGCGCCGTCGAGCTGGACGAACCGGCCGGCCCCGAGGGCTCGACCGTCCGCCACCTCCTCGCGCACACCAGCGGCCTCGCCTTCGACGAGCACCGCGTCACGGCCCCTCCCGGCACCCGCAGGCTGTACTCCAACGCGGGCTTCGAGGTCCTCGGCGACCACATCGCGAAGGCCACCGAGATCCCGTTCCCGGAGTACGTGCGCCAGGCCGTCCTCGAACCCCTCGGCATGGCCTCGACGGCGCTGGAGGGCTCGCCCGCCAAGGACGGCGTCTCGACGGTGGACGACCTGGTGCGCTTCGCCGCCGAGGTGCAGGCCCCGCGCCTCCTCGACCCGCGGACGGTCCTGGCGGCCCAGACCGTCGTGCACCCCGGCCTCAAGGGCGTGCTTCCGGGCTACGGCCACCAGAACCCCAACGACTGGGGCCTCGGCTTCGAGATCCGCGCCTCCAAGTCGCCGCACTGGACCGGGCTCTCGTCGTCCCCCGCCACCTTCGGCCACTTCGGTCAGTCCGGCACCTTCCTGTGGATCGACCCGGCGGCGGGCGCGGCCTGCGTCGCCCTCACGGACCGGGCGTTCGGGCCCTGGGCGGCCGAGGTCTGGACCCCGTTCACCGACGCGGTGCTGGCGGAGCTCGGCACCTCACGCTGAGAGCGGCATTCGAACCACACCGTCTTCCCCCCTCCGTCGCGACGCGGCTCCACGCCCCAGTCGTCGGTGACGGCGTCGACGAGCAGCAGCCCCCGCCCGCCCTCGTCCAGCAGCCCTCCGGCGGCCGGGCGCGGCAGCCGGGGACACGTGTCCGTCACCTCGACCCGGACACCGCCGCCGGGCAGCAGGAGGATCAGCGTCCGGCAGCGGCGGCCGGGGACATGCCGTACGACGTTGGCGACGAGCTCGGTGAGGGCCAGCTCCGCCGCGTCCGCCAGGTCGAGCAGGTACCGGTCGGTGAGGTACAGCCGCAGGACGCGGCGCAGGTGGGCGGCGGAGTGCTCCCCCACCGCGAGGTCGGCACGGTGGGCCGCGGCCTCCGTGTCACCGGTCCGGGTATCGGATACGTGATTCATGTCACCAGCGTGCAACGCCTTGATTACTCTCGGCCACGACCTGAAACGAACGCCGCAAGGCGTTGAAGCGAGAGGTACCTCGCCGTGGCCCACATGCAGTCACTCGACCCCAGCGCCTCCCCACTGGACTACTACGGCTGGGAACTGCGCCGCCGGAGGGAGGCCAACGGCCTCCGGCAGGGCCAGCTCGGCGAGATCATCTTCTGCACGGGCTCGCTGGTCGGCCAGATCGAGACCACGAAGAGGGTCCCCACCCGCGACTTCTCCGAGCGCCTGGACGCCGCACTGGGCACGGACGGCGTCTTCTCGCGCCTGGTCGGCCTGGTCCTGCGAAGCCAACTGCCCACCTGGTTCCAGCCGTACGCGGAGATGGAGGCGAAGGCGGCCTACATCTCCACCTACCAGGCGCAGTTGGTGTACGGGCTGCTGCAGACGGAGGAGTACGCGCGGTCTCTGCTCGCCGTCGACCATCCGAGCAGAGTCGACGAGATGGTCGCAGCGCGCCTGGAACGCCAGCGAATCGTGCGGGGCGAGAATCCCCCGGCCCTGTGGATCGTCCTGAGCGAGGCCGTCCTGCTCCAGGAGGTCGGCGGGCGACACGTCATGCACGGCCAACTGGCGCGGCTGTTGGAGTTCCTTGACAGTCCGTGGGTGCAGATCCAGGTCCTCCCGTTCTCTGTCGGCCAACACACGGGCATGATGGGGTCGTTCAACTTGCTCAGATTCGAGGACGCCCCGGATGTGTTCTACGTGGACGGTTACGACCAGGGCCACATGACCGCCAATCCCCAGGCGATCAAGGAACGTTCGGTCGGCTACGCTCGCTTGCAGGCCGCAGCCCTCTCTCCCGAGGACTCGGCGACACTGATCGCTCGCGTGATGGAGGAACGGTATGGAAATCACCCATGACCTGGCCGGAGCACGCTGGCGGAAGTCGTCGTACAGCGGTACCAACGGCGGTGATTGCGTCGAGGTGGCCGACGGCTGCGCCGCCTCCGTCCCCGTCCGCGACAGCAAGAACCCCGACGGCCCCGTGCTCGTCGTGGGCGCGGGCGCCTGGCAGTCCTTCGTCGACGGACTCCACTGACCGACCATGGAGGAGCGCTATGGCGACCGGCCCGAACACGAACAACGCGACGTGGCGTAAGTCCAGCTACAGCGGCAACACCGGCGGCGAATGTGTCGAGTGCACCGTCACCGGAGGCGCCGGCTGGCGCAAGTCCAGCTACAGCGGCAACACCGGCGGTGATTGCGTCGAGGTGGCCGACGGCTGCGCCGCCTCCGTCCCCGTCCGCGACAGCAAGAACCCCGACGGCCCCGTGCTCGTCGTGGGCGCGGGCGCCTGGCAGTCCTTCGTCGACGGGCTCCACTGACCGAGCCCGTTTCCCGCGAGCCGGGCGCCGGTCCACGGAGCCGAACTCCACCCGAGCGAGGGGGATTTCAGCGAAAGCAGTTCCGGCGCTCCGGTCCGTGGGCCCGCGGCGACTGTCCTCCTGGAGCGTGGCGTCCCGCACGACGGGCAGCACCGAGCGGTGCGGTCCCGACCGGATCTCCCCCGCTCCTGCTCCTCCCCGACATCGGCGCGGGACCGGGCTCCCCTACATTCGACCCCTATGCGTTCACGAGAGTTCGAGCTCGACTTCCGCGACAGGGCCACGAAGACCCGCACCCGGGGCGTCGTCCTGCTGTCCCTGGCCGCCGTCCTCTGGGTCTGGTGCGCCGTGCTGCTGACGACGCCGTACCAGGCCGAGAGCGGGCCGGACGACAGGTATCCCGACGACTGCGAATCCCGGCTGTTCACGGACCGCGGCACCGCCAACGAGGGTGAGCGGCGCGGGGATCACTGTGCGCAGGAACGGGACTGGCCGGAGGTCCTGGCCGTGCTCGGGATGTCCGTGCCGCTCTCGGTGGCCGGCGGGACGCTCTTCGCCATCGGCACCGTGTCGCGCCGGATCAGTTCGTACGGTCAAGCGATGCGCGAGCTGGACAGGCTGACGGACGGGCCGTAGCCCGGAGGCTACGGTGCCGTCAGAGCCAGACGGTGGCCAGCCAGGCGGTGACCGCGGCCCACACCAGCAGGACGGCGTTGAGCCCGATCACCCGCACCTCGCCGCGGGACAGGTGCAGTGCCGTGCCGCCGATCTGCACCAGCACCAGGCCGATCGCGGCGGCGACGGCGAGCCCGACCGCGATGCCGGTGAGCGGAGGCAGGACGAGGCCGAGCGCGCCGAGGACCTCGATGCCCCCGATCGCCCTGGCGAGCGGCATGGGCGTCCGATCGACCCAGCCCATCATGGGCCGGAGCCGGTCCCGGCTCCACAGGACCTTGATGCCTCCCGAGTAGACGTAGAACAGGGCCAGGAGCCCGGCGACGATCCAGTACGCGAGCTGCACGGGGCGACCTCCATCGGTGACGAGCCGTCAGTGCGCTCATCATGAGTGACTGTCGGGAGGCCTGCAAAAGGCACACGGATGTGAGTGACGCACAAGGAGTTGTCGTGGAGCAGTACGCACACACCTGCATGATCCGGGGGGACGGCGGCAAGGCGGTCCGGGCCGCCCTGGACCGGATCTGCGACAAGTGGACGTTGCTGATCGTGGCGACGCTGGAGCAGGGGCGGATGCGTTTCTCGCACCTGCAGCAGCACATCCCCGGCATCTCGCAGCGGATGCTCACGCTGACCCTGCGCAACCTCGAACGGGACGGTCTGGTCTCCCGCACCGCCTACGCGGAGGTCCCGCCCCGCGTCGAGTACGCGCTCACGCCGCAGGGCGAGAGCCTCATCCCGCCGGCTCTGGCACTCGCCCGCTGGGCCGTCGAGCACCACGACGGGATCCGGGCCAGCAGGGAGGCGTACGACGAGCGGCCCCGGTGAACCCCCGCCGGCGGGCGGCCGGGGACCCGCCGGACGCCGTTCCCGGGTGCGTCGGCGCGGCCGGTGACCTTCCCGTGCGGCACGGGTGAAGAGGGTGTGCCGCCGGTGAGACGCAAGGGGTGCGCCGTCACGGCTGTGTCCCAGCCGCACCCGGCCGCCGCGGTGCCCGCACCGGCCCGCGGGAACCGGCGCCCCGGCCGGGTGGGCGGACGGACCGCCGACCGCCTCCCGGGCCCTTCCTTCCGGGCCGGGAGGCGGTACGGGCCGAGGGGTGCGCACGTCGCCCCGGAGGGGTGCCGGGCCGGCCGGCGGGCCCGGCACCCGGGCAGTCGCATGTCACAGGCATGTAGGAGAGCGGGACGGGGCGGAACGGCCGACGGGGCGCAGGGGGTCTTGGTGATCGATAGGACCGCTCGTACCGGGCAGACGGTACGTACCGCCGCAAGGCACCGACCGCGAAGGAAGCGCACCATGCACACCAAGAAGCTCTCGCTCACCGCCCTCGCCCTCGTCGCCGGGCTCTCGCTCACCGCCTGCCAGGGGAGCGAGAACTCCGCCGCCGGCACGAGCGACTCCGAGACCACGGCCTCGTCCTCGTCCTCGTCCGGAGCCGACGACAGCACCGACAGCACCGGCAGCACCGGCGGCGACGCGTCCGAGGGCGGCACCACGGGCTCCGGCGAGGAGTCGCCCACGTCGGACGCCGACCAGGGCAGCGGCGAAGGGAAGATCACCACCGGCGGCTGCAGGACGGCGAACCTCGACTTCAGCACCACGCACGGCATGGGCGAGGGCGACCTCGTCGTCCGGCTGAAGAACACCGGCGACGCCTGCACCCTCAAGGGCTTCCCCGGGGTCGACCTGCGGTCCCAGGACGCCTCCGGCCCGATCAGCGCCGCGCGCACCGAGGCCACCGCCCCGGTCGTCAACCTCGGCACCGGCGAGACCACCCGCTTCACGCTCCACTACCCGCCGAACAACAGCGGCGGCAGCGGCGTCCACGTCAGCGCCATCGAGGTCACCCCGCCCGACGAGACCCACTCCAAGGCCCTGTCGGTCTCCCTGCGCATGCCGGTCACCGAGGGCGCGGACCAGAAGGTCACCGTCGACCCCGTCGGATACGGCAAGCAGTGAGGGCTCTCCCGCCGCCCGCCCTCACACCGAGGCGAGCTCCCAGAGCAGCACCTCGGCGGGTTCCAGGGCCTCCAGCTCCAGCCCCCGCGCCCGCGTGATCCGCGCCGCGTCGCCCGACGCCAACTCCTCGCCCGCGAGCCGCACCCGGCCCCGCACGACGTGGACGTAGACGCCCTCCGCGTCGGGCACGGCGGTCCGCTCCCCCGCGGACTGCCGGCGCACGTGGAGCAGCGCGCCCGCCTCGGGGAGGGCGTAGGAGGTGGAGTCGGCTGTCCCGGCGACATGGGTGTACGAGGGCTCCCCGCCGGGTTCCAGGGGCGCGAGCCACATCTGGACGAACGTCAGCGGGTGTTCCCCGTCGTTGCGCTCGACGTGCCGGACCCCGGCGGCCGCGCTGAGGTGCTGGAGGTCACCGGCCCGGACGACGGTGGCGTGCGAGGCCGAGTCGCGGTGGGTGAGTTCGCCTTCGACCACCCAGGTGACGATCTCGGTGTGGCTGTGCGGATGCTCGTCGAAGCCGGCCCCCGGGGCGAGACGCTCCTCGTTGCAGGCAAGGATCGGCCCGAAGCGCAGATTGTCCGGGTCGTAGAACCGCCCGAAGGAGAAGGCGTGCAGCGTCTCGATGCCCGCGGAGCCACCCGTGGCCGGGTCCCCGCCGCGGAAGCGGTCCCCGGACCGGCGTACGTCCATCACGCCCCCACGGTATCCCCGCCGCCCGCCCGCCCGCCCCACCTCACCGGGCACCTGTCCCGATAAGGCAGTCTTGTGATCGTGCCCCGACCCGATCCTGAGCAGCCCGCCGCGCAAGACGCCCATCTCCACGCCGCGACCCTGAAACGGCTGGAGCAGTCCTCCGGCCGGCTCGCCGCGAACGCCATCGCCCGCATGGACGAGACCCTTCCGTGGTACCGGGCCATGCCACCGGAGAACCGGTCCTGGATCGGCCTGGTCGCCCAGGCCGGTATCGCCGCGTTCACCGAGTGGTTCCGGCACCCGGAGACCCCGCAGGCCATCTCCACCGACGTGTTCGGCACCGCTCCGCGCGAACTGACCAGGGCGATCACCCTGCGGCAGACCGTGGAGATGGTGCGGACCACGATCGAGGTCATGGAGGCCGCGATCGACGAGGTCGCGGCGCCCGGCGACGAGTCGGTGCTGCGCGAGGCACTCCTCGTCTACGCGCGCGAGATCGCCTTCGCCACGGCGCAGGTGTACGCGCAGGCCGCCGAGGCACGCGGCGCGTGGGACGCCCGGCTGGAGTCGCTGGTGGTGAACGCGGTGCTGTCCGGCGAGGCGGACGAGGGCGCCGTGTCCCGGGCGGCGGCCCTCGGCTGGAACTCCCCCGAGCACGTGTGCGTCATCCTCGGCACCGCTCCCGACGGGGACAGCGAGCTCACCGTGGAGGCCATCCGGCGGGCTGCCAGGCACGCCAAGCTCCAGGTCCTGACCGGGGTGCTGGGACACCGGCTGGTCGTGATCGCGGGCGGCAGCGACAACCCGCTGAACGTGGCGAAGTCGCTGATCGGCCCCTATGCGGCAGGGCCGGTCGTGGCCGGTCCCGTGGTGCCGGACCTGCTCGCGGCGACCCGTTCCGCGCAGGCCGCCGCGGCCGGTCTCAAGGCCTGTTCGGCGTGGCAGGACGCTCCGAGGCCCGTCCTGTCGGACGATCTCCTTCCTGAGCGTGCGATGGCCGGAGACCCCGCCGCGCGCGATCAGCTGGTGGAGGAGATCTACAGACCGCTCGAAGAAGCGGGTTCGGCACTTCTGGAGACGCTGAGTGTGTATCTGGAACAGGCGAGCAGTCTCGAAGGCGCGGCGCGCATGCTGTTCGTGCACCCCAATACCGTGCGCTACCGGCTGCGACGTGTGACCGACGTCACCGGCTGGTCACCCTCCGACGTCCGTTCCGCGTTCACGCTGCGGATCGCCCTCATCCTGGGGCGCTTGGCCGACGGAGACAGTCAGTCCTAGACTTTTGTCGAACTTCAACAATTCCCCTGACGGTTCTTCGTCCTTGTCCCCACGGGCGTCCGGGGCCGTCCACAAGAGAGAGTGTGAGGGTGCTCGTACTCGTCGCTCCCGGCCAAGGCGCTCAGACGCCCGGCTTCCTGACTCCCTGGCTCGAACTCCCCGGTGCCGCCGACCGCATCGCGGGATGGTCCGACGCCATCGGGCTCGACCTTGTCCACTACGGCACGAAGGCGGACGCGGACGAGATCCGCGACACGGCGGTGGCCCAGCCGCTGCTGGTCGCCGCGGGTCTGCTCTCGGCCGCCGCCCTGGACGTGCCGCCCGGCATCGTCGCGGGGCACAGCGTCGGTGAGATCACCGCCGCCGCGCTCGCCGGCGTCATCGAGGACGAGGCGGCGCTCCGCTTCGTCCGCACCCGGGGGCTCGGCATGGCCGAGGCCGCCGCGGTCACCGAGACCGGCATGGCAGCGCTCCTCGGCGGGGACCCGGACGTCACGGTCCCGCACCTGGAGAAGCTGGGGCTCACCCCGGCCAACGTCAACGGCGGCGGGCAGATCGTCGCCGCCGGCACCGCGGCCCAGATCGCCGCGCTGACCGAGGACAAGCCCGAGGGCGTACGCCGGGTGGTCCCGCTGAAGGTGGCCGGCGCGTTCCACACGCACCACATGGCCCCGGCCGTGGAGAAGCTGCGCGCCGCCGCGACCGCCCTCACGGTCACCGACCCGAAGATCACGTACGTGTCGAACGCCGACGGGAGGACGGTCGCCACCGGCGACGAGGTCATCACGCGGCTCGTCGGCCAGGTCGCCAACCCGGTCCGCTGGGACCTGTGCATGGAGACCTTCGCCGAGCTCGGTGTCACCACGCTCATCGAGGCCGCGCCCGGCGGGACCCTGGTCGGTCTCGCCAAGCGCGCCCTGCCCGGTGTGCGGACGCTCGCGCTCAAGACCCCCGACGACCTCGACGCGGCCCGCGCGCTCATCTCCGAGCACGCGGGCGCCTAAGGAGCCCGAGAGCATGTCGAAGATCAAGCCCAGCAAGGGCGCCCCGTACGCACGGATCATGGGGGTGGGCGGCTACCGCCCGACCCGTGTCGTGCCCAACGAGGTGATCCTCGAAACGATCGACTCGTCCGACGAGTGGATCCGCTCCCGCTCCGGTATCGCCACCCGGCACTGGGCCTCCGGCGAGGAGACCGTGGCCATGATGTCGGTGGAGGCGTCGGGCAAGGCGATCGCGGACGCGGGGATCACGCCGGAGCAGATCGGCGGGGTCATCGTCTCCACCGTCTCGCACTTCAAGCAGACCCCCGCCGTCGCGACGGAGATCGCGCACCGGATCGGCGCGGGCAAGCCCGCCGCCTTCGACATCTCGGCCGGCTGTGCGGGCTTCGGCTACGGCCTCACCCTCGCCAAGGGCATGATCGTCGAGGGTTCGGCCGAGTACGTCCTCGTGATCGGTGTCGAGCGGCTCAGCGACCTCACCGACCTGGAGGACCGCGCGACGGCCTTCCTCTTCGGTGACGGCGCGGGCGCCGTCGTCGTCGGTCCGTCCCAGGACCCGGCCATCGGCCGCACGGTCTGGGGTTCCGAGGGCGACAAGTCCGAGACCATCAAGCAGACCGTCGCGTGGGACGACTTCCACACCGGCGACGTCTCGAACCTCCCGCTCAACGAGCGGGGCGAGGTGAAGTTCCCGGCCATCACGCAGGAGGGCCAGGCGGTCTTCCGCTGGGCCGTCTTCGAGATGGCGAAGGTCGCCCAGCAGGCGCTGGAGGCGGCCGGGATCTCCCCGGAGGACCTGGATGTCTTCATTCCGCACCAGGCAAACATGCGGATCATCGACTCGATGGTGAAGACGCTGAAGCTGCCGGAGCACGTCACGGTCGCCCGTGACGTGGAGACCACCGGCAACACGTCGGCCGCCTCGATCCCGCTCGCAATGGAGCGGCTCCTGGCGACCGGTCAGGCCAAGAGCGGCGACACGGCGCTCATCATCGGCTTCGGGGCGGGTCTCGTCTACGCCGCGACGGTCGTTACCCTCCCCTAGGCACACCGGACCTTTCGGTCCGCCCGCCCGAACCCTGCAGAAACACATCGAAGGAGCGCCAACATGGCCGCCACTCAGGAAGAGATCGTCACCGGTCTCGCCGAGATCGTCAACGAGATCGCCGGTATCCCGGTCGAGGACGTCCAGCTGGACAAGTCCTTCACCGACGACCTGGACGTCGACTCGCTGTCCATGGTCGAGGTCGTCGTCGCCGCCGAAGAGCGCTTCGACGTCAAGATCCCCGACGAGGACGTCAAGAACCTCAAGACGGTCGGCGACGCCGCCGAGTACATCCTGAAGCACCAGGGCTGACCCCAGCCCGTCCCGTGTGTCGCCACCCGGCGGTGGCGCCGCTGATTCACGACCCTCTACACGTGGAGAAGATTTTCCAGTGAGCCCGACCAATCGCACCGTGGTCGTCACCGGTATCGGCGCAACCACTCCGCTGGGTGGCGACTCCGCATCGACCTGGGAAGGTCTGATGGCCGGCCGTTCCGGCGTCAGGCCCCTCGAAGGCGAGCGTTTCGCCGAGCTGCCCGTCCGGATCGCCGCCCTCGCGGCCGTCGATCCCGGCGAGGTCCTGCCCAGGCCGCTCGCCCGCAAGCTGGACCGCTCGGCGCAGTTCGCGCTGATCGCGGCCCGCGAGGCGTGGGCGGACGCAGGCTTCACCGGCAAGGCCGGTGAGGACGAGAAGATCCGGCCCGAGCGCCTGGGATCGGTCATCGCCTCCGGCATCGGCGGCGTGATCACCCTGCTCGACCAGTACGACGTGCTGAAGGAGAAGGGCGTACGCCGCGTCTCCCCGCACACCGTTCCCATGCTCATGCCCAACGGCCCGGCGGCCAACGTCGGCCTGGAGGTCAACGCCCAGGCCGGCGTCCACACCCCGGTCTCCGCCTGCGCGTCGGGTGCCGAGGCGATCGGCTACGCCGTCGAGATGATCCGCACCGGCCGCGCCGACGTGGTCGTCGCCGGCGGCACCGAGGCGGCCATCCACCCGCTGCCGATCGCCGCGTTCGCCAACATGATGGCGATGTCGAAGAGCAACGACGAGCCCGAGAAGGCCTCGCGCCCCTACGACACGGCCCGTGACGGCTTCGTCCTCGGCGAGGGCGCCGGTGTCGTGATCCTGGAGTCCGCGGAGCACGCCGCCGCACGGGGCGCCCGGGTCTACTGCGAGGTGCTGGGACAGGGTCTGTCCGCGGACGCCCACCACATCGCGCAGCCCGAGCCCACCGGGCGCGGCATCGCCGCGGCGATGCAGAACCTGCTGGACTCGACGGACCTGAAGCCGTCGGAGGTCGTGCACCTGAACGCGCACGCCACGTCCACCCCGCAGGGTGACATCGCCGAGATCAAGGCGCTGCGCGCGGTGCTGGGCGACGACCTGGACCACGTCGCGATCTCCGCCACGAAGTCCATGACCGGTCACCTGCTCGGTGGCGCGGGCGGTATCGAGACCGTGGCGACGGTGCTGGCACTGCACCACCGCCTGGCACCGCCCACCATCAACATCGACGACCTCGACGAGGCGGTCGAGGCGGACGTCGTGCGCGGTGAGCCGCGTGCGCTGCCGGAGGGGTCGATCGCCGCGATCAACAACTCGTTCGGCTTCGGCGGCCACAACGTGGTGCTGGCGTTCCGTTCGGTCTGATCCGAGCCCGCCGAGAGGCCCGCTTCCCCGACGGGAGGCGGGCCTCTCGCGTCGCCGGGCGCGGTCCGTTCCGGCACCGCGCGGCCGCGGCGGGGCACAGCGCAGCCCGTGGCGGGGCACCGGCAGGGAAACGTTTCAGCGCGGTGTGGCCGGGCGGAGTACGGCGGTCCGGGCAGCAGGGCGGGCGGGGCGGCCCGCCCGCGTCACACCACCTGGTGCAGCCACCTGACGGGCGCGCCCTCTCCCGCGTGCCGGAAGGACTCCAGCTCGTCGTCCCAGGGCTTGCCCAGGAGCTTGGCGACCTCCGCCTCCAGGTCCGTCTCGCCGCTCAGGGAGCGCTCCAGCGCCGCCCGCAGCCGGTCCTCCGGGACCAGGATGTCGCCGTGCATGCCGGTGACGGCGTGGAAGATGCCGAGACCCGGCGTGGAGCTGTAGCGCTCGCCCTCCGCCGTGGGGCACGGCTCCGCCGTCACCTCGAAGCGCAGCAGGTCCCAGCCGCGGAGGGCCGAGGCCAGCTCCGAGGCCGTACCCGCGCGGCCCTTCCAGGAGAATTCGGACCGCCAGGTGCCCGGGGCGGCCGGCTGTCTGATCCAGTCGAGCTGGACGCGCAGGCCGAGCACGCCCGCCACCGCCCATTCGATGTGCGGGCAGAGCGCGCGCGGTGCGGAGTGAACGTACAGAACTCCACGTGTCGTCACCTGGACCTCCAGTGTGGGACGAAGTTCGCCTTCCCTAGCGGCCTCGCGCCCGTACCGCCTCTTCCCGGCCGGATCCCGAGGTTGTCATCAGTAAACAGCATCGGGAGTTAATCTCCTGAAAAGGGACAGTATGTGACGTGAGATAACTTACCGGACTCACTGGTTCCCGTACGGGCCGGTGGGCGCCACTGGTTCGACGGGGGAAAAGCTACCGTGCGCCGGGGCCGGCTGTGTGACGTACCGTCGGTCCCGGGCCCATGATTCTCCGCGTATTCACCCGCGCGAGGACGAGCGCCCGCCACCTGGGGCTGCGGGGATGTGCCAGGGGCACGATCACCCGAGTGGCCCAGGGAGGACGGCATGGCCGAGCGTGCGTCACGTCGTCGCGGCAGGGGCGCCGGGGCCGGTCTCGCGGCGTTCGCGCTCGCCTGCGCGGCGGTGCTCACCGGCTGTGGCGGCGACGGGGGCGCGGCGCCGCGCGGCACGGCCGGCGTCCGGAGCCCCTCCCCCTCACCGACGCCGCTGTGGGACGTGAGTCCCTCATCCGTCGCGGCCGTCGGAGACTCCGTCACGCGCGGCTTCGACGCCTGCGCGGTGCTGGCGGACTGCCCCGAGGCGTCCTGGGCGACCGGGACGGACGCCGGGGTGCGCAGCCTCGCCGTGCGCCTGCTGGGGGTGTCGGGGGCGGCCTCGCACAGCTGGAACCACGCCGCCTCGGGCGCCCGGATGGCGCAGCTCCCCGAGCAGATGGCGCTGGCCGCGAAGGACCGGCCGGAGCTGGTCACGGTGATGATCGGCGCGAACGACGCCTGCCGGGACTCGGTGGAGCTCATGACCCCGGTGGCCGGCTTCCGCGACTCCTTCGAGGCGTCGATGCGGCAGTTGCGCGCCGCGGCCCCGAGGGCGCAGGTGTACGTGGCGAGCGTGCCGGACCTCATGCGGCTCTGGTCGACCGGGCGCACGAACCCGCTGGGCCGGCAGATCTGGAAGCTGGGGATCTGCCGGTCGATGCTGGGGGACGCCGACGACCTGGGGGCGGCGGCGGTCGCCCGGCGCGACGCGGTGCGGGAGCGGGTCGTCGCGTACAACGAGGTGCTGCGGGAGGTGTGCGCACGGGACGAGCGCTGCCGTCACGACGGCGGGGCGGTGTTCGACCACCGCTTCACCGGGGCGCAGCTGAGCCGGTGGGACTGGTTCCATCCGGGCCCGGACGGCCAGGCCAGGCTGGCGGAGATCGCCTATCGCGCGGTCACGGCGGCCGCGCCCCCGGCGTAGGGTTCTTGATCATGACGACGGGTGCGGCGGTACACAGCGACGACTTCTCCACGCTCGGCGACGGCACACCGGTCCGGCGCTGGACCCTGGAGGGGGCGCGCGGCTTCCACACACGCGTGTGTGGGACGCCGAGGAGGGCCGGACGGCCGTGCGGGCTCACCCTGGTCGCCGAGGTGGCGAGGAGGGGGCTTCCCGGAGCGGCTGGCGGTGTCGGTGACGTACACCCTGGACGAGGGAGCCGCCCTGCGGATCGCCTACCGCGCGACGACGGACGCGCCGACCGTGGTGACCTGACGAACCACACGTACGGGAATCTGGCCGGGGCGGACAGCGGGAGCGCGCTCGGGCGGGAACTGCGGCTCGCGGCCGGGCGGATCACCCCTGTGGACGGGGAGTCGACCCCCACCGGCGGGTACGCGCCGGTGGGGGGCACCCGGTACGACGTCCGGGAGCCGGGGCCGCTGGGCCCCGGGTACGACACCGCCCACGTGCTGGAGGGGCCCGGCGGGGAGTTCGCCTCCACCACGGTGTACGGCTTCGCGGTGCGCTGAACCACCCGCCGGGCGGCGCTCAGTCCTTGTGCAGGGTGTACGGCGAGGGCGGCGCGGCCGCGGGCGCCGCCGGCGCGGGGTGGGCCGGGGCGGGCGGGGCCGTGAGGTCGCGGACCAGCAGGGTGGCCCCGGCGACGGCGCCCGGCATCAGGAACACCGCGACGAAGGGCACGACGAAGGCCAGGGCGAGCGGGACCCCGAAGCCCAGGACCATCATCCGGCGGCCGCGCAGCAGCACGAGCCGGTCCTTCAGGACCATGCCGCGGCGCTGGAGGGCGACGGCGGTGAGCTCCTCGGAGAGGAAGTAGCCGGAGACGCAGAAGCCGAGGGCGGGGATCACGGTCTGGCCGACGACGGGGATGAAGCCGAGGGCGAAGAGCAGCACCCCGTACACGGCGACGCGCAGCAGGATGCGGACGGAGTCGCGGGCGGAGATCCAGAGTTCGCGCCACAGCGGCAGGTCCGACTCGGGCACCTCGCCGCCCTCGCTGCGCTCGACCTCCTCGGAGAGGGAGTCGTAGAACGGCTGGCCCACCAGCAGGGTCGCCGCGGTGAAGGTGATCACCGCGAGGAACATCCCGAACACGAAGACCAGGACGACCAGGGTGGTGCGCAGGAGTCCCGCCCAGGGTGAGGACCAGTCGTCGGCGAACGGGGTGGCCCAGGCGACGAAGTCGTCGGCGCCGTAGGCGAGTCCGACGAGCGCGCCCACGTAGACGACCAAGGTGATCAGCGCGGGCAGCAGGCCGAAACCGAACCAGCGGCCGTGCCCGAAGGCCCAGCGCTGGCCCTTGATCAGATATCCGAAACCCGCCCCGAGATCGCTCATGGCGTCAGGGTACCCAGACCGGCCGGAACGACCGGTCCCCCGCGACCCATTGACACGTCCCCCGGCCCGTCATTAACGTCACGCCAGCATTTCGAACGAGTGACGAAATACCGAACACGTGGAGAGGCAACACCCGTGCGCATCACCGGAATCAGCACGCATGTCGTCGGCACGCCGTGGCGCAATCTCACCTACGTCCAGGTCCACACCGACGAGGGCCTGACCGGCGTCGGCGAGACCCGGATGCTGGGCCGCACGGACGCACTGCTCGGTTATCTGCGCGAGGCGTCGGTCAACCACGTCGAGGGGTCCGACCCGTTCGCGATCGAGGACCTGGTCCGGCGCATGAAGTACGGCGACTACGGGCGGGCCGGGGAGATCGTGATGTCCGGGATCGCGGTCGTCGAGATGGCCTGCTGGGACATCATGGGCAAGGCGCTCGGCGTGCCCGTCTGGCAGCTGCTCGGCGGGAAGGTGACCGACCGGGTCAAGGCCTACGCCAACGGCTGGTACACCACCGAGCGCACCCCGGAGGCGTACCACCGGGCGGCGCGGGGGGTCGTCGAGCGGGGGTACCGCGCGCTGAAGATCGACCCCTTCGGCACCGGGCACTTCGAGCTGGGCCAGGAGGAGACGCGCTACGCCGTGTCCCTGATCGAGGCGGTGCGGGACGCCATCGGCCCCGACACCGAGCTGATGCTGGAGATGCACGGCCGGTTCAGCCCGTCGACGGCGGTGCGGATCGCCCGCGAGATGGCGCCCTTCGCGCCGGCCTGGCTGGAGGAGCCGGTGCCGCCGGAGAACCTCAAGGCGCTGAGCAAGGTCGCGGAGAAGGTCGACCTGCCGATCGCGACGGGTGAGCGCATCCACGACCGGATCGAGTTCCGCGAGCTCTTCGAGTCGCAGGCCGCCGACATCATCCAGCCGGACGTCGGCCACATCGGCGGCATCCTGGAGACCCGCAAGCTGGCGGCGACCGCGGAGACCCACTACACGCTGATCGCCCCGCACAACGTGGGCGGTTCGGTGCTGACCGCCGCGAGCCTCCAGGTCGCCGGGTGCACCCCCAACTTCAAGATCCTTGAGCACTTCAACGACTTCGCGGACGCGGACATCAAGAAGGTCGTCAAGGGCGCCCCGGCCGTGGACCCGGCCACCGGCTGCTTCGAGCTCTCCGACGCACCGGGGCTCGGCGTGGAGCTGGACGTGGACGCGGCGGCGGAGTTCCCGCAGCAGCAGGCGCGGTTCGACCTGTGGGCGGACGGCTGGGAGAAGAGGCAGCCCAAGTGAGCGCCGTCTCGCGTACGTTGACTGTGGACCGGCCGGGCAGCCACCGGCTGGCCGAGGGCCCGCCGCCGGAGCCGGGCCCCGGCGAGGTCCGGGTGCGGGTCGCCGCCGCCGGGATCTGCATGAGCGACCGCGAGGTGTACGACGGCCACCGCGACCCGGCCTACGTGCGCTACCCGGTGGTGCCGGGGCACGAGTGGGCGGGCACCGTGGACGCGGTGGGCGCGGGCGTCGACCCCGCGCTGACCGGACGGCGCACGGTCGCCGAGGGCTTCCGGGCCTGCGGACGCTGCGAGCGGTGCCGGTGCGGCGAGACCTCCCTGTGCACGGCGGGCTACGACGAGACGGGCTTCACCCGGCCCGGCGCGTTCGCCGACCACCTGGTGGTCCCGGCACGGCTGCTGCACCCGCTGGCCGACGACGCCGACCTGCGGGCCGCAGCCCTGCTGGAGCCGGCCGCGGTGATCGCCGCGGCGGTGCGCGCCGGGGCTCCCGAGCCGGGTGAGCGGATCGCCGTCCTGGGGGCGGGCACGCTCGGCCTGCTCGCGGTGCAGCTGCTGGCGGCGGTGTCGCCCGCGGAGCTCACCGTGATCGACCCGAGGGAGCGACGGGCCCGCCAGGCCCTGGACTTCGGCGCGGCCGAGGCCCGGGTGCCCGAGGAGTCCGAGGAGGTGCGGGGCCGCTACGACCTGGTCGTGGAGACCGCCGGAGCGCCGTCCACCGCGGCCGACGCGTGCCTGCTGGCGCGCCGCGGCGGGCGGGTGGTGCTGACCGGGATGTTCACCCCGGGGGCCGTGGGCATCGACCCCGTGCACCTGTCCCTGAGCCAGCTCACCGTGCGCAGCGTCTTCGGAGCGCCCTCGTCGGCCTGGTCGTACGCGGTGCGGGCCTTCACGGCCGGGCTGCTCGATCCGGCGCCGCTGGTCACCCACGAGTTCCCGCTGGAGCGGTTCGCCGACGCGGTGGCGCTCGTGGGGTCCGGTGACCCGGGGACCGGGAAGGTGCTCCTGCGGCCGTGACGGGCGCCTGCCGGCGCACCCGCACAGATCCGAACTCCGTCCGAACCAACGAACATGAAGGACCAGTCGTGAACGACGCCCCTGCCCCGTCCCCCGGCGCCCGACGCCCCGGCGGCACGGCCCTCACCGCGCTCGGCCTCGGCCCGGCCCCCCTGTCCCCGGCGGACGCCTCGCCGCACTCCTTCCCGGACGGGGGGAGCTGGCGCACCGAGGTGCCGTCCGTGGAGAGCCCGGAGGCCCTCGGGGTGGTGCTGGAGGAGTCCGCACGGCTCGACGTCCCGGTCCACCGCATCAGCCAGGGCAGCGGCGTCTGGATGCTGACGGACGCGGAGATCACCGAGATGGTGCAGGGCTGCGCCGAACGGGACGTCGAGCTCTGCCTGTTCACCGGTCCGCGCGGCACCTGGGACACCGGTGCGTCGGTCCGTACGGACTCCGGCGGCGCCGGGCTGCGCTCCCGCGGCCACGACGCCCTGGCCGGCTGCGTCGAGGACGCCCTGCGCGCCACCGGGCTCGGCGTGCGGTGCCTGCTGGTGGCCGACGAGGGGGTGCTGTGGACCCTGCACCGGCTGCGCGCGCAGGGTGTCCTGCCCGCGGACACCACCTTCAAGGTGTCGGCGCTGATCGGGCCGGTGAACCCCGCCTCGTTCGCCGTGTTCGAGCAGCTGGGCGCCGACTCGATCAACATCCCGTCCGACCTGACGCTCGCCCATCTCACGGAGATCCGCCGGGTGTCGGGGGCGCCGATGGACCTCTACATCGAGGCCCCGGACGATCTCGGCGGCTATGTACGGATGTACGAGGTCGCCGAACTGATCCGGCGCGGCGCCCCGTTGTACCTGAAGTTCGGGCTCTCCAGGTCGCCGGGGATCTACCCGTACGGCCGGCACCTGCGGGAGACGGCGCTGTCCACCGCGAGGGAGCGGGTGCGGCGCGGACGGCTCGCGCTGGACCTGCTCGCACGGCACGGGGCGGACGGGGGGATGGCCGCTCTCGGCAGCCGACTGCCCGGCCCGCTCCACCGGTTCGGCATCTCGTCATAACGTTCCGGAAACACTCTCCCCAAAAGAAGACACAGCCGCGCACAATCCCACACACCTGATCCTTCCTCAGCGTTCCGGCTCGGCCGGACCGAGCTCTGACCCACATCAAGGATGATGACCATGCGCAACCGCAGAGCCGCACTCGCCGCACTCGCCTCCACCGCCTCGCTGGCCCTCGCGCTGACCGCCTGCGGCCAGAACAGCGAGGGTGGCGGCGAGGAGAAGAAGGGCGGCGCCGAAGGCGCCACGATCGGCGTCGCGATGCCGACCAAGTCCTCCGAGCGCTGGATATCCGACGGCGCCAACGTCGTGAAGGAACTGAAGTCGAAGGGCTACAAGACCAAGCTCGTCTACGGCGAGGACGACCCGGACCAGCAGGTCTCGCAGATCGAGAACATGATCACCCAGGGCGTCGACGCCCTGATCGTCGCCGCGATCGACAACAAGTCCCTCGACAACGTGCTCCAGCAGGCCAAGGACGCCGACATCCCGGTGATCTCCTACGACCGGCTGATCCTCGGCACGGAGAACGTCGACTACTACGCCTCGTTCGACAACGAGAAGGTCGGCGAGCTCCAGGGCACGTACATCGTCGACAAGCTGGGCCTGACGGACGGCGAGAAGGGCCCCTTCAGCATCGAGCTGTTCGCCGGCTCCAACGACGACAACAACACCAAGTACTTCTTCCAGGGCGCGATGAACGTCCTCAAGCCCTACATCGACAAGGGCGAGCTCGTCGTCCGGTCCAAGCAGACCGCCCTCAACCAGGTCACCACCCTGCGCTGGGACGGCGGCACCGCCCAGAAGCGCATGGACGACCTGCTGACGTCCAGCTACCGCAGCGCCCAGGTCGACGCCGTGCTCTCCCCCTACGACGGCATCTCCATCGGCATCCTCTCCGCCCTGAAGTCGGACGGCTACGGCACCGGGGCCAAGCCGATGCCCGTCGTCACCGGCCAGGACGCCGAGCTCGCCTCCGTGAAGTCGATCATCGCGGGTGACCAGACGCAGACCGTCTACAAGGACCTGCGCAAGCTCGCGAAGGTCGCGTCGAACATGGTGGACGCCGCCCTGAACGACAAGAAGCCGGAGGTCAACGACACCAAGTCCTACGACAACGGTGTCAAGGTCGTCCCCGCCTACCTGCTGCAGCCGGTCAGCGTCGACAAGTCCAACTACAAGAAGGCCCTCGTCGACGACGGCTACTACACCGAGAACGACCTCAAGTAACCGGGCTCCCTCAAGGATTGGAAGGCAAGACCATGGCGGGACCCGTCCTGGAAATGCGCTCGATCGTCAAGACCTTCCCCGGTGTCAAAGCGCTTTCGGACGTCTCACTGACCGTCCGGCAGGGCGAGGTCCACGCCATCTGCGGGGAGAACGGCGCCGGCAAGTCGACCCTGATGAAGGTCCTCTCCGGCGTCCATCCGCACGGCAGCTACGAGGGGGACGTCCTCTTCGAGAGCGAGACCTGCCGGTTCAAGGACATCAGGGCCAGCGAGCAGCACGGCATCGTGATCATCCACCAGGAGCTGGCGCTGGTGCCCTACCTCTCCATCGCGGAGAACATCTTCCTCGGCAACGAGCACGCCCGGCGCGGGCTCATCAACTGGAACGACACCCTCCGGCACGCCGGTGAACTGCTGCGCCGGGTAGGCCTCGACGAGCACCCGGAGACCCGCGTCGCCGACATCGGCGTGGGCAAGCAGCAGCTGGTGGAGATCGCCAAGGCGCTGTCGAAGAAAGTGAAGCTGCTCATCCTCGACGAGCCGACGGCGGCGCTCAACGACGAGGACAGCGGCAAACTCCTCGACCTGATCCTGTCGTTGAAGGAACAGGGCATCACCTCGATCATCATCTCGCACAAGCTGAACGAGATCCGCCGGGTCGCCGACTCGGTCACGATCATCCGCGACGGGCGCTCCATCGAGACGCTCGACGTGAAGGCGGCGGAGACGACCGAGGACCGGATCATCAGCGGCATGGTCGGCCGGGACCTGGAGAACCGCTTCCCCGACCGGACCCCGCACCATCCGGAGGAGGGTGCGGCACCCGCCCTGGAGATCCGCAACTGGACCGTGCACCACCCCATCGACCAGCAGCGCAAGGTCGTGGACGACGTGTCGATCGAGGTGCGGCGCGGCGAGATCGTCGGGCTCGCCGGGCTCATGGGCGCCGGCCGCACCGAGCTGGCGATGAGCGTCTTCGGCCGCTCCTACGGCAGGTACGCGGGCGGCACCGTCCTCAAGGACGGCACCGAGATCCGTACGAAGTCGGTCCCGGAGGCGGTCGCGCACGGCATCGCCTACGCCACCGAGGACCGCAAGCACTACGGCCTCAACCTCATCGACACCATCAACCGCAACATCTCGCTGACCGCGCTGGGCAAGGTCGCACGGCGGGGCGTGGTCGACGAGCACGGGGAGCGGCAGGTCGCCGAGAACTTCCGCACCTCCATGAACATCAAGGCGCCGACGGTCTTCGAACCGGTGGGGAAGCTGTCCGGCGGCAACCAGCAGAAGGTCGTCCTCAGCAAGTGGATCTTCGCCGGTCCCGAGGTGCTGATCCTGGACGAGCCCACGCGCGGTATCGACGTGGGCGCCAAGTACGAGATCTACACGGTCATCGACCAACTGGCCGCCCAGGGCAAGGCGGTCGTCTTCATATCCTCCGAACTGCCGGAGCTGCTCGGCATGTGCGACCGCATCTACACGATGGCCGCGGGGCGGCTGACGGGTGAGTTCTCGCGGGCCGAGGCGTCGCAGGAAGCGCTGATGCGCCAGATGACGAAGGACAAAGAGGTAACCCGATGAGCACGGACGTGACCGACCCGAAGCCGGCCCCCGCGCCGCCCGGCAAGGGAGCGGCGGCCCCGGCGGGCGGGCTGCTGCGGCTGATGCTGGAGGGCATGCGCCGCAACATGCGCCAGTACGGCATGCTGATGGCCCTCGGCCTGATCGTGGTGCTGTTCGCCGTGTGGTCGGACGGCGACCTGCTGCTGCCGCGCAACGTCTCCAACCTGGTGCTGCAGAACAGCTACATCCTGATCCTCGCGATCGGCATGATGCTCGTCATCATCGCGGGCCACATCGATCTCTCGGTCGGTTCGCTGACCGCGTTCATCGGTGCCATGGCCGCCGTGCTGATGGTCGAGCACGACCTCCCCTGGCCGCTCGCGGTGGTGCTGTGCCTGGCCATCGGCGCCGTCGCGGGCTCGGTGCAGGGCTTCTTCATCGCCTACCTCGGCATCCCGTCGTTCATCGTGACCCTGGCGGGCATGCTGCTCTTCCGCGGGCTGACGGAGATCTTCCTGAAGGGCCAGACCCTGGGCCCCTTCCCGAAGGAGCTCCAGAAGATAGCCAACGGCTTCCTGCCCGAGGTCGGCCCCGACACGAACTACCACAACCTGACGCTGCTGCTGGGCTTCGCCCTGATCGCCTTCGTGGTCTTCCAGGAGGTGCGGGACCGCAAGCGGCAGCAGGAGTTCGCCCTGGAGGTGCTGCCGGCCAAGCTGTTCCTGCTGAAGCTGGTCGCCCTGGTCGCGGCCGTCCTCGTGGTCACCCTGCTGCTGGCGAGCTACAAGGGCGCCCCGGTCGTGCTGCTCATCCTCGGCGTGCTGGTCGTCGGCTTCGGCTACCTGATGCGGAACGCGATCATCGGCCGCCACATCTACGCCATCGGCGGCAACCTGCCTGCGGCGAAGCTGTCGGGGGTGAAGGACAAGAAGGTCACCTTCCTGGTCTTCCTGAACATGGGCATGCTCGCGGCGCTGGCCGGTCTGGTCTTCGCCGCCCGCTTCAACGCGGCTTCGCCCAAGGCGGGTCTCAACTTCGAACTGGAGGCCATCGCCGCCTCGTTCATCGGCGGCGCGTCGATGAGCGGCGGCGTCGGCACGGTCCTCGGCGCGATCGTCGGCGGGCTGGTCCTGGGTGTACTGAACAACGGGATGAACCTCGTGGGCATCGGTACCGACTACCAGCAGGTCATCAAGGGCTTCGTGCTGCTGGCGGCGGTCGGCTTCGACGTGTGGAACAAGCGCCGGGTCGGCTCGTAGCACCCGGTCCCCCGCCGGCACTCCGGCACTCCGGCACTCCGGCACACGGACGGTGCCCTCTCCCCCGGCCAGGACGGCCGAGACCGGGGAGAGGGCACCGTCCGTCGTGACCGGGCCGGCAGATCCGCCGCCCCGTGCTCAGCCGGCCCGCCGGGTCCCGGGCACCCCGTGGGCCGCAGGTCGCCGGGACGCTCGACGGAGGTATCCGGGTCGGCGCCGTTGCGGGTGCGCACACACCCGAGGGCCGCACCCCGGTGACGGGATGCGGCCCTCGGACGTGTGCGAGGAGCCCGGACTCAGCCGGCCGACAGCTCGACCTTGACGTTGCCCCGGGTGGCGTTCGAGTAGGGGCACACCTGGTGCGCCTTCTCGATGAGCGCCTGGGCGGTGGCCGGGTCGACGTTCGGGATGGAGGCGCTGATCGCGACCTCCAGGCCGAAGCCGCCCGCCTCGGTCTTGCCGATGGAGACCGCGGCGGTCACCGTCGAACCGGTGATGTCGGCCTTCTCCTGACGGGCGACCACGCCGAGCGCGCCCTGGAAGCAGGCGCTGTAGCCGGCCGCGAAGAGCTGCTCGGGGTTGGTCCCCGCGCCGCTGCCGCCCATCTCCTTCGGCGGGTTGACGACGACGTCGAGCTTGCCGTCGTCGGTGGAGACACGGCCGTCACGGCCGTTCTCCGCGGTGGCGACGGCGGTGTAGGCCACGTCTATGTGCTGAATGGTCATAGCGGTGATTCCTCCTGCTGGTGCGCCGCGGCTCGCGCCCGTGGCCGCGACGGCCTGCGCCGAGCCTAACGGGTGCCCGCCGGACGCCGGGTGGCGGGCACCGGACGCCGGCCAGCGGGCCCCGGGCCGGACGGTGGCGGCCGTCGGGCGCGGGGGCCCGGCGTCAGGCGTCAGGCGTCAGGCGTCCAGCGAGACGATCATCTTGCCGGTGTTCTCGCCGCGCAGCAGCCCGACGAAGGCGTCGTACCCGTGCTCGATGCCCTGGACCGTGGTCTCGCGGTACTTGAGCTCGCCGGAGGCCAGCCAGCCGGCCACGTCCTGGACGAACTGCGGCTGGAGCGCGGCGTGGTCGCCGACGAGCATGCCCTGCAGGCGCAGCCGCTTGCCGATGACGAGCGCCAGGTTGCGCGGGCCCGGGGTGGGCTCCGTGGCGTTGTACTGGGCGATCATGCCGCAGATGGTGGCGCGGCCGTGGAGGTTCATCGAGGAGATCGCGGCCTCCAGGTGCTCCCCGCCGACGTTGTCGAAGTAGACGTCGATGCCGTCGGGGGCGGCCTCGGCGAGCTGCTGGCGGACCGGGCCGTTCTTGTAGTTGAAGGCCGCGTCGAAGCCGTACTCCTCGACGAGGAGCTTGACCTTCTCGTCGGAGCCGGCCGAGCCGATGACCCGGGAGGCTCCCCTGAGCTTCGCCATCTGGCCGACCTGGCTGCCGACCGCACCGGCGGCACCGGAGACGAAGACCGCGTCGCCCTCCTTGAAGGAGGCGACGTCGAAGAGGCCGGCGTAGGCGGTGAGCCCGGTCATGCCGAGCACGCCGAGGTAGGCGGACAGCGGGGCCAGCGAGGCGTCGACCTTGACCGCGTGCTTGGCCGGGACGTCGGCGTACTCGCGCCAGCCGAGACCGTGCAGGACGTGGTCGCCCACGGCGAAGCCCTCGGCGTTCGACGCGATGACCTCGCCGACCGCGCCGCCGTCCATGGGGTGGTCGAGCTTGAAGGGCGGGGTGTACGACTTCACGTCGTTCATCCGGCCGCGCATGTAGGGGTCGACCGAGAAGTGGAGGTTGCGGACCAGGACGCGGCCCTCACCGGGAGCGGTCACCGGAGCCTCGCGCAGGGCGAAGTCCGTCGGCTCGGGCCAGCCGTGCGGGCGGGCGACGAGGTGCCATGCGCGGCCGGACGTGGGAAGTGCGGACATGAGCTCGGGTTCTCCTCGGTGTCGTACGGGGAAGCGAAAAGCTTCAGTACATGAAACAACCATGCGCCCAGATATTTCACCTTGTCAAGTAATTGGGTACCCTGGGTGTCATGGCCACCTCGCGCACCGATCCGCTCACCCTCGACGTCATCCAGCTCATCGGCGGCGTCGTGGCGCGCTACCACGAGGAGTACGACCGGGCCGCGGCCACCCACGCGCTGACCGGCGCGCAGGCCAGGGTGCTCGGGCTGCTCTCACTGGAACCGATGCCGATGCGCAAGGTCGCCCGGAAGCTGAAGTGCGAGCCGTCCAACATCACCGGCATAGTCGACCGGCTGGAGCTCCGCGGCCTGGTGGAACGCCGCCCGGACCCGGCCGACCGGCGGGTGAAGCTCGCCGCCCCGACCGAGGAGGGCGTCCGGACGGCGGAGCAGCTGCGCGACGCCCTGGACTTCGCCCGGGAGCCGCTCGCGGAGCTGTCGGAGGCGGAGCGCACGGTGCTGCGGGACCTGCTGCGCCGGATGCTCGGCGAGGACGCCGCCTGAGGGCTGCCCGGCGGCCCCGGCGGATCAGCGGGCGGCCCCGGACGCGGCGGGCCGCCGGCGCACGGGACGGGCGCCGGCCTCGACGGCGACGGGGAGCGAGCCACCGGCGGGCCGCACGCACACGGGACGGGTCCGGGGGTGCCCGCCGCGCGGCAGGGCTCCGCGGCCGTCGCCGTCCGCCCACCGGGGAGCGCAGGGCGACCACCGGGGAGCGCGGGACGCCCGCCGGGAGCCGGTCCGCGTCAGCAGAAGATCCACCAGGAGCAGCTCTCGGTGGGCGACGGGCTGGGGGCGGGCTCCTCGGTGGGCTCCGGCTGCGTCGGCTCCTGCGAGGGCGTGCCCGGGTCCGACGGCTCGTCCGGGGACCCGGTCGTCTCCGGATCGGAGGGAGCCGGCGCGGAGGCGGAGCCGGAGGACGGGGTCTCCGCGGGGCCGGTGGTCTGCGGGGTGTCCGTGGCGCCCTCGTCGGAGGGTTCGTCGCCGGGCTCGTCCGTGGCCGTCGCGGAGGGCGAGCCGGTGCCCGGCACCGTGGTGGGGGTGTCCACCGGACCGGCACCGGCCTCCCCCGGCTCCGCGTCCGACGAGGCGGACGGCGCGGGGCCCGCGGCGGAGGACTTCCCCTCGCTCACGTACTCCGAGGCGCCGCTGCCGCCCCCGGGCTCCATGGCCAGCTCGGCCAGGCTGAGCGCCCCCAGGGCCAGGACCACGCCCACCGCCGTCAGGAGCAGGGTGCGGCCGCGTCTGCGGTGCGTGGGGCGGCCGCGCCGGCGGGAGGCGCCCCGGGCACGGCGGCGGTGGCCGGGAGCCCCGGAGGGCTCCGGGGCCTCGCCGGCGGGCCGCTCGTCGGGGCCGGATCCGGCGACGGCGTAGGGGACGAGCGCGTCGACGGGGGTCCCGCAACCGGCGCAGGCCAGCGCCCCGTTGAGGTGCCGTCGGCAGGGGTGGCAGTAATCCATGGCGCCCGCAGACTAGACGGAGGGAGAACGCCGCAGGAAGGCACGCAGGTGAGGATCCTGTGTGGAACCCGGCACTCCGGCGCGCACCCCGCCCCGCGCGTGCGGGCGGCAGGATGGGTCCCATGAACGCTCCCGCCCCGTTCGGGCCGCTCCAGTTCCAGCTCGTCCTGCTGCGGCGGATGGCCGACCACCGGCCGGACCTGGTCGACGAGGCGCGTCGCGCACTCGGTGTGTCACCGGCCGAGATGCGGGAGGCGAACCGCCGCTGGCAGGCCATGACGCGCGCGCCGCGCGGCCGGGGGGCGTCGAGCCGCTACCGCTCGGTCCTGGGCGAGCCCGAGTCGTCGGTGCGCCGCGTGGTCGGCGACCTGGAGTGCGAGGCGCTGCTGTGGCCGCTGCCGCTCTGGCCCGACCTGCGCTTCGAGGTGACGGCGGGCCCGGGCGGCGCCGTGTGGAACGCGTGGCTGGTCCGCGCCCCCGGTGCGACGGGTCCCGAGCCGCGCACCGCCGCCGGCCTCGACCCGTGGTCCTGCACCGTGGACGAGGTGGCCAGGGCCTTCGCCCCGGTGCGCCCCCTGGAGGGCAGCGCGCCGACCCGCTGGGCGCTCGCCTTCACCGACCCGGGCGACGGCCGGCCGTACGTCGCCGAGTTCACCTGGGGGCTGTTGCAGCGACTGCTGCCGGGCTCCGCCTGAGATCTGTCGCGCCGTCAGCTCCCGTTCCCCCCTACGGCTCACCCAGCGCGCGCCCGCCCCGCCGCCGCGTGACGATGCCAGGAGGACCGGCTGCCGCCGGTGCCCGCCGCCAGCGCTCTCGGGAGACCTCGCCGTGACCGTCAGTCTCGAACAGTTGCGCCGTTGCCACATCGCCGTCGACCTCGGGGCCGCGCGGACCCGTGTGTACGTCAAGGGGGTGGGGCTCGTGGTCGACGAGCCCAGCGTCGCCGCCGTGAACACCCGCACCGGCTCGCTCATCGCGGTCGGCGCCCTCGCCGAACAGATGACCGGCCGCACCCCCGCCTACATCCGGGTGGCCCGCCCGGTCTCCGGCGGGACCGTCGTCGACATCGACATGGCCCAGCGCATGCTGCGCCATCTGCTCGGGGAGAAGCTCCGGCGGCAGCTGCGCCGCAAGCCCCGGCTGCGGGCCGCCGCCTGCACCCCGCACGACGCCGATCCGCTGGCCCAGCGGGCGACCGTGGAGACCCTCGTGGGGCTCGGTGCCCGGCGGGTGGAGCTGGTCGACACCCTGATCGCGGCGGCCCTCGGCTGCGGGCTCCCGGTCGAGCAGCCGACCGCCACCATGATCATGGTGTGCGGGGCGGCGACCACCCAGATCGCGGTGCTCTCGCTCGGCTCGATCGTGACCGCCGTACGCATCCCGATCGGCGGGGAGGCCATCGACAACGCGGTCATCCAGCACCTGCGCCAGCACCATCAGCTGATGCTGCCCAGCCAGTCGGTGCGCCCCCTGCAGCTGGCGCTGCGGGGCAACGGCCTCATGCTGGACGGGCCGGCGGTGACGGAGATCCACGGCCGTGACGTGGCCACCGGCCTGGCGCGTTCGGTGCAGGTGGACACCGCCGCCGTGCGCCAGGCGATCCACACCCCGCTCACCGCCGTGCTCGACGGGCTGGGCCGGGTGCTGCGCGACTGCCCGCCCGACCTGGTGGCCGACATCGCGGAGTCCGGCATCATGATGGTCGGCGGGAGCGCCCTCCTGCCGGGGCTGGACCAGATGCTGCGCGAGGCGACGGGCGTGCCGGTGAGCATCGCCGAACGGCCCGACGTCTGCTCGGTGCTGGGACTGGGCGCGATGCTGGACGGCACGGTCCAGCCGCTCGCCCTCGCCCCGCTCGCGGGCTGAGGAGGGGAGGGCTCACCGGTGTCAGGGACGGGCCTCGACCTGCGGACCACCCTCCAGCACCTCGTGGACACCGCCACGGCGCTGGCCGGGGCGCGCTACGGCGCCCTGGCCCTCTTCCACGGGGAGGAGCGCCGGGTCACCGACCTGTTCACCTCCGGCCTGTCCGACGAGGAACGCCGCGCCGAGGGCCCGCTCCTGGACGGGCGCACCGGGGTCCTCGGGACGCTCGTGGACGACGCGCAGGCCGTGCGGGTGGACGATCTGGCGGCAGGGCCGGACCCCCGCGAGGTGCCGGCCCCGCACCTGCCGGTGCGCTCCTTCCTGGGCGCCCCCGTCCGGGTGCACACCGAGGTGCTCGGCAGCCTCTGCCTCACCGCGGAGGAGCCGGGCCGCTTCACCGACACCGAGCTGGCGCTGCTGCGGCTGCTCTCCTCCCAGGCGGCGGCGGCGATCGGCGGGGCCCACCTGTACGAGGCGTCGAGGCAGCGGGAGCAGTGGATCGAGGGTGCGGCGGCGGTGACCCGGGCGCTGCTGACCGGGGCGGGTCCGACGGACGCCCTGACGACCGTCGCCGAGCGGGCCAGGGTGCTGGCGGGCGCGGCGGCCGGGGTGATCCTCCTGCCGACCGCGGACGGCGGGATGGAGATCGTCGCCGCCTCCACCCTGGACGACCCGGCCGGCCTGGTGGGGACGGCCATCGAGCCCGGCTCCCCCGTCCTCGTCCAGCTGCTGGGCGGCGAGGAGGTCTTCATCGAGGACTCGGCGACGGACGAACGGATGACGACCCCGGTGCGCTCCCGGTTCGGCCCCAGCATGATGCTGCCGCTGCAGAGCGGGGGCCGGCTCATCGGCACGCTCGCGCTGCCCCGCAGACGCGACGGCGAGCCGTACACCGCGATGGACCGGCTGCTCGCCTCACAGTTCGCCTCCCAGGCCGCGCTGGCCCTGGTGATGGCCGACGCGCAGCACTACCGGGAGCAGCTCGCGGTCTACGAGGACCGCGACCGCATCGCCCGTGACCTGCACGACCTCGTCGTACAGCGGCTCTTCGCGACGGAGATGATGCTGGAGTCGACGCGCCGCGGCGACCTGGCCGGGGACACCGAGACCGCCGAGCTGCTGGCGAAGGCGGTGGACGAGCTGGACTCCACGATCCAGGAGGTCAGGACCGCGATCTTCGCGCTCCAGCAGCCGCCGGCCGAGGCCCCCGCGACCTTCCGCGGCCGGGTCCTCAGGGAGACGGGCGGTGCGGCGGCGGTGCTCGGCTTCCAGCCGTCGGTGCAGTTCACCGGGGCGGTGGACGCCCTGGTGACGGAGCCGGTGGACGGCGAGCTGCTGGACGTGCTGCGCGGGGCGCTCGCCGCGGTGCACCGGCGGACGGAGGTGTCGGCCGTCGAGGTGGAGGTGGACGCGACGGCGCGGCTGCCCGACGGGCGTGCGGCGGTGCGGCTCGTGGTCGCCGACGACGGGCGCGCCGAGGACGGCGGCCGGACGCCGACGGTCATCTGGCAGGCGCCGCTCTGAGGGCGATCCGGGTGACGGAGTGCGCCACGCCCGCGTCCTTCTTCAGGCGTCGCAGCAGGGAGTCCAGGGAGCCGGGGTCGGCCGCCGTGGCGCGGACGAGGTAGTCGTGGCCGCCCGTCAGGTGCACCACCTCGGTGATGCCCGGCAGGGTCAGCACCGAGCGTTCGAACTCCTCGTTCGTCGTGTCGAGGCGCAGCGACACGTCGATGAAGACGACGAGGCCCGAACGGGTGTCGGCGGCGGGGTCGACGATGACCGTGAAGCCACGGATCACCCCGTCGCGACGCATGCGGCGCACCCGGTCCCCCGCCGCGTTGGCGCTGAGCCCGACGCGTACGCCCAGATCACGGTACGAGATCCGCGCGTCCTCCTGGAGGATGCCGAGGATCTCTCTGTCCAACCGGTCCATGCACCCGATTCTCCCAGCCCGGGCCGGAAAACGGCGTCCGGGCGGCTCCCCGGAGCGGGGTCCTGGGGCCGTCCGCCCAAGGGGCGCCCGGCGTGCGCCGGGCTCCCCTAATGGCCCAATCCGCCGTGCCCCGCCCTTCCGGTCCGCCTTGACTTGCGAGGTGAACACACGCGTCGAGAAGGCCCCCGTCCCGGACCGGAAGCAGCCGGACCGGTCGCAGTCCGCCGCCTACCGGAACCTGATCATGGCGACGATCGGTTTCGCCCTCACCTTCTGGGCGTGGAACCTGATCTCGCCGCTGTCGGGCGACTTCAAGGACCGGCTCGGCCTCAGCTCCTTCCAGCAGTCGCTGCTGGTGGCGGTGCCCGTGCTCGTCGGCTCGCTCGGCCGCATCCCGGCGGGTGCGCTGACCGACAGATTCGGGGCCAGGCGGATGTTCCCCGTGGTCTCGGCGCTGACGGTGGTCCCCGTGCTGCTGCTCATCCCGGCGAGGAACAGCTTCGGGGCGATGCTGGCGGTCGGCTTCCTGCTCGGCCTCGGCGGGACGACGTTCGCGATCGGCATCCCCCTGGTCAACGCGTGGTTCCCGCCGGCGAGACGCGGGTTCGCCCTCGGGGTGTTCGGCATGGGCATGGGCGGCGTCGCGCTGTCCGGCTTCTTCACCCCGCGGATCGCCGAGCACAGCGCGAACCTCCCGTTCCTGATCGTCGCCGGCGCGCTGCTGGTGTACTCGCTCCTGGCCGTGTTCCTGATCAGCGACCATCCGGACCGCACCGCGCCCACGGAGTCGCCGGTCCGCCGGCTGAAGCAGGCGGCCCGGCTGCGGGTGACGTGGGAACTGGCCGCGCTGTACGCGATCGGGTTCGGCGGGATCGTCGCCTTCGGCGTGTACCTGCCGACGTATCTGAAGACCTGGTACGCGATGTCGCCGACCGAGGCGGGCACCAAGGCGGCGGGGTTCGCCCTGGTCACGGTCGTCTTCCGGCCGGTCGGCGGCTGGCTGTCGGACCGGATCCACCCCGCCCTGGTCACGGCCGGGGCGCTGCTCCTCGCGGCGCTGATGGCGATCGTCCAGGCCTTCGACCCGCCGCTGAGCCCGCTCGGCACGATCGCGCTGCTCTGCATGGCGGCGGGGCTCGGCACCGCGAGCGGCAGCGTCTTCGCCCTGGTCTCCCAGGTGACACCGCAGGAGAAGGTGGGCAGCGTGACCGGCATCGTCGGCGCGATGGGCGGGCTCGGCGGATTCGTGCCGCCGCTGGTCATGGGCGCGATCTACAGCGCGAAGGGCTCCTACTCGATCGGCTTCATGCTGCTCTCGGACCTGGCCCTGGCGGGCGCGGTGTACGCCTTCGGCCGGATGCGGAACGCCGGACGCGACGGCTGACCTCGGGTTGGCCGGGTCCGGACGGGGGGCGGGACAGCCCTCGGGCTCGCGGAGGCGGAGTACGGACGGGTGCCACGGGCCGCCCTCGGGTTGGCCGGGTCCGGACGGGGCCCACGAACCACCCTCGGGCTGGCCGGGTCCGGACGGGTCCCGCGGGGCAGCCCTTAGGCTCGCGGGGTGACCTCTCTTCTGCCCGCGCTGCGCGGAGCGTCCGGCCGGACGGACTCCCCCGAGGCCGTCCGGTTCGGCCGGCACGTCCTGACCTACGCACAGGTGGCCGAGGCGTCCGCCTCCGTCGCCGCACGGATCGCGGGCGCGGGGCGGGTCGCCGTCTGGGCCACGTCCACCCCCGAGACCGTCGTGGCCGTCGTGGCGGCGCTCCGGGCGGGGGTGCCCGCCGTACCGCTGAACCCGAGGACCGGCGGGCGGGAGCTCGCGCACATCGTCGCGGACAGCGCGCCGTCCGTCGTACTGGCCGGGGCGGGCGACGCACTGCCGTCCGCGCTGGACGGCCTGGAGCGGCTGGACGTCTCCACGACGGCTCCGGCGGGCGGCCCGGCCGCGGCCGAACCGCCGGAGCCCGCCGCGGAGTCCCCCGCCCTGATCGTCTACACCTCCGGCACGACGGGCCCGCCCAAGGGGGCCGTCCTGCCCCGCCGGGCCATCGCCGCGTCACTGGACGCACTGGAGGACGCCTGGTCGTGGACCGGTGAGGACGTCCTCGTCCACGCCCTGCCGCTGTTCCACGTGCACGGACTGGTCCTGGGCGTCCTCGGCCCGCTGCGCCGGGGCGGCTCGGTGCGTCACCTCGGCTCGTTCTCCGTCGAAGGGGTGGCCCGGGAACTGCTCGCCGGGGGGACGATGCTGTTCGGCGTGCCGACGATGTACCACCGGCTGGCCGGCGCGCTGACCGGCACGGACGGCCCGGGGGACCTCGCGGAGGCGCTGGCGGGCGCCCGGCTGCTGGTCTCCGGCTCGGCGGCCCTCCCCGTCCACGACCACGAACGGATCGTCGCGGCCACCGGGCGCGGGGTCGTCGAGCGGTACGGGATGACGGAGACCCTGATGAACACGGGCGTACGGGCCGACGGCGCACCGCGGGCCGGGACGGTCGGGCCGCCGCTGCCGGGGGTCGAGCTCAGACTCGTCGAGGAGGACGGCAGCGTGCTCGACGATCCGGCGGCCATCGGCGAGATCCAGGTGCGCGGCCCGAACCTCTTCACCGGCTACCTGAACCGGCCGGACGCGACCGCGGCGGCCTTCACCGGGGACGGCTTCTTCCGCACCGGCGACATGGCCACGGTCGACCCCGACGGCTACGTCAGGATCGTCGGCCGCAAGGCCACCGACATCGTCAAGAGCGGCGGTTACAAGATCGGCGCGGGCGAGATCGAGAACGCCCTGCTGGAGCATCCCGGCGTGCGGGAGGCGGCCGTCACCGGCGAACCGGACGCGGACCTCGGCGAGCGGATCGTCGCCTGGGTGGTGCCGGACGACCCGGCGTCACCCCCCGGTGAGCGGGAGCTGGCCGACCACGTGGCGGGGCTGCTGGCGCCGCACAAGCGTCCGCGCCTGGTCCGGTACCTCGACGCGCTGCCCCGCAACGACCTGGGCAAGATCATGAAGAGATCGCTCGGCGGCTGACACCGGGTGCGCCCGCAGGACCTGGTGGGGCTCGGGGTGGCCCGGGCGGGTCGAGGCCGGCCGACGGAACGCCCCACAGGGCCCGTCCGGAGCTCGGACGGGCCCGCTCTTCTCGGCCCCCGCTGGAGGTCTCCCGCGACGGCGGACACGTCGGCCTCGGCTCCGCCAAACAGCGCCTGCTGCTGGCAGCCCTGCTCCGGCGTCCGTCCGAGACGGTACCGACCGGGGTCCTCGTCGCGGCTCTCTGGGGCGACGACCCGCCGGCCTCCGCCGCCGCGAACCTCAGGACCTATGTGCGCGGTCTGCGGATCTCCCTGGGCGACGGCGCCCCCTGGGACGGGATCCCGCGCACACCGGGCGGCTACCTGCTCCGGGTCGGGCCGGGACAGCGGGACGTCGACCTCTTCGAAGAGGCGGCGGCCGACGGCCGACGGGCTCTGGCCCTGGGCGATCCGGCCCGAGCGTGCGAGGAACTGGACCGGGCGCTGAGCCTGTGGCGTGGGACGTTCCTCGAAGGGCTGCCGCTGCCGGACGCGCTCGACCGCTGGGCGGGCCGGCTGGAGGAGCGCCGCTGGCACGCCGAGGAGGACTACGCACAGGCCCTGATCGCGGAGGACCGCTGTCCGGAGGCGGTCCTCCGCATGCGGGGGCTGGTCGAGCGCCGTCCGCTGCGGCAGGGCGCCTGGCTCCATCTGATGCAGGGCCTCTTCCGGGGCGGCGACGTGGCGGGAGCGCTGGAGGCCCACCGCCGGGCACGCGAGGTGCTGGTCCGGGAGACCGGTCTCGAACCGGGCCCCGACCTGAACAGCCTGCACCAGCACATCCTCGGTCAGCGCCCGGTGCCCGCACCGGCCACGCTCGCACCGGTCGTCCCCAGGCCCAGGCAGCTTCCGCCCGTCACAGCCGGATTCGTCGGCCGTGACGCCGAGATCGCCGCGCTCGACTCCAGTCTGGGCAGCCGGCCCGGCGGTCCGGGGACCGCGGTGATCACCGCGGTCTCCGGAATGGCCGGCGTCGGCAAGACCGCTCTCGTGCCAGGCCAGGCGATCGCCTGCCGCCTGCTCGCCCGTGCCGACTCCCGTCTCGGGGATCTCGGTGCGGCGGAGAGCCGGTTACGCCGTTCCCTCGCCCTGTACGCAGACCTGGGCGACGCCACCGGCCAGGCTCAGACCCTGCACAACTACATCGAACTCTGTTACATGGCCGGCCGGCCGGCGGAGGCGCTGCGGCACGGCGACGAGGCACTGCGTCTGTACCGGCTGTCCGGCAACCGGGACGGTGAGGCCCGCACCCTGAACGCGATCGGGTGGCTGCACGCCACGGAGGGAGACTACGAACAGGCCATCGACAGCTGTTCCCAGGCCCTCGAACGGCAGCGCCACGCAGGTGACCGCAACGGCCAGGCCGCCACCTTGGACAGCCTCGGCTTCGCGTATCACCATCTGGCCCGTCACGATCACGCGGTCGCCAGCTACGAGGAGGCCGTCGCCCTGTTCCGGGCCTCGGCGGACCGCTACCACGAGGCGGAGACCCTGGTCCGGCTCGGTGAGACGCTGAGGGCGAGGGGCGACACCCGGCAGGCCGAAGAAGTCTGGCACCGCGCGGCCGCGATCTTCGACGCGCTGCGGGACCCGGAGGCCGACGCCGTACGGGAACGCCTCGCCCTCATCCGGGAGCCGTGACCTTTGGGCCGCCCGGCTCGTCTGAGGGCCGGACTCCTTCGACGCGCCACCCGGACGAGGGTTGGCTAGCGTGAAAACGAGGACCACCCGTCGAGTGAGGAAGGGGCCGGACCATGGCCGCAGAATCCGAGGGCACGCCGTGCTGGGCCGACGGTACGTTCGGCGACCTCGAAAGGGCGAAGCGCTTCTACGGTGAGCTGCTGGGCTGGACCTTCGCCGACTCGATGCCGGAGTACGGCGGCTACACGCAGGCCTACGCGGACGGCAAGGCCGTTGCCGCACTGTCGCCCGCCATGCCGGGCCAGGAGGCGCCGAACGCCTGGTGCCTGTACCTCGCGTCACCGGACGCCGCCGCCACCGCCGCGAAGATCCGCGCGCACGGGGGCGAGGTGCTGGTGGAGCCGATGCGGGTCGGCGACTTCGGGACGATGGTGCTGGCCACCGACCCCGGCGGGGCGGCCTTCGGGGTGTGGCAGGCGGGCGACCACCAGGGGTTCGAGGCGCGGGTGGTGCCCGGCGCGTTCGCCTGGGCCGAGATCTACACCCGGGAGCCGGAGCGTGCGGACACCTTCTACCGGGCGGTCTTCGGGTACGGGGTGAAGCACCTGGACGACGCCTCGGTCGACTTCTCGCTCTACGACCTGGGCGCCGACCCGGTGCTCGGCCGGATGAAGATGGGCGAGGAGTTCCCGCCGCAGGTGCCAGCCCATCTCAACGTCTACTTCGGCGTCGCCGACTGCGACGCGGCGGTGGAGAAGGCGAAGTCGCTGGGTGCGCAGCTCCGGTTCGGGCCGATGACGATCCCGTTCGGCCGGTTCGCGTCGCTGACCGATCCGCAGGGCGCGGTGTTCTCGCTGTTCGACCCCTCGACGACCGAGGGCGAGATGCCGGGGCTCACCGAGGTCGCCTGACGGAGCCGCCCGGGAGGACGCGGGACCGGTTCCCGGCGGTCCGGGTGGGCGGCGCCGCCGCCCGGTCCCCCGCGGACGACCGGGCGGCCCGTCTCAGGGCTGCGGGTCGCGCGCGTCGTACCGGGCGAAGCCGCGCCAGCGCAGCCCGAGCAGGCACACCACCAGAACGCAGGCGATACCGCCGCCGGTGACCGCCACGGCCGGGGACGTCAGGTCGGCGACGGAGCCGGCCACGAGGTCGCCGAGCCGGGGACCGCCCGCGACGACGACGATGAACACGCCCTGCAACCGCCCCCGCATGTCGTCCGGGACCGCCGCCTGGAGCATGGTGTTGCGGAAGACCATCGAGATGGCGTCCGCGCACCCGGCGAGCGCGAGCAGGGCCAGTCCGAGCCAGAGCTGCCGGGTGAGCCCGAACACGGCGATGGCCCCGCCCCAGCCGCTCACGGCGATCAGCACCGCGAGCCCGTGCCGCCGGACGCGGCTCAGCCAGCCGGAGAAGACGCTGCCGAGCAGGGCTCCCAGCGCCGGGGCGGCGACCAGCAGTCCGGTGGTCTTCGCGTCCCCGCCGAACCAGACGACGGCGACCACGGGGAAGAGGGCGCGCGGGTGGGCCAGCACCATGGCGCTCAGGTCGCTGAAGAAGGTCATCCGCAGATTGGGCCTGGTGCCGAGGAAGCGCAGACCGTCCAGGACCGACGCGCGCTTCGCCCCCTGCTCCCCGCCCGTCCGGTCGGGGAGCATCGAGGGCAGCCGCCACATCGCGTACAGCGAGGCGGTGAAGGTGACGGCGTCGACGGTGTACGCCGCGCGGTAGCCCCACCAGCCGACGATGAGGCCGCCGAGCATCGGCCCGGCCAGACCGCCCGTGGTGGACGTCATGGCGTTGAGCGCGTTGGCGGCGGGCAGCTGGTCGGCCGGGAGCAGCCGCGCGATCATCGAGCTGCGGGCCGGGGAGTTGAGGGCGAAGCACACCGCCTGGAGGGCGACGACGGCGTAGAGGAGCCCCACGTGCTCGACCCCGGCGAAGGTCACCACGGCGAGCACCACGGAGAGCAGGAACGATCCGGCGGCGCTGAAGAGGCCCAGCTTGCGCCGGTCGACGGTGTCGGCGACCGCCCCGCTGTACAGCCCGAGGAGCACCAGCGGGACGAGCGAGCAGAGACCGATCAGCCCGACGGAGAACGCGGACCCGGTGATGTCGTAGACCTGGAGGGAGACGGCCAGCGCCGTCATGCCCTGCCCGATCCAGGAGACGGTGTTCCCGAACCAGAGCCGGCGGTAGTCGGGGGACGTACGCAGGGGCGTCAGGTCGGCGAGTATGCGTGTGCGGGGTACACGTGGTTCGGCTGTTTCGGTCACACAGGATGGTAACGACCGCGCCCGGGAGGGGAAGCGGTGCCCGTCGGCGGCCGGTCCGGGGCAGAGGGCGCGGGCGCACGGTCAGGCCCCCGTGGTGGAGCCGGGACGGACGACCATCAGGACCGTGACCGTGGCCCACAGCAGGTTGAAGACCCCGGTCAGCGCGGCCAGACGGGCGGCGGCCGCGGCGGCGGTGCCGGCCCCGGGGGCCTGTACGGCGGTGAGGGCGGCGTCCTGGTCGGGGAGGATCCGCAGCACCAGCAGGCCGGCGGCCGCCGCGGTGAGGACGACCGACGTGATCAGCCAGGGGCTGCCGAGGACGCCGAGGCTGCCGGCCGTGGCGAACCCGAAGACGGGTACGGCGATGCCGACGGCCCCGTAGACACGGCAGATGCGGTGCAGCAGACGCAGCGTGGACAGGGCGTCCGCGTCGCCGGGTCCGCCGTGCGCCGTGCGCAGGGCCCGGGGGAACATGCTCGCGGCGACGGTGACCGGGCCGATGGCGAGGACGGCGGCCAGGACGTGCAGGGAGAGGAAGACCTTCGTCATCGGCGGGGCTCCCCGCCGGCCGGGAGGGCCCGGCGACGGCCGGTGACCCGGGAGGCCGGCAGCCGTCCGGCCCTGGAGGTGCCGGTCAGGGTGTCGCCGGCGACGGTCACGGAGAAGGCCAGGTTCAGGCGCAGGGGCTTCGTGACGGCCTGCCGCCAGGTGAGCAGCGAGCCGTCGAGGGCGACGTCGTCGAGCGGGACCTCCTCCCCCGCGCCGCGGGCGACCCCGCGCAGGAGGCCGTTCTCCTCGCGCAGTTCGACGACGGCCCCGATCGGGCCGACGGGAGTGGAGACCGACAGGTCCCAGACGCCTTCGACGGGCATGTTCCGCTTCCTTCGGTGAGGTGTGACGAGGTGGGGTGAGGGGACGGGGCGCCGGTGGTGCGCCTCAGAGGGCGGCGGCGGCCGGTCCCTGGGCGCGCCAGACGGTGCCGCGCCGCTCGTGGGCGAACAGTTCCTCGACGGCGTGGGCGATCCGCGGGCCGGTCCCGCGCTCCAGGAGGTGGAGGGCCAGGTCGAGTCCGGAGGTGACACCGGCGCCGGTGACGAGGTCGCCGTCGTCGACGACGCGCGCCCGCACCGCGTGGGCGCCGGTGGCGTCGAGCAGGTCCAGACCGAGGTGGTGGGTGGTGGCGTGCCGGCCCTCGATGAGGCCGGCCATGGCCAGGACGAGCGAGCCGCCGCACACCGCGGCGACGGTCACCCCAGGGTCGGCCACGGCGGCCCTCAGCAGTGCGGGCAGCCCGGTGTCGAGCGTGCGGGCCAGCAGCACGGGGATGTACGCGTCCGCGGAACCGGGCGTGCCGCCGGGGTCCCCGTCCGGTTCGCCGACCCGGCCCGCGGCCCCGGGCACGAGGACCAGGTCCGCCCGCGCGGGGTCCAGGACGGCCGTCGCGCACAGCGCCAGGCCCCCGGTACCGCTGACCACCTCGCGCGGTCCCTCGGCGGAGACGAGCTCCACGGTCACCAGCCCGCCGGAGGCGGCACCGCCCGCGTGGAGGACTTCGTACGGCGCCACGACGTCGAGGGGGTCGAAGCCGTCGAACAGGACGATCTGGGCGTGCATGGGGTGGGTCCTCAGCTTCGGGCGGCCCGGTCCGCGCCGGGTTCGCCCCCGACGCTAACCGGCTGCGCGCCCGCCTCCCAGAGGCAGAAATGCCAGAGGTCAACGGGATAGCGACAGGGGCTTCACGAGTCGTGCTACCTGGCGGATCCGCCGCGTCGCGCCCCACGTCACCTGTTCCGAGTCTGCGTTCCGGCGGCTCCACGACCTGGCGGAAATCCGGGGATCACGTACGTTTACGCCATGCACACCGTCGCCGTCCTCGCGCTGGACCAGGTCATCCCCTTCGACCTGTCCACCCCGATCGAGGTCTTCAGCCGCACCCGCCTCCCCGACGGCCGCCCCGGCTACCGGATCCGGGTCTGCGCCGAGCAGCGGGAGACCGACGCGGGCGCCTTCACTTTGCGCGCGCCCTGGGGCCTGGACGGGCTCACGGACGCGGACACGATCATCGTGCCCGGCACCGCCGACCCGACGGTCCCGCCCAGCACCGCCGTCCGCGACGCACTGCGGGCAGCCGCCCGGGCCGGCACCCGCATCGCGTCCATCTGCTCGGGCACGTTCCCGCTGGCCGCGACGGGACTCCTGGACGGGCTGCGGGCCACCACGCACTGGATCGCGGCCGACCTGCTGGCCGCCGCCCACCCGGACGTCGAGGTCGACCCCGATGTGCTGTACGTCGACAACGGCCGCATCCTCACCTCGGCCGGGGCTGCCGCCGGACTGGACCTGTGCCTGCACATGATCCGTACGGACTACGGTTCCGCCGTGGCGGCCGACGCGGCCCGGCTGTCCGTCATGCCGCTGGAACGGGAGGGCGGGCAGGCGCAGTTCATCGTCCACGACCATGTGCCCACCCCCCGGGGCGGCACCCTGGAACCGCTGCTCGACTGGCTCCGGGAGAACCTCGCCGCCGACCTCACCCTCGCCGACATCGCGGCGCACGCCGGGGTCAGCACCAGGACGCTGATCCGCCGTTTCCGCGAACAGACGGGCTCCACCCCTCTCCAGTGGCTGCACCGCGCCCGCATCCGCCGGGCGCAGCACCTTCTGGAGTCCACCCGGCACTCGGTGGAACGCATCGGCTCCCAGGTGGGTTTCGGCTCGCCGACGGCCTTCCGCGACCGCTTCAGGCGGACGACGGGCGTCAGCCCGCAGCACTACCGCCGCACGTTCAGCTGACACCCCGACGGATCGGCCCTCCGGCACCGGACCAGCCACCGCCCCGGCGGAGGCGGCGCAGCCCGGCGGCGAGAGCGAGTCACGGGTAGGGCTGTGGCGCGCCCGGGGCCGTCCGGATCACCGGGGGCGGCGGCCGCTCTGCCCGGCCGTGCCGTCCCTGCCGCACGCGCGGGCGGCGGTGGACGCCGGCAGCAGGTTGTGGGAGGCCGCGTACACCACGGCCTGGGTGCGGTCACACAGTTCCAGCTTCGCCAGGATCCGCGAGACGTGCGTCTTGACCGTCTCGTCGCCGACACCCAGCCTGCGGGCGATCTCCGAGCTGCTGCGGAGGCCGGGGGCGCGTTGTCCTCTTCCCCGGTCCCACTCGTGGGACCGGGGAAGAGGACGCAACGGCCGGAATCTCGATTCCGGCCGGTGCAGGGCGTGGATCCCCCGCGTCCAAGGCGTCAGACCTCGCCCGGTTGCGGCGCACCGTCCGGTCCCGCACCCCTGACGCCCGTCAGCGACCGCCTTCCCCTCAGCCGATGATCGCGACCGGGGCGTCCCAGGCGTTGCGATCGACGGTGATGGTGTAACCGCCGCGGGTTTCCTTGCTGTTGACCATGTACTGGTGGCCGCGGCTGTGGTCGGTGTACTGGGTCGGCTTCCACGGCCAGTCCGTGGTGGTGGTGTTCTTCTTGTCTGCACCGCCTGACCGGTCCGGCCGCCGCCGCATCCGACTGCGGCGGCGAGGTACCGGGTGCACTGAACGCGACGCGCGCCCGTCACCCGGTCGCCGGCCCCGGTACTGCCCTCCCGCCGGTCGGAAGGCAGCGCTACCCACTGGAGGGCCGCGACGTACTCGAAATACAGGAGGACCAGCTCGCCGAATTGATGCACCCCATCTGTGAGCCTCTCGATCTGTACAACGCCCGGGAGTCAGGCGCGTACGTCTCGCTGCTGCACTTCCTTCAGAACCGTCCCCACCGTGGCGAAGTCGTTGTCCACATGAAGCACCGTGTGACCGTGATGGACCGCCGTCGCACACACCAGAAGGTCGATGGCCCCAGCGGCACGGTACTGCCCCCGCTGGGTGAGCTTGTACTGCGCGGTGTCGACCCAGCGCCACGCACTCGTGGGAACCGGGGCGAGGAGGCAGAGGTCACCCACCTCCCGGCCAACTCGTCCCGATGAGCCGGGCTTGTGGCCGAGTAGAGGAATTCCGCCCTCGTGGGCTCGCAGATACGGAACACACCGGCGGCGATGTGCCCCTCCCAGGGACGCAGGCGCGGGTCGAGGAGCGCGCGGCCCAACCGGGCCCGCCGCCAACTCCGCACAGGCGAAGTCCGCTACCACCACGTCCGTAAGTGATCATTCCCGAGTTCGCGACGATCACGCTCGTGGAGGGGGCCGACCGCGAAAACGGCGAGGTAACCACACGAACTGAGCCACCCGACGGGCTCTGCCGCACCCCGATGCCACCGAAGGGTGAACCGCACGGCCGTCCGGAGGCGGAGCGCGATCAGTCGCACAGAGATCCGCTCTGTACGTTATCGTGTACGTCATGAAGACGATGAGTGTCACCGAGCTACGCGCGGGCATCGCCGACGCCCTCGACGCGGTGGAGAACGACGCCGAGGAGCTGGTCATCACCCGGACCGGCCATGAGCCGATGGTCGTCGTCTCGCTCGCCGAGTACGAGGCACTGAAAGAGACCGACTACCTGCTGCGGTCGCCCGCGATGGCCGAGCGCCTGCGCAGGTCCATCGAGCAGGACCGGGCGGGCCAAGGCGCACTTCGCGAGCTGGTGGATCCCGATGACGAGGCCGGGCGGGGCGCCACGTGAAGGTGCTGTTCGTCGACGACGGCTGGAACGATTACCTGTGGTGGCAGGGGAACGACCGCAAAATACTGAAGCGCATCAACCAGCTGATCGCCGACATCGACCGGGGCGGCCACGAAGGAATCGGCAAGCCCGAACCACTGCGGAACGACCTCTCCGGCTACTGGTCGCGGCGTATCAACTCCGAACACCGACTGGTGTACCGCATCGATGAGAACGCGATCATCCACGTGGTGGCGTGCCGCTTCCACTACGAACGGTGAACCAGGCGCACACCCGCGTGGAGCTTCCCCTTGATCGTGGACACCTGGAGACCGGGACTTGAGGTTCCAGAGGAAGTAGCACCAGGTGGAAAGCAAGCACACGAAGCGGTACACCGCGGAGTTCAAGAGGGACGCGATCGCGCTTGTGGACTCCACGGGCAGGACGGTCACCGCCGTCGCCCGGGAGCTCGGCATCAGCTCGGAGTCTCTGCGCGGCTGGTACCGCCAGGCGAAGGCCGCACCGCCTGGGCTGACCCGGCCGCCTTGTCCATGCCGTATGCGTCCGCCTGATCCCACCCGATGCGCTCGGTCCAGCCTGATCCGCTCCGACAGGTACGGCAGAAAGAACATGGCGTGGCGTGCGTCGCTTCCCCAACGGCCGTGGGACTTACACACCACGCCTCACGAACGGATGGCCACAAAAGGCCAGGTCAGACGCATCTGGTGTCACCGACACGCTGCGATAGCGGGTCTGTACGGCACGGCGGGCGGCTAGTACCGCACGGAAAAACGCCACCAAATCCACGTTTCCCCAGGCCAGAACGATTCTGCCTGGGGAAGCTGGGTGGGGCGGGTGGGACTCGAACCCACGGCCGACGGATTATGAGTCCGCTGCTCTAACCGGCTGAGCTACCGCCCCGTTACGGCGTGGCGCGTACATGTGTACGCGCCGTCTGCCGCAGCATAGCCGGTCATACGATCTCCTGCTGCGGATGATCGGCTTCGCATGACCATGAAGACCTCGCAGCGTGCTGCCCGGTTCCCGGCGGTAGGGATTCCCCTCGAACGTGTCACCCACACCGGCGTGCGGGCACATGAAAGAGGGCCCCGAAGGGCCCTCTTCCGTGATGCTCCCCCGACTGGACTCGAACCAGTAACCCTCCGGTTAACAGCCGAATGCTCTGCCAATTGAGCTACAGGGGATCGCGCTCCCCCGACTGGACTCGAACCAGTAACCTGCCGGTTAACAGCCGGCTGCTCTGCCAATTGAGCTACAGGGGATTGCTGCGGTGCCTCGAATCGCACCTGCCTGGCTGATGCCGAGCGGCGCGCGTTCGCTGCGACACATACATTAGCGCAACCAGGGGGGTGCTCCGCCAATCGGTAACCCCCCGGGGTGATCTCGGGTGTCCGCGGGTAGGCGGGCAGCACATGTGGCACGGAGTGAAGGAAGGGTGGCACCCATGCGGTACCGGCTCACGTTCATCGCCGGAGTGGCGCTCGGTTACGTGCTCGGCACGCGAGCCGGGCGCGAGCGTTACGAGCAGCTGAAGAAGGCCGCGCGGCAGCTGGCCGAGAATCCCGCCGTGCGGAACGCGGCGGAGTCCGCCGCGCACGGCGGCCGGGACTTCGCCGGCAAGGCGTACCACTCGGTGAGCGAGAAGGTCGGGGACCGGGTCCCCGTGTCCGTCTCCGACCGGGTGCGCTCGCTGCGGGACCGCAGCGGTCAGAACGGCAGCGACGACTGGGGGACGACGAACACCTGAGGCCCGCTCCCGTACCGGGCACCACCCGGTACGGGACGGCCGGGAACGGCCGGGAGCGGCCGGGTACGGGGTCTGGGCGGCGGTGCGGCAGAATCTTCCGCATGGGCATAGTGGCCGGCTTGGACAGTTCATCCGCCTTCACGCACATCGTCGTCTGCGACACGGACACCGGTGAGGTGCTGCGGCAGGGGTACGCCGCACATCCGATCGAGGCCAAGGCCTCCGAGGTCGATCCGCAGGCGTGGCTGCTCTCACTGGGTGAGGCGGCCTCCGGGGGGCTGCTCGAAGGCGTGCAGGCCATCGGTGTGTCCGCGCAGCAGCACGGGCTGGTGCCGCTGGACCATCAGGGCAATCTCGTGCGGCCGGCGCTGCTCGGCAACGACCGGCGCGCCCAGGCCGCCGCGGCCGATCTGATCGACGGGCTCGGCGGGCGCCGGGCCTGGGCCGAGGCCGTCGGGGCGGTGCCCCAGGCCTCGCAGCCCGTGGCGAAGCTGCGCTGGCTGGTCCGGAGCGAGCCGGAGAACGCGCAGCGGGTCGCGGCGGTGCTGCAGCCGCACGACTGGCTGGTGTGGCAGCTCCTCGGCCGGCCGGCCCGCCGGACGACGGACCGCGGGGCCGCGTCCGGTACCGGCTTCTGGTCGGCGGGCTCCGGTTCCTACCGTCCCGACCTCGTGGAGCTGGCGCTCGGCCACCAGGCCGCGCTGCCCGAGGTGCTCGGCCCGGCCGACGCCGCCGGGACGACGCCGGAGGGGCTGCTGATCTCGGCCGGCACCGGGGAGACCATGGCCGCCGCCTTCGGGCTGGGTGTCGCCGTCGGGGACGCGGTCGTGTCGCTGGGCGCCTCGGGCTCGGTCATGGCGGTGCACCACGAGGCGCTCGCCGACCCCACGGGGATGATCACCTCCTTCGCCGACGCGACGGGGATGCACCTGCCGGTGGTCCACACCTCGAACGCCGTCCGCGCGCTGCGCGGCACGGTGGAGATGCTGGGGCTGGAGGGGCTGGAGGAACTGTCCGAGCTGGCGCTGAAGTCGACGCCGGGAGCGTCGGGGCTGGTGCTGCTGCCGTACCTGGAGGGCGAGCGCACCCCGCGCCTGCCGCACACCGCGGGGACCCTGAGCGGGCTGCGGCGGGAGTCGATGAAGCCGGAGCACCTGGCGCGGGCCGCGTTCGAGGGGATGCTGTGCTCGCTGGCCGACGCCCTGGACGTGCTGCGGGACCGGGGTGTGGAGGTGCGGCGGGTGTTCCTGCTGGGCGCGGCGGCCGAACTGCCCGCCGTGCGGGAGCTGGCGCCGGCGCTGTTCGGTACCCAGGTGGTCGTGCCGGAGCCCGCAGAGTACGCGGCGCTGGGGGCGGCCCGGCAGGCCGCGTGGGCGCTGGGGGTCTCGCAGGGGTCGCTCGATCCGCGTACTCCCCCGGCCTGGCAGGGGGCGGCGGCGCAGGTGCTGGAACCGGGCGACGACCTCGCGGTGGGCGGCGCGGTACGTCAGCAGTACGAGGCGACCCGGGACCAGATCCACCCCGGGGCGTTCGACGCGACCGACTGACCCACGACATCCGTGGCACGGAGCGGGGCGGGGTCGGCTGATTTGACCCCGGCTTGAGCAAAAGCGTTGGCAGTCGGGGACCGGAGTGCCGGAGTATGGATCGGCCTTCTTCCTCCGCCGACTCCGAGAGACTCGTGTGCTCATAAAACTCCTGCGGACCCATCTGGGTCCGTACAGACGCCCCATCGGGCTGCTGGTGCTGCTCCAGTTCCTGCAGACCTGCGCAAGCCTCTATCTGCCCACCCTCAACGCGGACATCATCGACCACGGTGTCGTGCGGGGGGACACGGGTTACATCCTGGAATTCGGCGGCGTGATGATCGCCGTCAGCGTCCTGCAGATCGTCTGCAACATCGGGGCCGTCTACTTCGGGGCGCGGACGGCGTCCTCGCTGGGACGCGACGTGCGGGCGGCGGTGTTCGGCCGGGTGCAGTCGTTCTCCGCGCGTGAGGTCGGACGGTTCGGCGCCCCGTCGCTGATCACCCGGACGACCAACGACGTGCAGCAGGTCCAGATGCTGGTCCTGATGGCGTTCACCCTGATGGTCTCGGCGCCCATCATGTGCGTCGGCGGCGTCGTCATGGCGCTCGGCCAGGACGTGCCGCTGTCGGCGGTGCTGCTGGGCGTGCTGCCCGTCCTCGGGATCTCGGTGAGCCTGATCGTGCGGCGGATGCGGCCGCTCTTCCGCACGATGCAGGTGCGGCTGGACGCCGTGAACCGGGTGCTGCGCGAGCAGATCACCGGCAACCGGGTGATCCGCGCCTTCATCCGCGACGGTTACGAGGAGGAGCGCTTCCGGGGCGCCAACACGGAGCTGACGGACGTCGCGCTGTCGACGGGGCGGCTGATGGCCCTCATGTTCCCGACGGTGATGACGGTGGTGAACCTGTCGTCCGTCGCGGTCGTCTGGTTCGGGGCGCACCGCATCGACAGCGGCGGGATGCAGATCGGTGCCCTGACGGCGTTCCTCGCGTATCTGATGCAGATCGTGATGTCGGTGATGATGGCCACCTTCATGTTCATCATGGTGCCGCGCGCCGAGGTCTGCGCCGAGCGCATCCAGGAGGTCCTGGAGACCGAATCGAGCGTGGTGCCGCCGGTCGCTCCGGTGACGGAGCTCGCGGCCCACGGCCATCTGGAGATACGGGGTGCGGAGTTCCGTTTCCCGGGGGCCGAGGAGCCGGTGCTGCGCTCGGTCGATCTGGTGGCGCGGCCCGGGGAGACGACCGCGATCATCGGTTCGACGGGCAGCGGGAAGTCGACGCTGCTCGGGCTCGTGCCGCGGCTGTTCGACACGACGGACGGCGCGGTGCTGGTGGACGGTACGGACGTGCGGACGCTGGATCCCGTCCTGCTGGCGAGGACCGTGAGCCTGGTCCCGCAGAAGCCGTACCTGTTCTCGGGGACGGTCGCGACGAATCTGCGCTACGGCAATCCGGACGCCACCGACGAGCAGCTGTGGCACGCGCTGGAGGTGGCGCAGGCGAAGGACTTCGTGGAGCGGCTGGAGCACGGCCTGGACGCGCCGATCGCGCAGGGCGGCACCAACGTCTCCGGCGGGCAGCGGCAGCGGCTCGCGATCGCCAGGACGCTGGTGCAGAAGCCGGAGATCTACCTCTTCGACGACTCGTTCTCGGCCCTGGACTACGCGACGGACGCCGCGCTGCGCGGGGCGCTGTCCCGCGAGACGTCCGGGGCGACCGTGGTGATCGTGGCCCAGCGGGTGTCCACGATCCGTGACGCCGACCGGATCCTGGTGCTGGACGAGGGCCGGGTGGTCGGCAGGGGCAGCCATCACGAGCTGATGGAAGGCAACGAAACCTACCGGGAGATCGTGCTCTCCCAGCTGACGGAAGCGGAGGCCGCCTGATGGCAGGACCGGGCGGACGGATGATGATGGGGCCGGCCGAGCGCTCCCTGGACTTCAAGGGGTCGGGGAAGCGCCTGCTGAGGAGGTTCAGCAAGGAGAAGGCACCGCTGTCGCTGATGCTGGGCGCGATCACGCTGAGCGTGGCGCTCTCGGTCGTGGGGCCGAAGATCCTCGGCGGGGCCACCGACCTGATCTTCGCGGGTGTCGTCGGACGGCAGATGCCGGAGGGCAGCACGAAGGAACAGGCCATCGCCGGGCTGCGCGCGCAGGGGGACGGCGGGCTCGCCGACATGCTGGGCGGGGTGGACTTCACGCCGGGCTCCGGCATCGACTTCGGTGCGGTGGGCCAGATCCTGCTGGTGGCTCTGGCGGTCTACGTCGGTGCGGGGCTGCTGATGCTGGTGTCGACGCGGGTGTCGATCCGGGTGATCAACCGGGTGGTCTTCCAGCTGCGCGAGGACCTGCAGACCAAGCTGGCGCGGCTCCCGCTGTCGTACTTCGACCGGCAGCAGCGCGGTGAGGTGCTGAGCCGGGCGACGAACGACATCGACAACATCTCGCAGACGATGCAGCAGACGATGGGCCAGCTCATCAACTCGGCGCTGACCATCGTCGGTGTGCTCGTCATGATGTTCTGGGTCTCTCCCCTGCTGGCGCTGGTCGCGCTGGTGACGATCCCGCTGTCGGTGTTCGTCGCGGCGCGGGTCGGCAAGCGGTCGCAGCCGCACTTCGTGGCGCAGTGGAAGGTGACGGGCAGGCTCAACGCCCACATCGAGGAGATGTACACCGGCCACACCCTGGTGAAGGTCTTCGGGCGGCAGGAGGAGTCCGCGCGGGACTTCGCCGAGCAGAACGAGGCGCTGTACGAAGCCGGGTTCAAGGCCCAGTTCAACAGCGGGATCATGCAGCCGCTGATGATGTTCGTGTCGAACCTGAACTACGTGCTGGTCGCGGTCGTCGGCGGGCTGCGGGTGGCGTCGGGCGCGCTGTCGATCGGTGACGTGCAGGCGTTCATCCAGTACTCGCGGCAGTTCTCGATGCCGCTGACGCAGGTCGCCTCGATGGCCAACCTGGTGCAGTCGGGCATCGCCTCGGCCGAGCGGGTGTTCGGCCTGCTGGACGCCGAGGAGCAGACGCCGGACCCCGATCCGGCCGAGCGGCCGGAGGAGCTGCGGGGCAGCGTCGCGCTGGAGAACGTGTCCTTCCGGTACGACCCGGAGACGCCGCTCATCGAGGGCCTCTCGCTGAGCGTGGAGCCAGGCCAGACGGTCGCGATCGTCGGTCCGACCGGGGCGGGCAAGACGACCCTGGTCAATCTGCTGATGCGGTTCTACGAGGTCACGGGCGGCCGGATCACCCTGGACGGGGTCGACGCGGCGAAGATGACGCGCGACGATCTCCGTTCGGGCATAGGCATGGTGCTCCAGGACACCTGGCTGTTCGGCGGCACGATCGCGGAGAACATCGCCTACGGCGCCTCGCGCGAGGTGACCCAGGAGGAGATCGAGGAGGCGGCCCGGGCCGCCCACGCCGACCGCTTCGTGCGCACGCTGCCCGCCGGGTACGACACGGTGATCGACGACGAGGGGGCCGGCGTCAGCGCGGGCGAGAAGCAGCTGATCACCATCGCGCGGGCGTTCCTGTCCGACCCGGTGATCCTGGTGCTCGACGAGGCCACCAGCTCGGTGGACACCCGTACCGAGGTGCTGATCCAGAAGGCGATGGCGCGGCTGGCCCACGGCCGGACGAGCTTCGTCATCGCGCACCGGCTCTCCACCATCCGGGACGCGGACGTGATCCTGGTGATGGAGAACGGCGCGATCGTCGAACAGGGCACGCACGACGAGCTGCTGGCGGCCGAGGGGACCTACGCCCGGCTGTACGCGGCGCAGTTCGCCCAGGCGCTGGCGGAGGTCGACTGACGGTGTCCATCCGGTCGCCGGTGCGCCGGCGGTGCCGGAGGGTGCCTTCCCCTCCACGTACCGGAGCTGTCCGTCCCGGAGGAGTACGGGTGTGAGACAGCCGTGGAAGAGGAGCGTCAGGCCGTGGTTGCAGCGGGGTCCGGTGATCTGCCGGACCCCGTCGGCGTGCGCGAGGACGGCCCGCTCCGCCGGGAAGTGCCGCGGGGGTCCCCGTCGATCGGCGGCCAGGAGCCCGGCCGGGGACCAGCGGACCGGTGCGGGGCAGGCGTGAGCGGCGGCGAGACGTTCGGGGCCGGCCCGGCCTGTCCCGGGGTGCGCGCTGCGGGTCGGCCGGAGGGGGCGTCCGGCAGTGCCGGGCCGTCCCGCCGAACCGACCGGCCAGGATGGGACGGTGCAGGTCAGCGGGCGGGACGTCCCGTCGTGACGTCATCCGTCCCGCAGGGCTGGTCCGGCTGCGCCTCCGGCGGGCAGCCTCGGGCGGAGCCGGCTGCTTCGCCGCCTGTTTCGGCGTGCCCCTCCGGGCCTCCGACCTGGCCCGGGGTGCCGATCCCTTCAAGACGTCTGGAATGTGAATGAGAATCCGCACGATCACCTCGGGCCTTCTCTCGGTGGCCCTCCTGTCGGCCGGAACCGTCGTCGCCACCGCGACCCCGGCAGCCGCGGCGACCCCCAAGTGCACGCAGGCCGTCAAGATGAAGCCGAGGGCCAACAGCTCGTACTTCATGCTGGTCCCGAAGTCCTCGACCACGGTGGCCTGCTCCATGAGTCATGGGACGAGTGGCTCGGCCGTCCGGGCTCTCCAGACGGCGCTCGCCTACTGCTACAACGTCGTCAAGGACAGGAGTGGCAACAAGTTCCGTCCGGGTGACATCGACGGGGTCTACGGCTCCGCCACCTCGTGGGCCGTGGAGCACGTGCAGCTGCTGCTGTGGCCGACGGACCCGGAAATGCAGGACGGCATCTACGGGCCGGCTACAGCGATCAACCTGAAGTTCCCGTGGCACAACCCCGCCAACGACTCGATCATGAGCACCTGCACCAGGCGCGACGGCAGCTGACCGGCGCCCCTCGCCGCTTCCGCATGCAGCCGGTCAGGCGTCCCGGGCGGCGTTCCGAAGATCCCGGTCCGCCACGGAACCACCCGTGCGCGACCGGCGGACCGGACACCCGGAGCGCCCGACGCTGCGCCGCGGCCGCGGCGGAGCGGGCCCGGCGGGCGGGGACGACTGGCGGGGACGACTGGCGGGGACGGCTGGCGGGGACGGCTGGCGGGAGCGGTCCCCGCCCTCCGGTGTGCTTGCGGCCGGGACGGCTCGCGGGAGGGCTCCGGTGCGGAGCTCTCGTGCAGGGCACTCGTGCGGGGTCCCGTGCGCCGTCCCGGCTCGCCGTTCAGTCCAGGTAGCCGCGCAGTTGGTCGGCGAAGGCGTGGCCGCGCAGCTTGTCGAGGGTCCTGGACTCGATCTGGCGGATGCGTTCACGGGTCACCCCGAAGATCCTGCCGATCTCCTCCAGGGTGCGGGGCCGCCCGTCGTCCAGTCCGTAGCGCAGCTGGACGACCTTCCGCTCGCGCTCCCCGAGCGTGGAGAGCACCGCTTCCAGGTGTTCGCGCAGCAGGAGGAAGGCGGCGCTCTCCACCGGTGAGGCGGCGTCCCCGTCCTCGATCAGATCGCCGAAGGAGACGTCGTCCTCCTCGCCGACCGGGGCGTGCAGGGACACGGGTTCCTGGGCGAGGCGCTGGACCTCGGCGACGCGTTCGGCGGTCAGGCCGAGCTGGGCCGCGACCTCCTCGGGGGTGGGTGCGAAGCCGCGTTCCTGGAGCATGCGGCGCTGGACGCGGACGACCCGGTTGATCAGCTCCACGACGTGCACCGGGACCCTGATGGTCCTGGCCTGGTCGGCGAGTGCGCGGGACATGGCCTGCCGGATCCACCAGGTCGCGTACGTCGAGAACTTGTAGCCCCGTGCGTAGTCGAACTTCTCGACCGCCCTGATCAGTCCGAGGTTCCCCTCCTGGACCAGGTCGAGCATGGTCAGCCCCCGGCCCACGTAGCGCTTGGCCACGGAGACCACGAGGCGCAGGTTGGCCTCGATGAGCCGGCGCTTCGCCGACCGTCCCATGACCACGAGGCGGTCCAGGTCGCCGGCGAGCCCGGAGTCGGGGTCGGGGGTGCGGGCGAGCCGTTCCTCGGCGAAGAGCCCCGCCTCGACGCGGCGGGCGAGTTCGACCTCCTCGGCCGCGCTGAGCAGCGGTATCCGCCCGATCTCGCGGAGGTACTGGCGGAAGAGGTCGGAGGTCGGGCCGCCCGTCTCCGGCCGGCTGCGGGGTTCCGGGAGCTCGGGGGGCTCCACCGGTTCCTCCAGCACCGCTTCGGGCGTGCCCGCCGTCTCCGGGTGGCGTGCGACCCGGTTCTGCGCGGGAACCGCCGGGACATGCTCGGTCGTGGTCGGCACGGTCCGGGTCTGCACGGGGGCGACCTCCAGGTGATCGCTGCCGGATCGCGGGGGTGGGGGGTCCGCCCTGGACGGACCGGCCGCGCTCCGATGACTCAGGCACCGCCCCCAGTGTGGGGTACGACACATCACCCCCACGAGGGGCGTGCGGTGACTTTCTCCGTCCGGAGTGAGCCGGGGCGCCGCCCCGGCTCAGAGGGCGTCGGCGCCGTGGCTCCGCAGCGACTGGGCGTACTGCTGGAGGACCCAGACCTCGTTCTGGGCGGCGGCCAGATCGCCCGGCGCGACGTTGCTGCCGAGCCGGGCGAGGCTGCTCTGGACGTCGTCGATCCGGCGGTCGACGGCGCGCAGGCGGACCTTCACCAGATGCTCACCCGCGTACGTCTCGTCGATGGACTTGCCGTGGAAGACCTCGACCGCGAGCTCGGTGACGAGCTTGCGCACGGTGTCGTCGGGGGTCGCGTCGAGCACCTGGACGAGGTACTCGCGGGCCTCGGCGACGCCCGTCTCCGCGCCGCCCGCCTCCGCGATGCACTGGCGCACCGCGGCGTAGGGCGGGGCGGTGAACTCGTCGATGCCGTAGGCGTCGAAGGCGGGTGACACCAGGGCGGGCTTCTGCAGGGCGAGCTTGAGCAGCTCGCGCTCGGTGCGGTGGGCGGGGCTGCGGAGGTTGAGGGCGGGGCCGGGCGGCGCCTTGGGTGCCTGGATCTCGTGCTGCGGGGCCCCGGCGCGGGAGGGCTTGCCCGGGGCGGGGCCGCGGTCGCCCCGGCCGCGGGCCCACTGGGCGAGCTGGTGGACCCGGTGGACGACGAACTCCTGGTCGAGGATGCCGACGAAGCCCGCGAGCTGGACGGCCACCTCGCGCTGCACACTGCTCGTCTTGATCTTGGCCACGACGGCGGCGGCCTCGTCGAGCGCGGCGGCGCGGCCCGCGGGGGTCTCCAGGTCGTACCGGCCGACGATCTGGCGGAGCGCGAACTCGAAGAGCGGGGTGCGGGGTTCGACCAGGTCGCGTACGGACTCGTCGCCCTTGGCGAGCCGCAGGTCGCAGGGGTCCATGTTGTCCGGGGCGATCGCGATGTACGTCTCGGCGGCGAACTTCTGGTCGTCCTCGAAGGCGCGCAGCGCGGCCTTCTGGCCCGCGGCGTCACCGTCGAAGGTGAAGATCACCCGGGCGCTGCCGTTGTCCATCAGGAGGCGCCGGAGGATCTTGATGTGGTCGTTGCCGAACGCGGTGCCGCAGGTGGCGATGGCGGTGGTGACCCCGGCGAGGTGGCAGGCCATGACGTCGGTGTAGCCCTCGACGACGACGGCGCGGCTGGCCTTGGCGATGTCCTTCTTCGCCAGGTCGATGCCGTAGAGCACCTGGGACTTCTTGTAGATCGACGTCTCGGGGGTGTTGAGGTACTTCGGGCCGTTGTCGTCGTCGCGGAGCTTGCGGGCGCCGAAGCCGACGATGTCGCCGGAGGTGTCGCTGATCGGCCACATCAGCCGGCCGCGGAAGCGGTCGATGGGGCCGCGCCGGCCGTCCTGGGAGAGGCCGGAGCTGATGAGCTCCTTGTCGCTGAAGCCCTTGCCGCGCAGGTAGCGGGTGAGGTGGTCCCAGCCGGCCGGGCTGTAGCCGACGGAGAAGTGAGCCGCGGCGTCCTGGTCGAAGCCGCGCTCCGCGAGGAACTTCCGGCCGATCTCGGCCTCGGGGCCGTTGAGCTGCTCGCGGTAGAAGTCGGCGGCGATCTTGTGCGCCTCGACCAGCCGGATGCGTTCGCCGCGCTGGTGGGAGGGGTTGTAGCCGCCCTCCTCGTACCGCAGGGTGATGCCCGCCTTGGCGGCGAGGCGTTCGACCGTCTCGGAGAAGGTGAGGTGATCGATCTTCATCACGAAGGCGATCGTGTCGCCGCCCTCCTGGCAGCCGAAGCAGTGGAAGAGACCCTTGCCCGGGCTCACCTGGAAGGAGGGGGACTTCTCGTCGTGGAACGGGCAGAGGCCCTTGAGGTTGCCGCCGCCGGCGTTGCGCAGCTGAAGGTACTCGGACACGACGGCGTCGATCGGGACCGCGTCCCGGACCGCCTTCACGTCGTCGTCATTGATCCTGCCTGCCACGGGTGAAGTCTACGGGTGGGGCCGGGCGTCCGGGACCGGCCGGCTCCGGGGGGGGGGACCGCTCCGGACGGCCGGACGGTCCCCGGTGCGGGCGCGGCGGTCAGAGCAGGGACTCCAGGGGCACCGACGGGTCGCCCAGGGCGTCCGGGTCGACCGGCCGGGCGGCCCGGATCAGCTTCTGGACATCCTCGGTGACGTCCCACACATTGACGTTCATCCCGGCGAGGACCCGGCCGTCCTTCAGCCAGAACGCGATGAACTCGCGCTTGCCGGCGTCGCCCCGGACGACGACCTGGTCGTACGAGCCGGGCGGCGCCCAGCCGGAGTACTCCAGGCCGAGGTCGTACTGGTCGGAGAAGAAGTAGGGCACGCGGTCGTAGGTGACGTCCTGGCCGAGCATGGCCTTCGCCGCGGCGGGTCCGCTGTTCAGGGCGTTGGCCCAGTGCTCGACGCGCAGCCGGCCGCCGAACAGGGGGTGGTCCACGGACGCGATGTCCCCGGCGGCGTAGATGTGCGGGTCGGAGGTGCGCAGCGAGGCGTCGACGGCGACACCGCCGCCCTGGGCCCGGTCCGCCATGTCGAGGCCCGCGGCCTCGGCGAGCGAGGTGCGCGGGGCCGCGCCGATCGCGGCGAGCACGTCGTGGGCGGGGTGCTCCTCACCGTCGTCGGTCCGGGCGGCGAGGACCAGGCCGTCCTGCCCGGTGATCTCGGTGAGGCGGGCGCCGAAGTGGAAGCGGACGCCGTGCTCGGCGTGCAGGTCGGTGAAGATCTGCCCGATCTCCGGGCCGACGACGTGGTGCAGCGGGGTCGCCGAGGGGGCGACGACGGTGACCTCGGCGCCGAAGCCGCGGGCGGCCGCGGCGATCTCCAGGCCGATCCAGCCGGCTCCGGCGATCACCAGGTGCCCGTTGTCGCGGCCGAGGGCGGTGAGGACGTTGCGCAGCCGCTCGGAGTGGGCGAGGCGGCGCAGGTGGTGGACGCCGACCAGGTCGGTGCCGGGGACGTCGAGGCGGCGGGGCTCGGCCCCCGTGGCGAGGAGCAGCTTGTCGTAGTGGACGACCGTGTTGTCGCCGAGCTGCACGGACCGGCCGGCCCGGTCGACGGAGGTGACCGTCTGGCCGAGGTGGAGCTCGATGTCGGCACCCGCGTACCAGGCGGTCTCGTGGACGAAGACCGAGTCCCGCTCGTCCTTGCCCAGCAGGTAGCCCTTGGACAGGGGAGGCCGCTCGTACGGATGGTCGCGCTCGTCGCCGATGAGGATCACCCGGCCGCTGAAACCCTCCGCCCGCAGTGTCTCGGCCGCCTTCGCTCCGGCGAGCCCTCCGCCGATGATGACGAACGTCCGATGTGCGTCGACCACTTGATGCCTCCTCGGTACTTGGCTGAGCGGCGCCTCCACCTGCGAGCGTCCCGCAGGCAGCGTGATGGCGAAAGAGGGTGTGCCCCGATCAGGTCACGGCCTGTGGCGGGCGGCCCGGTCACGGTCCAGTCTGCCGCGCTCCCGTGAGGGTTCCGTGGAGGGACCGGGCGGAGGCGTCCGTCAGTGCGGCGATCTGGTCGACGAGGACCCGTTTGCGGGCACGGTCGTCGGGGGCCGCCGTGTACAGGGCGCGGAACTGGGGCTCCAGTCCTTCGGGCGCGCGTGCGGTGAGGGCGGCGGCGAGTTCGGCGATGACGATCCGCTGTCCGGCGCGGATGGCCTCCTGCTCGGCGCGCTGCATGACGTAACGGTCCGCGACGGCCTTGAGCACGGCGCACTCGTTGCGCACCTCCCGCGGGACGACGAGCTCGGCGCCGTACCGGGTGAGCCGTCCCGGGCCGTACGCGGAGTGGGTCGCGGTCTCGGCGGCGAGGCAGAACCTGCCGATGAGCTGGCTGGTCGCGTCCTTCAGCCGGGCCTGGGCGACCGCGGTGCCGTCGTACCAGCGCGGCCACCACTCCTGGGCGGTGAGCCGGTCGAGGGCGTCGGCGAGCTCCTGCGGGTCGGTGTCCGCGGGGACGTACCGGCCGACGGCGACGGCCCAGATGTCCGCCCGCTCCGGCTCCGCGAAGAGGTGGCCCGGGTCGATGTGGCCGGCGTGCAGTCCGTCCTCGAAGTCGTGCACCGAGTAGGCGACGTCGTCGGACCAGTCCATGACCTGGGCCTCGAAGCAGGTGCGGTCCCGCGGCGCGCCCTCCCGGGCCCAGGAGAAGACGGGCAGGTCGTCCGCGTACACCCCGAACTTCGGTGAGTCGGGGTCGGTGGGGTGCGCGCCCCGGGGCCAGGGGTACTTGGTGGCGGCGTCCAGGGCGGCCCGGGTGAGGTTGAGCCCGACGCTGACGAGCTCTCCGCTGCGCGGGTCGCGGACGAAGCGCTTGGGTTCGAGCCGGGTCAGCAGCCGCAGCGACTGGGCGTTGCCCTCGAAGCCGCCGCAGTCCGAGGCGAAGTCGTTGAGCGCCTGTTCGCCGTTGTGGCCGAAGGGCGGGTGGCCCATGTCGTGGGAGAGGCAAGCCGCCTCGACGAGGTCGGGATCGCAGCCGAGGGCGGCGCCGAGCTCCCGGCCGACCTGGGCGCACTCCAGGGAGTGGGTGAGCCTCGTGCGGGGGCTGGCGTCCCAGGCCCCGCTGCGGGTGCCCGGGGTGACGACCTGGGTCTTGCCGGCGAGCCTGCGCAGGGCGGCGGAGTGGAGCACGCGTGCCCGGTCGCGCTGGAACGCGGTGCGGCCGGACCGTTTGTCGGACTCGGTGTCCCAGCGCTCGGTGTCCGCTGCGCCGTAGGGCGTGTCCAGGGGGTCGTGCGTACCGTCCATGCTCCCGAGATTAGACGGGCGGACCGACGGCGCGGGTCAGGCGGTCGCCGGGAACGGTGGATGCGTCAGGGCCGCGTGGGCGGGCCCACCGGTGTGCAGGGCCTGGTCGTAGCGGTGCAGCAGGAGGCGGGCCATCGCCGGGTGCGCGCCGAGCGGTGCGGCGGCGACGCCCGGTGCGGCGGCCGCCGAGAGCGTCGCGAAGCGGCCGGGGGCGGTGAAGTACGAGGCGAGGGCCACCCGGTGGCGGCCCTGGGCGGCGAGTGCGCGCAGGGCGTCCGGGACGGTGGGGGCGGCCGCCGAGGCGTAGGCGGGGACGACGGGGATCCCGCCGAGGCGGTCGCTGAGCAGGGCGGCGGTGCGGCGGGCGTCGGCGTCCGAGCCGGGGTCGCGCGATCCGGCGGCGGCGAGCACGACGGCGGCGCCGCCGTCCGTGCCGTCCTCGTCCCGCCAGCCGGCCTCGACGAGGCGCGCGTGCAGGGCGTCGACGAGCAGCGGGTGCGGTCCGAGCGGGGCCGCGACACGGGTGCGGAGGTGGCGGGCGGCAGCCGCGGCGCGGGGCAGGTCGTGCCGGACGTGGTGGCCGCGGCCGAGCAGCAGCGGTACGAGCACGGCGTCGCCCTGCGCGAGGCCGTCCAGGGTGTCGGCCAGCAGGGGTTCGTTCAGCTCGATGTGGCCGAGCCGGACGTCGAGACCGGGGCGCAGCTCCCGCACCCGGTCCAGCAGCTCCAGGACGGTGGCCAGGGCCCGCGGGTCCCGGCTGCCGTGCGCGACGGCGACCAGGGTGGGGGCGGATCTCCGGATGCGGTGCATGGGGCTGCGGCTTCCGTTCGGGGAGACGAGGCTGAGCTGGGTTCCGAGCCTCCGGGAGATGCGGGTCAGGAGTTGTGCCGTGCTGTCGAGGGGCGGGGACTCGCGGGGGTGCTCCGGCGCCGGCTCCGTCATGGGCCGATCGTGCCGGGCCGACGTTGCCGGACCGTTTCGCCGGGGTGACGGAGGTCTGTCTCCGCCCGACGGGGTCGGTGTCCATGATGTCAGGACCCGGCCGGGCGTGTTCTGCACGCGTGGGGGGTGCCGGAGCGGGCGGGTCCGGTCCGTGCGGGATCCCGGCGCCGGAGCGGGTGGCGACCGGACCGGGGGCCGGGGCGAACTTTTCGCCGCCGTGGTTCGTCCCCTCAGGGGGAGATCCGGTACGAGCACAGGGGGGCCGCATGCGGCCGAGGACAGCGGAGGGCCTGCGCCGCATGCGGTCGAGGATGGCGGAGGGGCTGCGCCGTGTGCGGTCGGGGGCCGGGAGGCTGCGCCTGCCGCGCACCCGGCGGGGGCAGCGGCGGCTGGTGCAGGCGCTGATGGTCGCCTGCGCGGTGGCGCTGACACCCGCGGCCCTGCTGCACACCACCGCCGACGCCCGGGTGCGGACGACGGCGGACGCCCCGGAGCGGCTGGTCGCCGTGGTGTTCGGGGCGGGGCTGTGGGACGGCCGGCCGTCGCCGTATCTCGCGCACCGGCTGGACGCGGCCGCCGAGCTGTACCGGACCGGAAAGGTCCGGGTGGTGCTGGTCACCGGCGACCACAGCCGCGTGGAGTACGACGAACCGGATGCCATGCGCACCTACCTCGTGGCGCACGGGGTGCCGGACGGGCGGATCGTCAGCGATCACGCGGGCTTCGACACCTGGGACTCGTGCGTCCGGGCCAGGAAGGTGTTCGGGGTGGACCGGGCCGTCCTGGTGAGCCAGGGCTTCCACATCCGGCGGGCGATCGCGCTGTGCCGATCGGCCGGGATCGACGCGTACGGGGTCGGGGCCGCCGACGTCCACGACGTGACCTGGTACTACGGCGGCACACGGGAGGTGTTCGCGGCGGGCAAGGCGCTCCTGGACATGGCGTTCGAGCCGGATCCGCACTTCCTGGGGCCGCGGGAGACGGGGGTGGCGGACGCGCTCGCGGACGGCCTCCGGGCGGCGGACGGAGCGGGCTGAGGCGCGGGGACCCGGGCCGCGAGGGCCGGGGCGGGGGACCTGGGGGCGGGTCGCCGCCGGGTGACCTGGGGGCGGGCCGCGGGTCGTCCGCCGCCGGGGAACCTGGGGGGGGCGGGCCGCGGGTCGCCCACCGCCGGCCCCGTCCGCGCGCCCCGACGCCCCAACCCACCGCCGGTCTCACCGCCGGGCGCCGCGGGCCCCCGCCTGCCCCGACGGCCCCGCGCGGCCCTGGGGCCACCGGAGCCCGGAGGCGCCGCGCGGCCGTGGGACCGTCCGGGCCGAGAGACCGCCGGGCGCTCCTCCCGGGTGCGGCCGACGGGGCGGGCGTGGCCAGGCCAGGCGGGGCGGGGCGGCCGGCCGGCGGGGCGGGTGTGACCGGGCCCGCCGGGGTGCGGCGGCCCGGCACCCCGGAACCGGCCGGGGCCGTCAGGGCGCCGCGGGCGCCGTTTCGGCGGACAGCCAGGCGAGGTAGGGCTCGCTGCCGCGCACGACGGGCATCGCGATGATCTCCGGCGTCGCGTAGTCGTGCGCCGCGAGGAGGTGGGCCTCCAGTTCGTCGTAGCGCTCGGTCGTCGTCTTGAACAGCACCTGCCACTCCTCGGCGGTCTCGACCTCGCCCTGCCACCGGTACACGGAGGTGACGGGTGCCGAGATCTGGGCGCAGGCGGCGAGTCGCGCCGCCACCGCGTCCCGGGCCAGGGTGCGGGCCTTCTCCTCGCTGTCCGTCGTGGTCAGTACGGCCAGCCGTGCGGGCTCGTTCATCCCGCCCCTCCTCGTCGTCGGCGTCGGATCCCTCGATTGTGTGCCACGCCGGGTCAGGCGCCGTACGGGCGCCGGGCCCTGGCCTCCCGGAGGGCGCGGCCCCACCAGACGAGCTGGTCGAGCATCCGCTTGGCCGCCCCGTCGGCCGGGGCCGGGTCCAGGAGTTCGCCCCGGTCGTCGAAGAGGGCGCCGGCCCCGTGGAAGGAGACGGTGTCCCGCACGGAGACCGCGTGCAGTTCGGCGAAGACCTGGCGCAGGTGCTCGACGGCCCGCAGGCCGCCGGAGATCCCGCCGTACGACACGAACGCGACGGGTCTGGCCTGCCATTCGGCGAAGTGCCGGTCGATGAGGTGCTTCAGCGGGGCCGGGTAGGAGTGGTTGTACTCGGGGGTCAGCACGACGAACGCGTCGGCGCGGGCCAGTCGCGCGGTCGCCTCGGCGGCCCCGGCGGCGGGCGGCTCGGTCTCGGCGACGTCGATCAGTTCGGTCTCGATCTCCGGGTGGGCGGCCGCCCGTCGGAGGAACCACGCGGCGACGACGGGCCCGAAGCGGCCCGCGCGGTTGCTGCCGAGGATGACGGCCACCTTCAGCGGGGCGTCGGACGGGGCGGGAGTACCTGTGTCGATGTCCATGCACCGAAGCCTCGCCCCTCGACCGCGCTTGAGGTCAAGCGGTGCGGCGCGCCGTCCGGGGGCGGGCGTTCCGGCGGGGTGGAGCGGCCCTCGTCGCGCCCGCCGGGGGCGACGGGACAGCCCCTACGCTGGAGGCCATGACGACTTCCGCACCGGACCTCCACGTCGAGTTCGACGGGCGCCCCGCCACCGAGCAGGACCTGCGGATCCCGGCCTTCGCGGGCTACGGCCACTTCACGGCGATGCAGGTCAGGGAGCGTACGGTGCGCGGCCTCGCACGGCACCTGGACCGCCTGGACGCCGCGAACCGGGAGCTCTTCGGAGCACCCCTGGACGGGGGTCGCGTGCGGGAGCTGATCGGGCACGCGCTCGACGGCGCCGGGAGGCGGGACGCCTCGGTCCGGGTGCACGGCTACCTCCCGCCGGACCGCGCGGAGACGGTGACGATGGTGACGGTGCGGGAGCCGGTCCACGCGGACGGTACGCCGCGGAGCCTGATGTCCGTCCCGTTCGCGCGCTCCGTCCCGCACATCAAGCGTCCCGGTGAGTTCGGCCAGATCTACTACGGGCGGCAGGCCGAGCGGGCGGGCTTCGACGAGGCGCTCCTGACCTCGCCCGGCGGCATGGTGACCGAGGGGTCGATCACCAACATCGGCTTCTGGGACGGCGCTTCGGTGGTCTGGCCGGACGCCCCCGCGCTGGCCGGGACCACCATGGCGCTGCTGGAGCACGGCCTGGCGCGGACGGACCGCCCCTCGGTGCGGCGCGGGGTGACGCTGGAGGGGCTGGGGGCCTACCGGGCGGCCTTCGTCACCAACTCGCAGGGCATCGCCCCGGTCCACCGGATCGACGACACCCCGTTCCCCGTCGACGCGGATCTGATGGCACTCCTCGCACGGGTGTACGAGGACGCGCCGCGCGACGCCGTCTGACCGCCTCGGCGTACGCGACCATGGAGCGCATGCAGATCCACATCGAAGCGTCGGACCTCCCGGGGCGTTCCTGCGGCCCCGGTACCGACTTCGCCGGTCTCGACAACATCCACGTCGGCGTGCAGCGCACGGACCGGCCCGGCGAGCTGCTCGGCCTGTCCCCCGGCGACGCGGCGGACGCCTCCTGGACCCTGGACTGCACCGCCGTGTCCACCCCGGAGGGCGTCGAGGTGTCGGGGCCGTACGTCCAGAACAGGTTCGGGGGGCGTTTCGTCTACCTGTCCTGGGGCACCGTGGACGACTCAGGCGTCTTCACCATGTTCCGCCGGGCCAAGCTGATGATGAGTGACATCGACCCGGAGGTCCTGCGGGCCGCGGTGCGGACGGGGCACCTCACGGCGCGCCTGCGTCTGACCGACGGCCGGGGGCAGCCGCGGTGCGCCCGGGTGCGCCCGCCGGACGTCACCTGGTCCGCCACGGAGGACGGCGACGGCACGCGCGGGAGCTGAGCGGCGGCGCGGCGGGGGCCCCGGGACGAGGGCGTCACACGACACCGCCCTCACCGGCCCCGGGGGGGAGAGGCCGGTGAGGGCAGTTGCCGTGGGGGCGGCCGGAAGGCTGCCATCCCGTGGGGGGTAGGGAGCGTTTGCCCGACCACCCCCGGGACACTCCTGTGAGCTGTGTCACAGATCGTCAACGGGCGGTCACCCGATCGGCACCGGCCGCGTCCCGCGATCCCGACCACCGCCGCGACCTGCACGGGGCCGGACGGCCGGGCGCGCCCGCCAGGCCCGTACGGGTGAAAGCTGACGGTTCGTCAGCATGCGGGGTGCCGGCGCGGGGCCTTTCCTCGGAGGTCAGGACACATCCGTCGGACCGGAGGATTCCCATGCGCAGCCCCGCCCGCCTCGTGACCGGTACCGCAGCCGCGGCCCTCACCGCCGCCGCGCTCGGCCTCGCCGCCCCGTCGGCCCACGCGGAGGGGGGCTCCGCCGGACCGGAGCGGTTCGTGGCGGCGGCGCCCGCCCCGGCGGACTGCGGCCCCGAGGCCGGGTCGCCGGCCATGGCCCCCTGCGACGACGACGGAGCCGCGGCCGACGACCCGGCGGCGGTCGGGGACGGCCTGGATCCGCTCATGGACCCGGAGGCCGACGACCTCGGTCCGGCCGACGGTCCGACGAGGCCCGAGGACCCGTCGGCGGTGTCCGGGACCTCGTGGCCCCGGTCCGACGAGGGAGACACCGGCACCATGGGCGAGGGGGACGGGGCCGGCACGGCCCAGCGCCCCGGGACCGGCACGGGGAACCGCCCGGCCCCCGACGACCCCGCCGAGACCGGGCCGGGGTCCGCGAAGCCGCCCGTGCCGCCGGAGCACCGGCCCACGACCGCCCCCACTCCCAGCCGGCCCTCCGGGCACGTGGGCACGGGGGTCGGCGGCAGCGCCGCTCCCGACACCGCCCAGCTCGCCGCGGGCGCGGGGCTGGTCGGAGCGGCGGCCGTGGCCGGCGTCCTGCTGCTGCGCCGCAGCCGCCGCGCGTACGGCCCGCGCCGCTGAGGGCGGCCGGCGGAGGACGGGCCGTGGACCGGACCACACTGAGGGCCAGGGCCTGGCTGACGGGCATCGCCGCACTGTGCGGGGCATGGCTGATCCACCAGGGGGCCGCCGTCGAGACCGCCGCGCCCCAGCCGTCCGGGGCCGAGGCCTTCACCGCGGGCGCACAGCCCCGGCCGGGGACCGGGGCGGCCCGGCCGCTGCGCCCCTCGGTGCCGGTCAGGATCCGCATCCCGGGCATCGGCGTCGACGCGCCGATGACCGGCCTCGGCCTGGGCCCGGACGGCAGCCTCGACGCACCGCCCGCGGGCGACCGCAACCTGACGGGCTGGTACGAGGACGGGACCCCGCCCGGCGCCAGGGGGACCGCCGTCGTCGCGGGCCACGTGGACGACGCGCAGGGGCCGTCGGTGTTCTACTCCCTGGGCTCCCTGAAGAAGGGGGCCGAGGTCGAGATCGACCGCCGGGACGGCCGCACCGCCGTCTTCTCCGTCGACGCGGTCGAGGTCTACGAGAACGACGCGTTCCCGGACAAGCGGGTCTACGGCCCCACCCCGGACGCCTCGCTGCGGCTGATCACCTGCGGCGGCGGTTACACCCGCGAGACCGGCTACCAGGGCAATGTGGTGGCGTTCGCCCACCTCACCGGGGTGCGCTGACGGGCCGGACCACGCGCCGGACCGGCCGGGGCCCGACCGCACCGCGCACCCGTCGGCCGGCCGCACCGCCCGGGCCCGCCGGGCGGCATGACCGCGGGCGGGCCGGACCGGGGCGTGCCGGTCAGGCCGTCCACTGGTCGAAGCCGAGCTTGGCGACCAGCGAGAACACCACGACGAGCAGGACCCCGCGGACGAAGTCGCTGCCCTTCCTGAGGGCCATCCGCGCCCCGAGCATCGCGCCCGCCAGGTTGAACACGGCCATCAGCGCGGCCAGCTGCCACAGGACGGTCCCCTGGTAGGCGAACATCGCCAGCGCGCCGGCGTTGGTGCAGACGTTCACGATCTTGGCGTTGGCCGACGCGGTGACCAGGTCGAGGTGGAGCACCGCGGTCAGCGCCAGCACGAGGAAGGTGCCCGTGCCGGGGCCGAACAGCCCGTCGTAGAAGCCGATACCGCCGCCGACCAGCACGATCGCGGTGACCGTACGCGCCCGGGTGGTCCTTTCGCCCGTGCCGTCACCGGCCGTCGCCGTGCCGAAGGACGGCCGCAGCAGCACGAAGGCCGCCACCGCGAGCAGCACCACCATGATCACCGGGCGCAGGACGTCGCTGCTGATACCGGCCGCGAAGAAGGCACCGGTCATCGACCCGGCCAGGGCCATGAGCCCGATGCGTACCGCGGTCCCCACCCGGACCGGCGCCCTGCGCACATAGGTGACCGCGGCGCCGGACGTGCCGACGATGGCGACCGCCTTGTTGGTGCCGAGGACGTGCGCGGCCGGGACGTGCGGCAGCCCCAGCAGCAGCGCGGGCAGGAGGAGGAGCCCGCCGCCGCCCACCACCGCGTCGATCCAGCCGGCCGCGGCGGCGGCCAGACAGAGCAGGACCAGGGTGGTGAGGGTGATCTCAGGCATGTCCGCGACCCTAGACAGATGGTGGGTACACCGTCCAACCGGCCCCGCACCGCGCCGCCGGGCACCTCGCCGGACCGCCGGGCACCCCACCGCGCCGCCGTGCCCCCGCACCGCCCTCACAGGGGGTGCCCGGACGTGCTGAGCGCACGGTTCCTCCCGGGAAACAGGAGGGATGCGGTCGGGTAACACCCGGCGCGCACGCTCTTCGGCAGGAGGACGGCGCGGGCGGTGGTGACCGGCGCCCTCACCCCGGCCCCGGCGGGGCGGGACCGCACCCCTCACCGCCGAGACGTCCCCGCTCCACCCGCTCACCCCCGACGGAGGCCCCTGATGCCGGTGTCCACTCCCCCGACCGCCCAGCCGGTGTCCGCGCCCCCGTCCGCCCCGGCCGCGGGCGTGCCGGCGATCGTGGTCGTCGGGCACGGCATGGTCGGGCAGCGGTTCCTGGAGGCGCTCGCCGACCGTGGCCTGACCGGGGCGGCGGGTACCGCCAGGGTCGTCGTGCTCTGCGAGGAGCCCCGTCCGGCGTACGACAGGGTGCGGCTGAGCTCGTACTTCTCCGGGCGGACGCCGGAGGCCCTCTCGCTCGTCGAGGCCGGTTTCATGGAGCGCCACGGCTTCGAGCTGCGGGTCGGCGACCCGGCGGTACGCGTCGACCGGGCGGCCCGCACCGTGACCGCGCGGTCCGGGGAGTCCTTCCGCTACGACACGCTGGTGCTGGCCACCGGCTCGTACCCGTTCGTGCCGCCGGTCCCCGGCAAGGACGCCGAGGGCTGCTTCGTCTACCGCACCGTCGAGGACCTCCTCGCGATCGAGGAGTACGCGAGGACGGCGCGGACCGGCGCGGTCGTCGGCGGCGGACTGCTCGGGCTGGAGGCCGCGGGCGCGCTGCGGGGCCTCGGACTCGACACGCACGTCGTGGAGTTCGCCCCCCGGCTGATGCCCGTCCAGGTCGACGAGGGCGGCGGCGCCGCGCTGCTGCGCACCGTCGAGGAGCTGGGGCTCTCCGTCCACACGGGGGTCGGCACCCGGGAGATCACCACCGGCGGGGACGGGCGGGTCGACGGCATGTCGCTGTCGGACGGTTCCTCGCTCGCCGCCGACCTCGTCGTCTTCTCCGCCGGGGTACGCCCCCGGGACCGGCTGGCCCGCGACTGCGGCCTCGCGGTCGGCCCGCGCGGCGGCGTCGTCGTCGACGCGGAGTGCCGCACCTCCGACAGCGACGTCTTCGCGATCGGCGAGTGCGCGCTGGCCCCGGACGGCCGGGTCTACGGACTCGTCGCACCGGGGTACGAGATGGCGCTGACCGTCGCCGAGGTGCTCGCGGGCAACCGGGCCGCCTTCACCGGCGCCGACCTCTCCACCAAGCTGAAGCTGCTCGGCGTGGACGTCGCCTCCTTCGGCGACGCGCACGGTGCCACCGAGGGCTGCCTCGACGTGGTGTACGCGGACGCCCGCTCCGGCGTCTACAAGAAGCTGGTGATCGGCCGGGACGGCACGCTGCTCGGCGGTGTCCTGGTCGGCGACGCCGACCAGTACGGCACGCTGCGGCCGATGACCGGGTCGGTGCCGCCCGTCGCGCCGGAGCAGCTGGTGCTGCCGGCCGCCGCCGGCGGGCCGGCCGTCCTCGGCCCGTCCTCGCTGCCCGACGAGGCCGTGATCTGCTCCTGCCACAACGTCACCAAGGGGGCGATCCGCGAGCACGGCTCGCTGCCCGAGGTGAAGCGGTGCACCAAGGCCGGCACGGGGTGCGGGAGTTGCCTCAAGGCCGTCGGGCAACTGCTGCCGCGGCCCGAGGACCCGGGGCTGTGCGGCTGCTTCGCGTACACCCGCAGCGAGCTGTACGAGATCGTCCGCACCCTCGGTGTCACGACGTTCGCCGGGCTCCTCGACTCGCACGGCCGCGAGGCGGCCCGCGGCGGTGACGGCTGCGAGGTCTGCAAGCCGACGGTCGGCTCGGTCATCGCGTCGCTGGCCCCGACGGTCGGGGCCAGCGGATACGTCCTGGACGGCGAGCAGGCCGCCCTGCAGGACACCAACGACCACTTCCTGGCCAACCTCCAGCGCAACGGCTCGTACTCCGTCGTGCCGCGCATCCCGGGCGGGGAGATCACCCCGGAGAAGCTGATCGTGATCGGTGAGGTGGCCCGGGACTTCGGCCTCTACACGAAGATCACCGGTGGGCAGCGGATCGACCTGTTCGGCGCCCGCGTCGACCAGCTGCCGCTGATCTGGACGCGGCTGGTGGACGCGGGCTTCGAGTCCGGGCACGCGTACGGGAAGTCGCTGCGCACGGTCAAGTCCTGCGTGGGGCGGACCTGGTGCCGCTACGGCGTCCAGGACTCGGTGCGGATGGCCATCGACCTGGAGCTGCGCTACCGGGGTCTGCGCTCCCCGCACAAGCTGAAGTCGGCGGTCTCCGGCTGCGCCCGGGAGTGCGCGGAGGCGCGCGGCAAGGACTTCGGGATCATCGCCACGACGCAGGGCTGGAACCTCTACGTCGGCGGCAACGGCGGCGCGGCCCCGCGCCACGCGGACCTGCTCGCCCAGGACCTGTCCGACGCCGAACTGGTCCGGCTCATCGACCGGTTCCTCATGTTCTACATCCGTACGGCGGACCGCCTGGAGCGCACCTCGACCTGGCTGGACCGGATCGAGGGCGGCCTCGACCACGTCCGGGACGTCGTCGTCCACGACTCGCTGGGTCTCTGCGACGAACTGGAGCGGCTGATGGCCGACCACGTCGCCGGCTACCGCGACGAGTGGGCCGCGACCATCGACGACCCGGAGCGGCTGCGGCGCTTCGTCACCTTCGTGAACGCCCCCGGCGCACCCGACCCCTCGGTCCGGTTCGTCCCCGAGCGCGACCAGGTCAAGCCCGATCTGGACATCCTCGCGGGCCCGGTGCTCGCCGTCCGCACCCTCGAAGGGACCTCCTCATGACGACCCGGACCACGGAACAGGCGCCGGACGCGCGGACGATCCGGCTCGCGGACGGGGACGCCTGGCTCCCGGTCTGCGCGCGCTCCCTGCTGACCCCGGGGCGCGGTGTGGCGGCCCTGCTCCCGGACGGGCGCCAGGTCGCCGTGTTCCTGGACCGTTCGGGGCGCGCGTACGCGATCGGCAACCGCGACCCGTTCACCGGGGCGTACGTCCTCTCGCGGGGCCTGGTCGGCTCCGCCGGGGGGCGGCCGTTCGTCGCGTCGCCGCTGCTGAAGCAGCGCTTCGACCTGGAGACGGGCGCCTGCCTGGACGAGGACGGGGTCACGGTGCCGGTCTTCCGGGTCCGCGCGGACTGACCCCGCGCCGACCGGGTCGCGGACGGACCGGGCGACCGCACACCCCCGCCGGCCCCGAGGTCCTGGGTGCGGGGGCCCCGGGGTCCTGGCCGCCGGAGGGCCCCACCGCCCGGGGCCCACTGCCCCCGCCTCCGGGCCGCCCGGCCGAGCGGGTGCGATCCGACCCTGGTGAGCCCGGCGGCCTGCGGCTGGGGAGCCTGCGGCCGCCGGCCTCGGTGCGTCGGGCCGCGGTGTGTCAGGCCTGGCCCGCGACGGCGGCCGGGTCCATCCAGACGACCTCCCAGATGTGGCCGTCCGGGTCCTGGAAGGACCGGCCGTACATGAAGCCCTCGTCCACGGGGTCGTTGGCGGGCGATCCGCCGTTGGCGAGCGCCGCGTCCGCCAGCTCGTCGACCTTGTCGCGGCTGTCCGCGCTCAGGGCGAGGAGCACCTCGGTGGTCCGGGAGGCGTCGGCGATCTCCTTCTTGGTGAACTCCTTGAAACGGGGCTCGCTGATGAGCATGGCGAAGATCGTGTCGCTGATGACGAGACAGGCCGTCGTCCCGTCGCTGAACTGCGGGTTGAAGCCGAACCCGAGCTTCGAGAAGAAGTTCTTCGTCGTCTCCAGGTCCTTGACCGGCAGGTTCACGAAGATCATCTGAGGCATGGCTTCCCACTCTTCCGTCCGGCACCGTGCGGTGCGTCCGCGCGCTCCCTGCGAGCGCTCACAAGAGGTAGACGACGGGCCGCCGCGAAACTCATCGCTGCCGGCCGTACGTGCCGCTCAGCGCATCACGAGCGGGGCTCCGCCCCTGATCAGGGCGGCGCCCAGCGGGGTGAGGGTGTGCAGGACCGAGCCGCCGTGGCGCAGGGTGCGGATCAGGCCCGCCTCGCGCAGCACGGAGGCGTGCTGGCTCGCCGAGGCCGGTGAGACCCCGGTCCTGCGGGCCAGCTCGCTCGTCGTGCAGCCGCTGCCCACCGCCCGCAGCACCGCCGAGCGGGTGTGGCCGACGAGCCGGCCGAGCCAGGGCCCCGGTTCCGGGACGGCCGGGGCGCCGGGGTGGGTGACCGGGTAGACGAGCACCGGCGGGAGGGCCGGATCGCGGTAGACGACGGGCGTCCCCCGGCAGAAGAACGAGGGCTGCAGGAGCAGGCCCCGGCCGTCGAGGCGCAGTTCCCGGTCGACCGGGTAGTCGGCCTCCAGCACGGGGGCGCGCCAGCGGATCATCGGCGGCAGGGTGGCCAGGAGCTCGTCCGCGCCGCCGTCCAGCAGGGCGCGGCCCCGGACGGCCCGGTCGGCCTCGACGCTCGCCCGGATGTGCGGCCAGTAGGGCTCGACCGCGGCGCGGTGGTAGGCGCGCAGGGTGGAGATGAGGCGCCCCAGCGGCTCCGTGCGGCCCTCCGCGAGTGCCTCCGGCAGCGTGGCGGCGGACAGCGCCCCGGCGGGTCTGCGCCCCGGGGGCGTGCCCGCCGCCAGCAGTCCGGTCTCCGCCCGGATCCGGTCCACCGGGGTGTCGCGCAGCGCCTCCATCCCGGCTTCGAGTCCGAAGGGTTCGGCACCTCCCCGGGAAGGCGTCAGAAAATCGGGGAAATAGCCGCGGGGCGGGACGACGGTGGAGAGCAGACGTGCTTCACCATTCAACCGGGTTCGGGATTCCCTCCGCCATTTCCCGAACACGGTGGAACCCCGCCGGTCTCTCAACCGGTGGAAACTCAGAACGGTTTCCCACATCGCGTCCGGCCTGGTGGCCGTCCGTACACGCGAAAGGTCCACCCCGGACATGTGAATACGCAGCACCGAACCCCCACTGTTGCACCCGCAATTACCCCCGACGAAGCGTATGCACGGCATCACAGGAGGTCACCACGGGGTTTCGGCCACAGTTGAAAAGTCTCGCCCGGGCCCCCCGCCGACCGAAATGCTGTGCGGCGCCGGGTGCGTCACCGGAGTCACCAATGAGCGGGTGAGGGCCGTGGGGGGTCTTGCCCGTTCGGCGGGGGTGGACGACGGTGCGGCTCCGCGTCCGGCGGGGATGAGCGGGTGCGGCCCGGGAGTGGGGACTCCCGGGCCGCACCCCCGATGTCTCCGCTCCGATTTGCGCATCGAACGATGAAAAGCCCATCACTTCCGTGCCTGCGTCCCTCCCCCGGCGAGGACGAAGCGGCGGCACCCCCGCACAGGGTGCCGCCGCTTCCGGGTGGTCCGGCTCCGCCGTCGGACCCGATGAGGGTCTGCGTGATCCGGCGGCGGTGTCCGGAGTCGGGACGATCGCCCGGTACGGGAGTCAGCGGCTGTCGCTGCCCCGCGATCCGGCGGCGGCGCGGCCCGCTTCGAGCCGGGCGACCGGAATGCGGAACGGCGAGCAGGAGACGTAGTCCAGGCCGACCTCGTGGAAGAAGTGCACCGACTCGGGGTCCCCGCCGTGCTCGCCGCAGATGCCGAGCTTGAGGTCCGGGCGGGTGGCCCGGCCGGCCTCCACCGCGCTGCGCACCAGGGAGCCGACGCCGTCCTTGTCGATCGTCTCGAACGGCGACACCCCGAAGATGCCCTTCTCCAGGTACGCGGTGAAGAACGAGGCCTCCACGTCGTCGCGGGAGAAGCCCCACACCGTCTGGGTGAGGTCGTTCGTGCCGAACGAGAAGAACTGCGCGGCCTCGGCGATCTGACCGGCGGTCAGCGCGGCGCGGGGCAGCTCGATCATCGTGCCGATGCTCAGGTTCAGCTCGGTACCGGTGGCCGCCTCGATCTCGGCGATCACCCGGTCGGCCTCCTCGCGGACGATCTCCAGCTCCTGGACCGTGCCGACGAGCGGGATCATGATCTCCGCGCGCGGGTCGCCCTTGGCGTTCCTGCGGTGCGCCGCGGCCTCCGCGATCGCGCGGACCTGCATCGCGAACAGCCCGGGGATGACGAGGCCGAGCCGGACACCGCGCAGTCCCAGCATCGGGTTCTGCTCGTGCAGCTTGTGCACGGCCTGGAGCAGGCGCAGGTCGTTCTCGTTGGCGTCCTTGCGGGACTCGGCGAGCGCGACGCGTACGGAGAGCTCGGTGATGTCGGGCAGGAACTCGTGCAGCGGCGGGTCGAGCAGCCGGACGGTGACGGGCAGCCCGTCCATCGACTCGAACAGCTCGATGAAGTCGGCCTTCTGGAGCGGCAGGAGCGCTGCCAGGGCGTCCTCGCGCTCGTCGTCGGTGTCCGCGAGGATCAGCTTCTCGACCATCTCGCGGCGCTCACCGAGGAACATGTGCTCGGTGCGGCACAGGCCGATGCCCTGGGCGCCGAAGCGGCGGGCCCGCGAGGCGTCCTCGGCGTTGTCGGCGTTCGCCCGTACCCGCAGCCGGCGCACCCGGTCGGCGTACGCCATGATCCGGTGCACGGCGGCGACGAGCTCGTCCGCCTCGTCGGCGCCCGCGTGCACCCGGCCCTCGAAGTACTCGACGACCGGGGACGGGACGACCGGCACCTCGCCGAGGTACACCTTGCCCGTGGATCCGTCGACGGAGACGAGGTCGCCCTCCTCCACGACGGTGTCCCCCACCGTGAGCCGGCGGCGCTTGGTGTCGACCTCGATCTCCTCCGCGCCGCAGACACAGGTCTTGCCCATGCCGCGGGCGACGACGGCCGCGTGCGAGGTCTTGCCGCCGCGGGAGGTCAGGATGCCCTCGGCGGCGATCATGCCGTCGAGGTCGTCGGGGTTGGTCTCCCGGCGGATGAGGATGACCTTCTCGCCCGACCGGGACCACTTGACGGCGGTGTACGAGTCGAAGACGGCCTTGCCCACGGCCGCACCCGGCGACGCGGCGATGCCGCGGCCCAGCAGCACGCTGGCGGCGTCGTGGTCGAAGCGCGGGAACATCAGCTGCGCGAGCTGCGCCCCGTTGACCCGCTGGAGCGCCTCGGCCTCGTCGATCAGGCCCTGGTCGACGAGCTGGGTGGCGATGCGGAAGGCGGCGCCCGCGGTCCGCTTGCCGACCCGGGTCTGGAGCATCCAGAGCCGGCCGCGCTCGATGGTGAACTCGATGTCGCAGAGGTCCTTGTAGTGGATCTCCAGCGTCTCCATGATCTTCATCAGCTGGTCGTACGAGGCCTTGTCGATCGTCTCCAGCTCGGCGAGCGGCACGGTGTTGCGGATGCCCGCGACGACGTCCTCGCCCTGCGCGTTCTGGAGGTAGTCGCCGTAGACGCCCTGGTGGCCGCTGGCCGGGTCACGGGTGAAGGCGACGCCCGTACCGGAGTCGGGGCCGAGGTTACCGAAGACCATCGAGCAGACGTTGACGGCGGTGCCGAGGTCGCCCGGGATGCGCTCCTGGCGGCGGTAGAGCTTGGCCCGGTCGGTGTTCCACGAGTCGAAGACCGCCTTGACGGCCAGGTCCATCTGCTCGCGCGGGTCCTGCGGGAAGTCCCGTCCGGCGTCCCGGGTGACGATCTCCTTGAACCGCGCGACCAGCTTCTTCAGGTCGGCCGCGTCCAGGTCCACGTCGACCGCGACGCCCTTGGCCTCCTTCGCGGCCTCCAGGGCCTCCTCGAAGAGGTCGCCGTCGACCCCGAGCACGGTCTTGCCGAACATCTGGATGAGGCGGCGGTAGGAGTCCCAGGCGAAACGCTCGTCACCGGCCTGGGCGGCGAGGCCCACGACCGAGGCGTCGGAGAGGCCGATGTTGAGGACCGTGTCCATCATGCCGGGCATCGAGAACTTCGCCCCGGAGCGGACGGAGACCAGCAGGGGGTCCTCGGCCTGGCCGAGGCTCTTGCCCATCCGCTGCTCCAGCGCCGCCAGGTGCGCGCCGACCTCGTCGCGCAGCTCCGCCGGCTCGTCACCGCTGTCGAGGTAGACCTTGCACGCCTCGGTGGTGATCGTGAAGCCCGGAGGGACGGGCAGCCCGAGGTTCGTCATCTCGGCGAGGTTGGCGCCCTTGCCACCCAGAAGATCCTTCAGATCCTTGTTGCCCTCGGTGAAGTCGTAGACGAACTTCTGGGGATCTTTGTTTTCCGACACGGGTCTCGACTCCTCGAGGACGCGGTGGCTGCCCTGACGGCGAGGAACATACCCAGATCGAAGGTGTCCCGGTACGGCCACGTGCGCGTCGTGAGGCCCCAACCACCCGTCCGCCAGCAGATCGAAAGTGACGGACCGGCCCGGCCCGGGGAGGCAGATGCTTCACCTCTTGAAGGCATGAACACGAAGCGTGCGCATCCCGCCCCTCGAAAGAGACAGTGCGTGACGGAGGGCTCGATCGATCAAAGTGAAGGTGCCTGGCACCCAGTGCCGTCTTTTGAGAAGTGCAGCCGCCCCCAGGGCGCTCATCTGAGCCAAACCTCTCTCAAGGGTGGCGAGAATCACGCCCCGCCACCCGCTCAGATGTCATCATCCGGACGACTCCGGGTCAACAGAAAGACACCGGTTCGTCACACTGCGCTCACTCCGGGGCGTCGAAACACTTTCCCGAGGGAGCGCGCGGCGCGCGCGGCGTCGGATCCGCCGCGGACGGTACGGATCTGACGGAAAAAGCCCGCTCATGTGAGCGGGCCCTTTCGGGGGCACTCGGTGCCCCGGCGTCACGGGACGGGCGTCAGCCGCCCGAGGTGTCCAGCTCCGCGTCGACGCCCACGCCGGAGCAGTCGTACGGGTCCTTGAGCCAGCCGTCCGGCAGCGCCACCCGGTTGTTGCCCGAGGTGCGGCCCCGGGGCCCGTCCGCCCCCTCCGGCCAGGGCTGGTCGAGGTCGAGCTCCTGGAGCTGACCGCCGAGCTCCTCCAGCGAGGAGGTGACCGCGAGCTTCCTGCGCATGTCCGAACCGACCGCGAAGCCCTTGAGGTACCAGGCGACGTGCTTGCGGAAGTCGATCACGCCCCGGCTCTCGTCGCCGATCCACTCCCCCAGCAGCGTCGCGTGGCGCAGCATCACCTCGGCGACCTGCCGCAGCCGGGGCGCCCGCCGCTCCCCGGTGCCCTCGAAGGCGCTGACCAGGTCGCCGAAGAGCCAGGGGCGCCCCAGGCAGCCGCGGCCGACGACGACACCGTCGCAGCCGGTCTCCCGCATCATCCGCAGGGCGTCGTCGGCGCTCCAGATGTCGCCGTTGCCGAGGACGGGGATCTCGGGGACGTGCTCCTTGAGGCGCGCGATGGCGTCCCAGTCGGCCGTGCCGCCGTAATGCTGGGCGGTGGTCCTGCCGTGCAGGGCGACGGCCGTGACGCCCTCCTCGACGGCGATGCGGCCCGCGTCGAGGTACGTGGTGTGGTCGTCGTCGATGCCCTTGCGCATCTTGATGGTGACCGGGAGCTCGCCCGCCTCCGCCACGGCCTCCCGGAGGATCGCGCGCAGCAGCGGCCTCTTGTACGGCAGCGCGGATCCGCCGCCCTTGCGGGTGACCTTGGGGACGGGGCAGCCGAAGTTCAGGTCGATGTGGTCGGCCAGGCCCTCGTCGACGATCATGCGGACCGCCTTGCCGACGGTGACCGGGTCCACTCCGTACAGCTGGATGGAGCGGGGGGTCTCGCTCGCGTCGAAGTGGATGAGCTGCATGGTCTTCTCGTTGCGCTCGACCAGCGCCCGCGTGGTGATCATCTCGCTGACGAACAGCCCCTTGCCGCCGGAGAACTCGCGGCACAGGGTGCGGAAGGGCGCGTTGGTGATGCCGGCCATCGGGGCGAGCACGACCGGCGGCTGCACGGTGTGCGGGCCGATCCGGAGCAGCGGGAGGGCGGGGGCGAGCGTGGTCATGGCCCCATTGTCCCGCACCCGCGCGCCGGCGCGGAGCCCGCCCGTCCGGGGCCCCCGACGGAAGGCGGGACGACCCGTCCCACGCCCGCCCGGGCCCCCGGCAGGAGACGGGACGGCACCTCCGTACGGGCGACGGGCCCGGATCACGCGAGGTGGTCCGGGCCCGTGCCGTGCGGGTGGTGCGCGAGGTCAGCTCTCGGCGGCCGCGCCCTTCGCGGCGGCGCGCTCGCGCATCCTGCGCACCAGCTCCTGCTTCTTGTCCTCGGCGGCCTTGCGGTCGCCGGTGCGCGCGGATCCGGCGCCCTGCTGGTCGGCGCGGGACAGCTTCTTGCGCTGTCCGCCCACACCGAGGAGGTTGTTGCGGCTCTTGGCCACGGGGGTCTCCCGTCCGTCGTGAGGAGGTGAGGATGACGTGTCGTGTATCGATCCGGTGGGCGACGGGCGGCACGGCCCGTCGCGCGCTCACTCGTAGATCTGGAAGAACGAGGACATGGCGGAAAGGTATCCCGGCAGCTGCGCGGCCTCACCCGGTTATTTCCGGCCGCGGCCCGATGCCGGCTCAGGCGCCGGGGCCGGCCGCGGCCCGGTGCCGGCTCAGGCGCCCGGGTCGGCCGTGGCCCGGTGGGCCTCGGCGAGGTGCTCCTCGGCCTTCAGCCAGGGCAGGAACTGCGCCCCCTTGCGCCACCCGCAGGTCGCGCAGGTCAGCTGCCGCTGCACACCCGACCTCCGTACGTGGACGACGTGTTCACGACCGTGCCGGTCGCGCCTGCTGACCTTGCTCGTGGTGATGGACGGCATCCTGGGCCTCCCTGGGGACGGGTGCGCCCAGTGTGCACGAGGCCCCCGGCTCCGCGGGGCGGAACCGGGGGCCTCGTACGGACGGCGGGGTGCGGTCAGCAGCCCAGCAGACGGGAGCCGAGGTAGCTCTGGATCTGGTCCAGGGAGACGCGCTCCTGCTTCATCGTGTCGCGCTCGCGCACGGTGACCGCGTTGTCGTCGAGGGTGTCGAAGTCGACGGTGACGCAGAACGGCGTGCCGATCTCGTCCTGGCGGCGGTAGCGGCGGCCGATGGCGCCCGCGTCGTCGAACTCGATGTTCCAGTTCTGCCGCAGGTCGGCGGCGAGGCCCTTGGCCTTCGGCGACAGCTGCGGGTTGCGGGACAGCGGGAGGACGGCGACCTTGACCGGCGCGAGGCGGGGGTCGAGGCGCATGACTGCGCGCTTCTCCATGACGCCCTTGGCGTTGGGCGCCTCGTCCTCGCTGTAGGCGTCGAGGAGGAAGGCCAGCATCGAGCGGCCGACACCGGCCGCGGGCTCGATGACGTACGGCGTGTAGCGCTCGCCCTTCTCCTGGTCGTAGTAGAAGAGGTCCGTGCCGGACGCCTCGGAGTGCGCCTTGAGGTCGTAGTCCGTGCGGTTGGCGACGCCCTCCAGCTCGCCCCACTCGCTGCCGCCGAAGCGGAAGCGGTACTCGATGTCAGCGGTGCGCTTGGAGTAGTGGGAGAGCTTCTCCGCGGGGTGCTCGAACCACCGCATGTTCTCCTCGCGCAGGCCCAGGCCGGTGTACCAGTTCCAGCGCTGCTCCATCCAGTACTCCTGCCACTGCTCGTCCTCGCCCGGCTTGACGAAGAACTCCATCTCCATCTGCTCGAACTCGCGCGTGCGGAAGATGAAGTTGCCCGGAGTGATCTCGTTCCGGAAGGACTTGCCCATCTGGGCGATGCCGAACGGGGGCTTCTTGCGGGAGGTCTGCTGCACCTGGCCGAAGTTGGTGAAGATGCCCTGCGCGGTCTCGGGACGCAGGTAGGCGACCGAGCCGGTGTCCTGGGTCGGGCCGAGGTGGGTGGACAGGAGCCCGGAGAACGCCTTGGGCTCGGTGAAGGTGCCCTTGTTGCCGCAGTTGGGGCAGTTGAGGTCGGCCAGGCCGTTGACGGGCGGCTTGCCGTGCTTCTCCTCGTACGCCTCCTCCAGGTGGTCGGCGCGGTAGCGCTTGTGACAGGAGGTGCACTCGGTGAGCGGGTCGGAGAAGGTCGCGACGTGGCCGGAGGCCACCCAGACCTCGGGGGCCAGAATGACCGACGAGTCGATACCGACCACGTCCTCGCGCGCGGTGACCATGTATCGCCACCACTGGCGCTTCAGGTTCTCCTTCAGCTCGACGCCCAGCGGCCCGTAGTCCCAGGCGGCCCGCTGGCCGCCGTAGATCTCACTGCAGGGGTAGACGAAGCCACGGCGCTTGCTCAGGCTGACGATGGTGTCGATCTTGTCGGCGGCCACGGTGCTCTCTTCATTACGACGGCGAAATTGGACAAGGGGCGGCGCGGAGCGTCTCGCTGGGGCGTGCGGGCGAGACGGGCGGGCGAATGCCCCAGATTACCGGCGGGCGCACCCCCTGGATCAAATCGGTGGGGCGCATCGCGGTCACCGGGTCCGGATCCGGGCATCTCATCAGCCTTGTTGACAATCGTTTCCAGTTTTGTTGAAAATGACTGTCATGAACGTACGTCGCCTCATACCCACAGCCGCCGTCGCCGGAGCAGTCGCGCTCGGCCTCACCGCGCTCTCCGCCTGCTCCTCCTCCGACGCGGCCGAGGGCGGAGGCGGCGACGGAAAACTGAACGTGGTGGCGTCCTTCTACCCGATGCAGTTCCTCGCCGAGGAGATAGGCGGGTCGCACGTCTCCGTCACCACCCTGACGAAGCCGGGCACCGAGCCGCACGACCTGGAGCTCTCCCCCCGGCAGATCGGCGGTCTCAGCGACGCCGACTACATCCTGTTCCTCAAGGGCGTCCAGCCCGCCGTCGACGACGCCGTCGCGCAGGCCGGGGTGAAGAACACCGTGGACGCGGCCGGGCTCACCACGCTGGAGAGCCACGGCTCCGCCGTCGACGGCCACGACCACGGCCACGACGAGGGCGGGGAGCACGGCCACGACGAGGGCGAGGGCGAGGAGCACGGCCACGAGGGCGAGGAGGAGGCCGGGCTCGACCCGCACATCTGGCTGGACCCGGTGAAGTACGCCGAGGTCGCCGAGGGCGTGGGCGCGTCCCTGGAGAAGGCCGACCCCGACCACGCCGCGGACTACCGCAAGAACACCGACACCCTCGTCGGAGAGCTGAACGCGCTGGACAAGGCGTACGAGACCGGGCTGAAGAACACCTCGACGAAGACGTTCATCACCACGCACTCCGCCTTCGGGTACCTCGCCGAGCGCTACGGCCTCGCCCAGGAGGGCATCGCGGGCATCGACCCCGAGGCGGAGCCGAGCCCGGCCCGTATCGAGGAGATCCACACCGTCGCCGAGAAGAGCAAGGCGACCACCGTGTTCTTCGAGACCCTCGCCAGCGACAAGACCGCCAGGACCCTCGCCAAGGATCTCGGCCTCGAGACCGGTGTGCTGGACCCGCTGGAGGGAATCACCGACAAGTCCGCCGGTGCTGACTACATCGAGGTCATGAAGTCCAACCTGACCGCGCTGCAGAAGGCACTCGGCTCGAAGTGACCCAGGCAGCACACCGACCCGCACCGGAGGCGACCGTGCCCGATCCCCGTACGCCAGAAGCCGTGATCAGCATGCGCGGAGGCACGGCCACGCTCGGCGCCCGCCCCGTGCTGCGGGGGGTCGACCTCACCGTGCACCGCGGTGAGGTCGTGGCCCTGCTCGGCGCCAACGGATCGGGCAAGTCCACCGCCGTACGCTCGGTCATCGGCCAGGTGCCGCTGACCGGCGGGACGGTCGAGCTGTTCGGCACACCGCTGCGCCGCTTCCGCAGCTGGTCCCGCGTCGGCTACGTGCCGCAGCGCACCACCGCGGCGGGCGGTGTCCCCGCCACGATCCGCGAGGTGGTCGCCTCCGGGCGCCTGTCCCGCACGAAGCTCGGGCTGCCGCGCCGGGCGGACCGGGCGGCCGTGGACCGGGCCATCGAGCTCGTCGGCCTCTCCGACCGCACCAAGGACTCGGTGAACGCCCTCTCCGGCGGCCAGCACCAGCGGGTCCTGATCGCCCGCGCGCTCGCCGCCGAGCCCGAGGTGCTGATCATGGACGAGCCGATGGCGGGCGTGGACCTGGTCAGCCAGGAGATCCTCGCCACGACCCTGCGCGAGCAGGTCGCCGGCGGGGCGACGGTGCTGCTCGTCCTCCACGAGCTCGGCGCCCTGGAGCCGCTGATCGACCGGGCGGTCGTCCTGCGCGACGGCTGCGTCGTGCACGACGGGCCGCCCCCCGAGGCCCTGGGCCAGCACGCCCTGCCCGGCCACGACCACGTACACCCCCACGCGGCCTCCGAGCCCGTCCGGACGGGACTGCTGACCTGATCATGCTGGAATTCCTGAATCCCCCCTTCATGCAGCGGGCCCTGATCGCGGCGGTCCTCGTCGGGATCACCGCGCCCGCCATCGGCATCTACCTGGTCCAGCGCCGGCAGGCCCTGATGGGCGACGGCATCGGGCACGTCGCGATGACCGGGGTCGGCCTCGGCTTCCTGCTGTCCACCAACCCGGTGTGGATGGCGACGCTGGTCGCCGTGGCCGGCTCCGTCGTGATGGAGCTGATCCGCTGGTACGGCCGCACCCGCGGCGACATCGCCCTGGCCATGCTGTTCTACGGCGGCATGGCGGGCGGCGTGATGCTGATCAACCTGTCGGACACCGGCTCCAACGCCAACCTGACGTCGTTCCTCTTCGGCTCCCTGTCGACGGTCTCCGAGGAGGACGTCACCGCGATCGTGGTGCTGGCGGCCTTCGTGGTGCTGGTGACCGTGGGCCTGCGGCGGCAGCTGTTCGCCGTCAGCCAGGACGAGGAGTTCGCCCGGGTCACCGGACTGCCGGTACGGGCGCTCAACCTGCTGGTCGCCGTGACGGCGGCGGTCACCGTCACCGTGGCGATGCGGGTCGTCGGGCTGCTGCTGGTCAGCGCGCTGATGGTGGTGCCGGTCGCCGCGGCGCAGCAGATCGCGAAGTCCTTCAAGGTGACGTTCGTGCTGGCGGTCGTCATCGGCACGGCCGTCACCCTGGCCGGCACCGTGACCTCGTACTACCAGGACGTGCCGCCCGGCGCGACGATCGTGCTGCTGGCCATCGCCGCGTTCGTGGTGCTGACGGCGCTCGCCACGCCGCTGGCGCGCAGGCGCGCCCGGGGCGGCGCGGACGAGGCCGACCGGTGCACCCTTGAGGTACCGGCCGCGCGGGCGGCCAAGGACGACGTGCAGGTGTGACCGTGACACCGGGGCGGGCTGGCACAATGGCCCGACACACGCACGGGCGACACGAGGAGGCAGCTGTGGCGACGGCGCCGATCAGTGGCACGAACGCGGCTCCGGTGCGCGGCCGGTCCACCCGGCAGCGGGCGGCGGTCGCGGCGGCGCTCGACGAGGTCGACGAGTTCCGCAGCGCCCAGGACCTGCACGACGTCCTCAAGCACCGGGGCGACTCGGTCGGCCTGACCACGGTCTACCGCACGCTCCAGTCCCTCGCCGACGCCGGGGAGGTCGACGTCCTGCGCACCACGGACGGCGAGGCCGTCTACCGGCGCTGCTCGACGGGTGACCACCACCACCATCTGGTCTGCCGCGTCTGCGGCAAGGCGGTCGAGGTCGAGGGCCCCGCGGTGGAGCAGTGGGCGGAGACCGTCGCGGCACAGCACGGCTATGTGAACGTGGCCCACACCGTGGAGATCTTCGGGACCTGCGCGGACTGCGCACGCGCCGCGGACTGACCGCGAGGGGCCCCGGACGACCGGCCCGGAGGGGCCCAGTCGCCGGGGCCCCTCCGCGCGGTCTCAGCCCTCGGTCTTCCCCTCGTCCTTGGTGATCTCCTCCGCGCCGCCGAACCGCCGGTCGCGCCGGGCGAACTCCAGGCAGGCGTTCCACAGGTCGCGGCGGTCGAAGTCCGGCCACAGGACGTCCTGGAAGACCATCTCGGCGTACGCGCTCTGCCAGATCAGGTAGTTGGACGTGCGCTGCTCCCCGCTGGGGCGCACGAAGAGGTCCACGTCCGGCATGTCCGGGTAGTAGATGTACTTCGCGAACGTCTTCTCGTTGACCTTGGACGGGTCGAGCCTCCCGGCGGCGACGTCCTCGGCGATGCGCTGCGCCGCGTCGGCGATCTCGGCCCGGCCGCCGTAGTTGACGCAGAAGTACAGCGTCATCCGGTCGTTGTCCTTGGTCTGCTCCTGCGCGACCTGGAGCTCCTGGACGACGGACTTCCACAGCTTCGGCATGCGGCCGACCCAGCGGATGCGGATGCCGAGGGCGTCCATCTCGTCCCGGCGGCGGCGGATGACGTCCCGGTTGAAGTTCATGAGGAACTTCACCTCGTCCGGCGAACGCTTCCAGTTCTCCGTGGAGAAGGCGTACAGCGAGAGGTTCTTCACGCCCATCTCGATACAGCCCTTGAGGACGTCCATGACGACGCCCTCACCGACCTTGTGGCCCTCGGTGCGCGGAAGACCCCGCTCCTTGGCCCAGCGGCCGTTCCCGTCCATCACGACGGCCACGTGCTTGGGCACGAGCTCGCCGGGGATCTTCGGCGGGGTGGCGCCGGAGGGGTGCGGCTCGGGGGTCCTGTACTCACGCCGGTTACGGCCGCCGAGCATCCCGCGTACTGCCATGGGCTTCTCTCGTCTCCCTCTGTCACTTCTCTACGTACCGCAGCGAGCGCAGGCCGCGCTCCAGATGCCAGTGCAGATAGGCGGACACGAGTCCGCTCCCCTCCCTGACATGACGCGCCTCGGACGCGTCCGCCGTCTCCCAGTCACCGGTGAGCAGGGCGCTCAGCAGTTCGACGGCCTCCGCCGAGGGTACGACGCTCCCGGGCACCCGGCAGTCGCCGCATATGACGCCGCCCGCCGCCACCGAGAAGAACCGGTTCGGTCCGGGCATACCGCACTTGGCGCAGTCGACGAAGCTGGGGGCGTAGCCGTTGACCGCCAGCGAGCGCAGCAGGAACGCGTCCAGGATCAGGTTCGGCGCGTGTTCGGCGCGTGCGAGGGTGCGCAGCCCGCCGACGAGCAGCAGGTACTGCTGGACCGCGGGCTCGCCCTCGTGGTCGGTGAACCGCTCGGCGGTCTCCAGCATGGCGGTGCCGGCGGTGTAGCGGGCGTAGTCGGCGACGATGCCGCCGCCGTACGGCGCGATCGTCTCGCTCTGGGTGCACAGCGGGAGGCCCCGGCCGACGAGCTCGCTGCCGCGCGCGAAGAACTGCACGTCCACGTGGGAGAAGGGCTCCAGGCGCGCCCCGAACTTCGACTTGGTGCGGCGCACCCCGCGCGCCACGGCGCGCACCCGCCCGTGGCCGCGGGTCAGGATCGTGATGATCCGGTCGGCCTCGCCCAGCTTCTGCGTACGCAGCACGACGCCGTCGTCCCGGAACAAGCTCATGCGCCCATTGTCGCCCACCGGGCGGGACGCCCGTCGCCGTGGCCCGGGGCGCCGGCGGGCGGGCCCTCAGGAGGGCGTGCGGGCCGCTTCGAGGAGCTTGGCCGTGTCGGAGGCGCAGAGCTGGAGCGCACCGCCCACCGTGGTCAGTACCTCGCGCTCCGCCTGGCTGTACGGGCCGTCGGCGAGGGCGATCCGGGCGCCGCGCAGCAGGACCGCCTCCCGGCCGGGCACGGCCAGGTGCGGGGCGAGCGGCTTCAGCACCTCGTGCAGCTCGATGGCGAGGGCGGCGCCGCAGGCCTCGGCCGCCGGGTCGGTGCCGTCCCCGTGGCCGGCGTCGGCGGCGAGCACCTCGACGATGGTGAAGAGCTGCTCCTGGGAGCAGTCGTCGAGGCCCGCGTCGCGGACGACGGCGGCGGCGGTCTCCAGGACCGTGCGGGACGTGGTCCCGCCTGCGGCGAGCACCGCAAGCGTGACCGTGTGCACGGCCTCCCGCAGCATGGCGGAGAAGCGGGTGGTGGTGGGGTGGTCGAGGGTGTCCGGCTCGAAGTGCGTGCCGCAGGCGGCGCATTCCACGACGGGGCCGGCGCTGCCCCGGGCCAGCAGCGGCAGTCCGAGGACCGTGAGGCGGTGGCGGCCGGTGAGGCGCCGGTAGTTGCGGTCGCCTCCGCAGCAGGGGCAGAAGAACTCCCCGTCGCCGACGGTGTCCCAGACGGTGCGGATGCCGTAGATGCGCAGTCCTACGGCGCGTTGTCCTTTGGCTGTCCGCACGTCGCACACCTCCGTGACTCCCCCGTGCACCTGCCGGGCACGGGAGGTAACCACGCGGCCACATTGCCGCGTTGGACGTGATGTTAGCCACATGCGCGACGCGGCGTCAGCATCCCGGACGTCACAACCCCCGGATATGGCCGAACCCCGTCCACCCGTGACGGGTGGACGGGGTCCTCGGGCCGTACGTTCGCCCCGGTACCGGACGTTTGTCCGTGATGCCGGGCCGAAGGCGTCAGCGGGTGGCGCGGTTGACCGCGGAGACGACCGCCTTGAGCGAGGCGCGGGTGGTGTTGGCGTCGATGCCGATGCCCCACAGCACCTTGTCGCCGATCACGCACTCGATGTAGGAGGCGGCCTGGGCGCTCGCCCCCTCGCTCATCGTGTGCTCGGTGTAGTCGAGCAGCCGGGCGTCGATGCCGACGGCCTGCAGCGCCTCGAAGAACGCGGAGATCGGTCCGTTGCCCGTGCCCGTCAGGACCGTGTCCGAGCCGTCGACGGTGGCCTCGACGGTGATGGTGTCCCGGCCGTCGCTGCCGGTGGTGGTCTGGCCGGAGCGGATCTGGACGCGGCCCCAGGCGTTCTCGGGGCTCGGCAGGTACTCGTCCCGGAAGGTCGACCAGATCTGGGTGGGGGTGACCTCGCCGCCCTCGGCGTCGGTCTTGGCCTGGATGATCCGGGAGAACTCGATCTGCATCCGGCGCGGCAGGTCCAGCTTGTGGTCGTTCTTCAGGACGTACGCGATCCCGCCCTTGCCGGACTGCGAGTTGACCCGGATGACGGCCTCGTAGGAACGGCCGACGTCCTTCGGGTCGATCGGCAGGTAGGGCACCGCCCACTCGATGTCGTCGACGGTCACGCCCCGGGCGGCCGCGTCGGCCTCCATGGCGTCGAAGCCCTTCTTGATGGCGTCCTGGTGGGAGCCGGAGAAGGCGGTGTAGACCAGGTCGCCCGCGTAGGGGTGGCGCGGGTGGACCTCCATCTGGTTGCAGTACTCGCTGGTGCGGCGGATCTCGTCGATCTGCGAGAAGTCGATCTGCGGGTCGACGCCCTGCGAGAAGAGGTTCATGCCCAGGGTGACCAGGTCGACGTTGCCGGTCCGCTCGCCCTGGCCGAACAGGCAGCCCTCGATGCGGTCGGCCCCCGCCATGATCGCCAGCTCGGCGGCGGCGACGGCCGTGCCCCGGTCGTTGTGCGGGTGGACGGACAGGCAGACGTGCGCGCGGCGGGTCAGGTTGCGGGACATCCACTCGAACCGGTCCGCGTGCGTGGAGGGCGTCGAACGCTCCACGGTGGCGGGCAGGTTGAGGATGATCTCGCGTCCCTCCTCGGGCTGCCAGACGTCGCAGACGGCCTCGCAGACCTCCAGGGCGAAGTCCAGCTCGGTGTCGGTGAAGATCTCCGGGCTGTACTGGTATCCGAAGATCGTCTCGTCGCCCAGGATCTTGTCGGCGTACTCCATGACCAGCCGGGTGCCGTCCACGGCGATCTGCTTGACCTCCTCCTTGGAGCCGCGGAAGACCACGCGGCGGAAGGTGGGGGCGGTGGCGTTGTACAGGTGGACGGTGGCCCGGTGGGCTCCGCGCAGCGATTCGACGGTGCGCTCGATCAGTTCCTCACGGGCCTGCGTCAGGACGGAGATCGTCACGTCCTCGGGGATCGCGCCCTCTTCGATGATCGAGCGCACGAACGCGAAGTCGGTCTCGCCGGAGGAGGGGAAGCCGACCTCGATCTCCTTGTAGCCCATGCGGACGAGCAGGTCGAACATCTCGCGCTTGCGGGCCGGCGACATCGGGTCGATCAGGGCCTGGTTGCCGTCGCGCAGGTCGGTGGACAGCCAGCGGGGCGCCTCGGTGATGCGGCGGTCGGGCCAGGTGCGGTCGGCGATGTCGACGGCCTCGTAGCCGCGGTACTTGTGGACCGGCATCCCGGACGGCTTCTGCAGCTGCTTCGCACGGGTCACCGGGGTGGGTCCGCCGACGGGGGCGGGGGCATCGGTGTGCGCGGGGGGATTCACTGCGGTCATGGCGTACGGCTCCTCTGAGGTCCAGCAGGGGCGGCCGACTGTGTCACTGCACCAGCGAACTCCGCGGGGAGGGAGCCGGCCTACGACTACAGGCCCTCGCCGCGGCAGCTAAGAAGGAGCAGCCCGAAACGCATGATGCGGTCACACTAACCGAGGGGCGCCCGGAACGTCGGTCCGTATCAGTATGCGGGATCGGGGTCCTGTAAAGACCGAACGGTGATACATCACTCCATTTCATCAATCGCGATCGCAACCAGTGACAGAGCGGTGACGGAGTGCCACAGTCATTTGCATGCAGCCTCGACCGAACAACGCGATCCAGCCCGTCTTCTGCACCATCGTGCCGCCCCACGTCCTCGACCGGCTGTCCCGCGCCGACGACCCGCTCCTGGCCGGTCCCGCACGGCGCACCCTGGAGGCGGACGGTGCCCGGCGCCACCACCGGCAGGCGACCGCGCTCGCCCGGACCCCCCAGGCCGCCCGCACCTCCGCGCCGGTCCCCACCAAGCCCCACCGCACCCTGTACGACTGCCGCAACGGCACGGACCTGCCGGGCGTGAAGGTCCGCGACGAGGGCGACGACCCCACCCAGGACGCCAGCGTCAACCGGGCGTACGCGGGGCTCGGCGCCACCTTCGACCTGCTGATCACGGAGTACGGCCGCAGCTCGATCGACGGCAAGGGCCTTCCCCTCATCGGCTCCGTGCACTACGACGAGAAGTACAACAACGCCTTCTTCGACGGCGAGCAGATGGTCTTCGGGGACGGCGACGGGGAGATCTTCCTCGACTTCACCGTGGCGATCGACGTGATCGCCCACGAGCTGGCGCACGGGCTCACCCAGTACACCGCCAACCTCGCCTACCAGGGCCAGTCGGGCGCGCTCAACGAGTCGGTCTCGGACGTCTTCGGCTCCCTGGTCAAGCAGTACTCGCTCGGGCAGAGCGCGGACCAGGGCGACTGGCTGATCGGTACGGGGCTGCTCGCCCCCCGGGTCAGCGGCGTCGCCCTGCGCTCGATGAAGGCCCCGGGCACGGCGTACGACGACGACGTGCTCGGCAAGGACCCGCAGCCCGCCTCGATGGACGACTACGTCCACACCGGCCAGGACAACGGCGGGGTCCACATCAACTCCGGCATCCCCAACCGCGCCTTCTACCTGCTGGCCACGGCGCTGGGCGGCAACGCCTGGGAGCGGGCCGGCCGGATCTGGTTCGACGTGCTGACCGGCGGCGAGCTGGCCCAGGACGCGGACTTCGCCGACTTCGCCAAGCTCACCGTCACGGCGGCGCGGCACCGGTTCGGCGAGGGCGACGAGGTGGAGGCCGTGCTGAAGGCGTGGTCGGAGGTGGGCGTGCCGACCAGGTGACCGGGTAGATGGGAGCACAGCCGTCCGTACGGGGTCAGGCAGGAGCCAGACGCATGCGCATTCAGGTGAGCCGGACCGGCGGATTCGCCGGTATCGCACGCCACGGCGAGATCGACACCTCGGGACGGCCCGACGCCCCGGAGTGGGAGGCGCTGGCCGAGGCGGTGCTCAGCGCCGGGCACGGCGGCCCGCCCGCGGGGGTGCCGGACGGCTTCCGCTATCGCATCACGGTGGGCGAGCGGACGGTCGACTGCGCGGACCCGCGGCTGACCGACGCGCAGCGGGCCCTGATCTCCCGGGTCCTGAAGGAGGGCGCGTAGCCCCCGGTCCCGGCGGAGCGTGCCGGCCGGGTCCCTTCCGCGTGATGTGCGGGAGGGTCCCGGCCGGGCCCGGGTCAGAATCCGAGCTTGCGCAGCTGCTTGGGGTCGCGCTGCCAGTCCTTGGCGACCTTCACGTGCAGGTCGAGGTAGACCGGGGTGCCGAGCAGCGCCTCGATGTGCTTGCGGGACTTCGTGCCGACGTCCTTGAGCCGCTTGCCCTTGGGGCCGATGATGATGCCCTTCTGGCTGGGCCGCTCGATGTAGACGTTCGCGTGGATGTCCAGGAGCGGCTTGTCGGCGGGCCGGTCCTGGCGGGGCAGCATCTCCTCGACGACGACCGCGATGGAGTGCGGCAGCTCGTCCCGGACGCCTTCCAGCGCGGCCTCGCGGATGAGCTCCGCGACCATGACCATCTCGGGCTCGTCGGTGAGGTCGCCCTCCGGGTAGAGCGGCGGGCTCTCGGGCAGGAGCGGCGCGATCAGGTCGGCGAGCAGGGCCACCTGGCCGGCCCCCCGTCCGTCGTCCGCCCGCTGCGCGGGGGTGCGTCCCGCCTCCTGCTCCTCCTTGACCGCCGAGACCGGGACGATCTCGGCCCACTCGAAGCCGAGCTCGTCGGCCAGCGCGGAGACGGCGAGCAGTTGCTCGGCGAGCACCTTGGACTCGACCAGGTCGGTCTTGGTGATGATGGCGATCTTCGGGGTCTTCTTGATCCCGGCGAGTTCCTTGACGATGAACTTGTCGCCGGGGCCGAGCTTCTGGTCGGCGGGCAGGCAGAAACCGATGACGTCGACCTCGGCCCAGGTGGTCCGCACGACGTCGTTCAGCCGCTCCCCGAGCAGGGTGCGCGGCTTGTGGAGACCGGGTGTGTCGACCAGGATCAGCTGGGCGTCGTCACGGTGGACGATGCCCCGCACCGTGTGCCGGGTGGTCTGGGGGCGGTTGGAGGTGATCGCCACCTTCTGACCGACCAGAGCGTTCGTGAGGGTGGACTTGCCCGCGTTGGGGCGGCCCACGAAGCAGGCGAAGCCGGCCCGGTGGGGGGCGGTGTTCTCAGCCTGCTGCGCAGCAGCTTCTGTGTTCGGTCGAGCGCTCATGGCGCCCATTCTCCCCGATCCGCGCGGCGCCGGTGCACAGCAGGGCTGCACCGCCCCGGATCAGCCCGCGGTCACCGTCGACCGGAGGGTGCCGTCGGGCCCCGCGAGCAGCACGGGCGTGTCCGGTCCGCCCAGGTCACGGACGGCCGCGCGGTCGGCGTCGGAGGCGGTCGCGGCCTCGGAGACGACGGCCGCCGCCTCCAGGGACGTGGCGCCGCCGGCCACCGCCATGGCGACGGCGGTCTGGAGGGCGCTGAGCTTGAGCGACTCCAGGGCCACGGTGCCGGCGGCGTACGTGCGCCCGGTCTCGTCCCGCACCGCCGCGCCCTCGGGCACGGTGTTGCGGGCGCGGACGCTGCGGGCCAGCGTGACGATCTTGCGGTCCTCGGGTCCGAGGTCGGTGCTGTCGGTCATGGGCCGAGCATACGAAGTGGGCGGGCACCCGCCCCGCGACGGGGTCGGTTCATCCGCGGAGGCGGGGGCGTCCGTGCCGGCGGGGCCGCCCCGGGGGCGGGGTGCGTCCGTACCGGCAGGCCGGGTGCCCCGCGAGGTGCCCCGTGTCGCCGCCGGGCCGGGCCCCCGCGGGCCCCCAGGCCCCGCGGCCGCCCGGGGGGCTGCCGTCGTCTCATGTCATTACAACACTTCACTCCC